>JAUMUD010000058.1 GCA_030530875.1 Corynebacterium sp.
TGAGTAGGGAAATTCGGGGAAAAGAAGAAGCTCCGGGGACTGCCGGCGCTTCGTGGTGGCTATAGCTCGTTTGGCGGTGGCAGGTGTGGTAGCCATGGTCAGCAGGGGCCGCATATCGGCGTTGCCGTAGTGAGTGAGAAGTTTAATGGGTGCGATGAGCATCGGAACCATCAATAACTTCGAGGTGCTTGAGTTCCCTGCCAAAAACACGGTGGTAGGGGGCGTAATCCACCGTGGTAATACGTGTAGGTGGGAATTTGGGCGGCTACCCTCTTCGCGTTGCAGGAAAATTCTATCGCCGGCAGCCCCGCGTCCTGGTTTGGTGAAAATATACTGTGGGAAGAAATATAAATCAGTAAAGGTAGTTTCCTGTGATGGATACTCAGTGCCACGAGTATCAATAAGTTTGATACCGCCGGTAGTGAAAATATTCGCGATCATGCGGTTGCGATGAACGGGGGGATGGAAGTGCTGGCCGCAAGGCGTAGCAGAAAAGTGGCATAGCTGGTATGGGATGAGTGGGCGTACAGGCTGATATTGGTTTCCCCAACCGGTAATGCGCAGAGGCGAGTAGAGCTCGAATGGCTAGGTGATAATTATTGAATGGAGACTCGTGCGTGCTGTCATCAAAGGTTGGCGGCAGCATTTGGCATACCGTCGGGTCGGTAGTCGCATAATCATTAACCTCCGCCGTACGGTAATAGTAAACACAGTAGTGAAGTTCTGGGTGCAGGTTCATTGAAATTCAGAGTAGATTCCCGAGTGGCGGAGATGGTGAGGTAGGTGTATTTCTCATCGGTGGTGGTATCAACCTGAAATTTACTGCTAAGCCAGGTAAATGCTGGACTGCTGGTTCTATGCACAATCTTCGATTAGTGCATTCGGAAATCGGTGCAGAAGGACCTGGCGATGAAATTGGTTTTGGTCAGATGCATGTGTTTCCGGCTTTGGTGGCCTGTGAGCGCAGAGCATGGGAGGAAATTTAGCCAAAAGGCGCCTTGACATGTGTAGCGCCACGCAAAATAGACTAATGGGTCTATTTCTTTTGTGCGGATGGGTGTGTTTGTGGGTTATTTTTGGGGAGATTTTTGCGCGTTGAACTGGCGATTTGCTTAAATGAACTAATCGGTCTAAACTAATTGAACAAAACAGTCTAGAGTTTAGTTGGAGGTGTACGAATGAGCCCAACAGCAGTAGCGAGCCCAGAATATGACGTCATTATTGGTACTGCGCCAATGATGACCGCGACCAAGGACGCAGGGGCTTGTGCATCGCTGCTTGCGGCCCTCGGCACGGAAAAGCTCGAGGCTGTGGAGCCAGTCTTTATCCCAGAGAGCCTCTGGGGCAGGATTAAGGCTGGTGCGGAAGGTGCCGTCGCGGCGCTCAGTGTCCATGAAGATGTGTCTCTTCGTGAGGTTGAGGCAGCGCTGGCAGAGACCGGTCTTGGTGTTGAGGTGATTTACTCCGTTGAGAGTGATGTTGCTGTGGTTAAGCATTTGGTGTTTGGCCTTCACGGTGCCGTCGCACTGCGCAATCAGGTGCTGCGCAAGCTCGCTTCGGTAGAGAGTATCATGTTAGAGCTTTTGCATGCTTAGAGGCTGTTTTTCAGTCGTCGGAACGCTCCTTTCGGGCTTATTCGTCTAATAGATACGGATAACCCGAAAGGAGTTTTTTATGTCTAATGCTTTGGGTTCCGGCGGAATGAGTGTGGATCTTGAGTCGCTGCGCCAGGGGGCGCGGGAGATGCATACTTTGGCCGCCAGTTTGCAAAATGTTCATTCCGGCATGCACGTGGATACCACGGGTTTCAGCAATATCCCGGAGGCCCAGGAGGTCGCCGATGGCTATGCCCGCACGGTTAATGCGCCCACAGGTAGTGTGGCCGAGCGCATTGTGGCCCTGGGTGACCAGCTTGAATGGTTGGGAAGCCAGGTGGAGGCCTACCGGCAGCTCATTGAGCAGGCCGAGGATGCCAATGCGGGCGCGGTAAAGGGGACAGGTCATGATTAAATTTATTCCCTTTGTGCGGCGCATAGTGGAACCACTTTTCCGTGTTGACCTCGCCGGTCTTGCCACAGCGGCCGTGGACAAATTCATGCAGCAGGGTGAGGACTTCGTGCGTGGTGCGGTCGAGCGAGTGCGCACAGAATTCCGGCGGGCACTCGACCACGCCAAAGACAAAGTGGGCGATATGATTGCCAAGGCCCAAGGGTGGCTTAATGGACTCTTCAGAATTAATTTTTCTGAGGCCCTGGAGAATCTGAAGAAATTTGTGGTCGGTATTGTGAACTTCGGAAAGCAGCTGCTGAGGTTTATTGTGATGCTGGCTGAGGAAATTGATAAGGCCACCAAGGGCCTTGGGGAAATGCACGACACCATTCACATCCAGCAGCCCGGCGAGGATCCAGCAGTGGGGCAAGATCCAATGTCCCCAGTTGGTGTAGGTATTCCCGTGAGTGGTGGTCCATTTATCCCTACTAAGGTGGATCCCATTAAACTTGAGGAGCTCATTGGGGCGGGCAAAATCACCTTTGAGCCCTTCGAGTTTGAAGGGAATTTTCACGCCGATGGTTATTTCCCCGAGAGCCTTGTGAGTGGCTACACTGCCGGTCTTGGTAGTGGCTTTAGCCTGGATACCTATACCAGTGGCTTGAATATTGGGCCAAATGGGCTCAATATTCCTAAGTATGAGCCCCTGCAGCCCCTGGAGGCCCCGGTGAGCCCAGGGCTTAATATCACCCCAACACCGGTTAACACCCAGACAGCAGGCGTGCAGAGTGTTAATTCTTTGGTGCCTCCAGTAACCGTCCAGCCGAGTAGCCCAAGTACGCTTGCCACAGCAGGACTTGGCCTGGGCCTTGCCGGTGCGGGTGCAGCAGGGGCTGCGGTGGCCGCCAAGGGGCTTAGTTCTAGCAACCTTGCTAGTAGCAAGCTTGGGCTTGGGTCAGCCAAGAGCCTGCCGGTCCCCACCCAAGCAGCGCGCGCAGGTGCCAGTGCCATCCAATCCCACCCAGCCCTGCAAAATGCGGCGCGGGCCGGGACCGGTGGCCGCGCGGGCTATATGCCGATGGGCATGATGGGGACTGGTGGTGGAGCGTCGAGAAGCACAAAGACCTACACCACCGATGAAGAGCGCGAAAAGAATCTCACAGACCTGCTGGGCCGGCAGCAGGCGGTAATTAGCGCGCACATCAAATAAGCCACCGTCCCGGCGCGTGACAGGGGCCCGAAAGGGTGCGTGCCGGGGCGGTTTTTGCTAGGATTAACAGTTATGACTATCGATAGGCGTTTGCTTGATGTTTTGGTTTGTCCCCAAGACAAAGGCCCCCTGGAATATAAGGAAACCGAAAACCTGCTGGTTAATCCACGTTTGGGTATAGCCTATCGCATTGAGGACGGCATTCCCGTCATGCTTATCGACGAAGCCCAAAAATACGAAGGAAATTGTTAATGAATATCATTGATGAGCTGTCCTGGCGCGGCCTGATCAATCAATCCACCGACCTTGAGGCCCTGCGTGAGGCCTGTGAGCAGCCAATTACCCTTTATTGTGGCTTCGACCCAACTGGCCCATCCCTGCATGCCGGCCATCTTGTGCCGCTTTTGATGCTGCGTCGCTTCCAGCAGGCAGGCCATAATCCTATTGCCCTTGCTGGTGGCGCAACCGGCATGATTGGTGATCCACGTGATGTGGGTGAGCGTTCCATGCTCTCTGAGGAGGATATGGAATATAACATCAGCCGTATTATTGGCCAGCTCAAGCGCTTTGTTTCCTTTGAGGGTGATCATGGCGCCAAGCTGGTGAATAATGCCGACTGGACTTCCAAGCTCTCCGCCATTGACTTCCTGCGCGATGTGGGTAAGCACTTTGGTCTCAACACCATGCTTAACCGCGAAACTGTCAAGCGTCGCCTGGAAAATGATGGTATTTCCTATACTGAGTTCTCCTATATGCTGCTTCAGTCCAATGACTACCTGCAGCTCAACCGCGACTATGGCTGCACCCTTCAGATTGGTGGCGGCGACCAGTGGGGCAATATTGTTTCCGGTGTTGACTACATCAGGCGTGTCGACGGCACCTCCGTTCACGCCCTGACTGTGCCACTGGTCACTGACTCGGAGGGCAATAAGTTTGGTAAGTCCACCGGTGGCGGCAAGCTCTGGCTGGACCCTGAAATGACCAGCCCATATAGCTGGTACCAGTACTTCATTAATGCTGGTGATGCTGATGTGATCCGCTACCTGCGTTGGTTCACCTTCCTTAGCCAGGAAGAGCTCGATGCCCTGGAGGAATCCGTCAAGACTAACCCTGGTGCCCGTGAGGCACAGCGCCGTCTTGCTCAGGAAATGACCAACCTGGTTCACGGTGAGGAAGCCACCAAGGCCGTGGAACTTGCCGCCCAGGCCCTCTTTGGTCGTGCCGAACTCACCGATCTTGATGAGGCCACCCTCAAGGGTGCCCTGCAGGAAACCGGCATTGCCACCGTCGAGCCAGGCACCACCATCGTGGATATGCTGCTCGAAACCGGCCTGGTTAACTCCAAGTCCAATGCCCGCCGTGCCATCAAGGATGGTGGCGCCTATGTGAATAACCAGCGCGTCACCGATGAGGAGTGGACCCCATCTGCTGAGGACCTCCTCCATGGCAAGTACCTGGTTCTGCGCAAGGGTAAAAAGACGTTCGCTGGTGTTGAGGTGGCTTAGCGCCACCGTCAAACTCCGCAAAATGTCCTTTTATAAAAACTATGATTCTAAGGCTGCGAGGGCCGCATCGGAACTCGCAGCTTTAATCATGTAACCGCTTTTTTCTTGCTCGACAAATTGGTGGATGAGGTGGGCGGCGATGGCAGCGGCCTCGCGGTAGCCCGTGCCCTCCGGTGGGTGGATATTGGAGATGCAATTGCGTCGCTCATCGGTGGTGCCAGGGGTGGCTTTCCAGGTGAGATACATTCCCAAAGATGAAGGGACGGAGAGGCCGGGGCGCTCACCAATGAGGACCACAGTCACATCCCATCCAGCAACCTGGGCAAGGTGATCGGCCAGGGCCACGCGGCCCTGTTCCACAATGACCGGTGGGGCAAAAGAGTAATCTGGCAGCAGCTTTGTGAGTTCATGGATCGTGGCGGCTGCGTGATCAGTGACGGCTGCGGGGGAGAGGCCGTCGATAAGCACAAGACCGATCTGTGCCTTGTGTGTGAGGTGGAAATCGGCGGGGATGGTTCGCGGGAGGCGACCAAGATCCGGGCGGGTCAAATATTGGGCGCGGTCCTGGGCCTGCGAATGAATAACCATCAGATCGGTGGGCTCACCCATATCGTGGAACTTGGACTGAAGCACAGCCAGATCAAGGCTATTGTGCACCGCATCGCGGGCAAGGGCGTGGGCGGTGCTTAGTTCCGCGCGCGCTTTTGTTGGGGTGGCAACCCCATCGGAACCCAGATTAATACGTGCAGGAGTCAAGCTATTAAGCTTGTCAATATTGATCTTCCTGGCGGGCAAAATGGAGTCAATATCCTCCCAATGCACCTCATGTTTTGCACGCCACTCGGCAAATTCCGGGGCATAATCACGGTTGGTTACACTGCGGGCAAGCTCCACATCATGGTAGGACAGGGACTGGTAGCCAAGCATGACATCATCGGAACCTGGCACGGTAATCACGAAGCCGGTATTTGCATTAATGAGCATGTGGAGCAGGGTTTCCATATCATCAGCATCGGCCTCCGCATGGTTGGTGTAGCAAATATCCACACCCATCTGAATGCCAAGGAGCTTACCGCAAAATTGGTCCTCCAGGCCTGCGCGAATAATCTGCTTGCCATCATAGAGGTACTCGGGGCCAATGAATCCGACCACGGTATTAACCAGCAGGGGCTCATAGTGGCGCGCAAGTCCATAGGCGCGGGCCTCCAAAGTTTGCTGGTCAATAGGCTGCCCACTGGGGGTACGATAATCGCCGGCAGAAAGGGCTGAGCCTTGACCGGTTTCAAAATAGAGGCAATTATTACCCACAGTGCCGCGGCCCAGTTCCCGGCCTGCAGCAAGGGCATCATCGAGCATGGAGAGCTCCACACCGAAGCTTTTATTGGTGCCCTCCGTACCGGCAATGGACTGGAAGATGAGGTCAACCGGGGCGCCTTCCTCGATCAAATCGAGGGTGGTGGTGACGTGGGTGAGCACACAACTCTGCGTTGGAATTTCGTACTGCTGACGAATAGTGTCGATAAGTTCTAGGAGGCTGCGGACGCGCTCCGGGGAATCGGTGGCCGGGTTAATGCCGATGACCGCATCACCCGCACCCTGATTGAGACCATCAATAATAGAGGCCGTCACACCGAGTGGATCATCCGTGGGGTGATTGGGTTGCAGGCGGGTGGCGAGCCTGCCCGGCAGACCAATGGTCGAGCGGAAGGCAGTGGTGACCCTGGCTGCCGCGGAGACAGCGATGAGCTCACCATTGCTCATGAGCTTGGAGGCAGCAGCAATGAGTTCTGGGGTAAAGCCACGCTGGTGGGCGGCGAAAATGGCGCCGGCATTGGGGAGGTTCGCGGTTTCTAGAAGCCAGGCGCGGAATTCGCCCACTGTCATGGAGGCGCATTCACCAAGGGCCTGCGGATCCCAGTCATCCATAATCAGGCGGGTGACATTGTCCACCTCATAGGGGAGTACGGGGTTTTCAATAATGTCGAGGACCGGAATATCAGCCAGGACCCAGCGCGCGGCGGCACGGGCTGCGGCACTGGGGGCGGCGGCCCCGCTCAGCACATCACCGGAACGGGCTGGGGAGGCTTGGGCGAGGACGTCGACAAGCGAAGAAAAAGTGTAGGTCTGTGTACCAATGGTCTGGCTGTACATTTAATTCCTCCGCAGTTTATGGGTGATGAGCATGATGTCGAGCACAATGAGGGTGGCCAGGCCCACGCGCCAATTCGAAAGGAAGGTGGAAAGAATGGCCAGAAGTGAAAGGATAAGAGCAATGGAGCTAGTGAAAATTCCACCAGGTGTGCGGTACGGGTGAGGCAGACTTGGCTTTGTGCGCCGCATAGCAATATGGGAGGCCATCATCAGTGCATAGGAGATGACTGCGCCGCAAACCGCGACACTCATAAGTGTGTCACCATCGATGAAAAGAGTGAGGATAAAGCCCAGAATTGCGGGGAGAATCAGCGCCCAGGTTGGGGCACCGCGACGATTCGTCGCAGAAAGGAAAGAAGGCAAAACTCTATCGCGGGACAGGGAGTAGATCAGGCGCGAGTAGCCATAGGTAATGGAGAAGAAGGAGGCAATAAGGCCAAGAAGTGCGGCATAGTTAATGGCCACCGTGATGGCGGAGGAGGCCCCAACATGGCTTAGGCCATCAACCAGTGGGTTGGCGGACTCGGCAAAGACGCTGGTACCAGCACCGCCGGGGCCAAAGAACATCATGGCAAGGGCACAGATAAAGAGGATGACCATGGCGATGATAATGGCGCGGGGGACATCCTTGCGGGGGTCCTTGGCTTCCTCAGCGGCCATGGGGACACCCTCAACAGCGAGGAAGAACCAGATGGCAAAGGGGAATGCAGCCCAAATGCCCCTGGCACCGGCGGGGAAGAGTGGGCCCAAATTCGTGGGGCTATAGTGCGGGGCCATGACGATGGAGTAAATAATCAAAGCAAGAACCGCAATAGCGGAAATGGCGAGCATTAATTTCATTGCTTCGCCGGCACCGCTTAGGTGAATGGCGACGAAAACTGCATAAACAAGCAGGTAGAGCTTCCAATCAGACTTCATTAGTCCAAGAGATTCGGTATAGCCCCCAATGAAGGTGGCGATGGCTGCCGGTGCTACCGCATATTCAATGACAATGGCGCTTGCCGTGATAAAGCCCCAGGTGCGGCCCAATCCTACGGAGGCAAAGCGGTAGCCACCGCCCGCGGAAGGTAGGGTCGCGGAGAGTTCCGCGAGGCTCAAGCTCATGGTGAAGTAGAGCACCGCCACAATGAGTAGTGCAATGAGCATTCCGCCCCATCCGCCGGGACCTAAACCGAATTGCCAGCCGGCGAAGTCGCCACTGATGACGAAGGAAACGCCCAGGCTAGCGAGCAAAAGCCAACCGGCGGTGCCGCCTTTGAGTCCTGTTTCTTGCTGTTTAATGTTTGCCTGTACCATAATAGGTATTGTAGCTATCGACCGATAGAAAAACAAAACGCAGGACATTTTGGGTGCGTATCGACGCGTCAACCATGCGCCTTTAACAATGGCACGCCCAAAATGTGCTTTGACCTGCCGGTTTGTGGGCGCCCGATAAGTCATGTACATTTAATCAAGTCGCCGAGAGCGACGGGGAAAGTTTCAAAGCGGGTTGAAAGACC
>JAUMUD010000059.1 GCA_030530875.1 Corynebacterium sp.
GCCGACTTAATACTTTAAACCCCCAACCACACGGTTGGGGGTTTTCGCATACCCAGGGTCATTTTCATACATGCGCAGCAGGCTCTTATAAGCCCATAGCGCCCTTGGGGCTCTGATATGTGTCCTACGGTGGGTATGTTGGCTGATTGGTCTGTTTGGGCGTTTTAGCACGGCTTCCTGGGGTAGGGGAGTGCGTAGCGCCTGTAGTTACGCCTGATGTTCTGAGCGCGGGGTGTGAATCTAGTAGGCGTATCCTGCTAGTTAAGTAAGTTTTGGGCTTTTTCCTGTGAGGCCGTGGTACGATAAAGGTGCACTCAAGAGGTACTGAACCACCTCTTCGTGCCGGTAACAGGACCTGACTAACCCTGTTGCTGCTTCACGTCAGTAGTTATGAAGAATAGCGGGTGCCCTAGTGCCCGCCCAGCCCCGGAACGTCATCCGGGGCTTTTTATTTTTTTGTGCCAGGCTTGGGCACGAGTCATGCTTCATAAATCCCATCTAACCTTAGGGATTAGGAGTTTGGATAAGTAGCGAACTTGAAATTCGACTTTTTTTTCTAGGATTTTGTTAGCTGCGAATGGCCTGTGGTTCAGTATTAAAAGGGTTTTATTCCAGCGTAGATTTGTATCATAATTCCTGCTTGCGGGTACATGGTTGTTAGACTGACGTGAAGTCGCGAGATTTGGCCTTGTGCTGCAAATCTACTCTCCATGGAGTGCTGGGGTCGCGCTCGGCGTGGCCCCAGTTCCACCAATGCTTTGGAGGAGTTATTGGTTGGATCCATGGATTACGAGGTGTAGTTAGCCTCGTCAGTAAGGAGAAGAATGAAGCACGAGACTTTCGCTGGCCGCGCGGCCACAAGGCGATGCTCTCACGGAGGGTTGAGAGCCGGATAGGGTGTGTCGGTTGTCCAGCCCTGTCGGGGAAGCAACGTCCTGGATAACACCTAATTGCGGTTCTAATCCTTCATGCTTCTTAGAAAGGATTATTCCTATGTTTAAGAAGATTCTTACCGGTGCAGCGACTGCTGCATTGCTGGGTGGTGCCATTGTTGCTGCGGGTGCGCCTGCAGCCCACGCAGGTTCTACCACCGGTCCAAGTGTTTGTAAGGCGTCTGTGGACAGTGCGACCAAAGACGATCTTTCCAAGAAGTTGGCAGCATATGTTAGCGAATTGAAGGCTTGGGATACGGAAAACGCTAAGTCCCGTGGTGGTGCCACCAACGCGCCAGATATTGCTAACACTTTGTACGGGTTTATTAATACAGCCCTTAGCAGTGGCAACTACTTTGACAAGTCCGATATCGAAGATGAGTTGAAGAAGAACGAAAAGAAGCCTACCATCGACTCAGCCTACGACAACAATAGTACCTTGATCTCCGCTGCTAAAAAGCGTGCAGATGCATTGAAAGTTAAGCCTTTGAGCCTCGCAGCCGCTGCTGGTATGTATGCTACAGTCGGCTCCCCTAGCACCGCCCAGGCCACGGCGCGCATCAACGGTATTAGCGGTGAGCTGGTCTCCTCGTGGGTTGCTCTCGTCTTGGCACAGGGTAAGGCCGTGGGCAACCTTTACTCCAACTGCATGAATTACTATGGCTACTCTGAGGATCAGATCAAGTCCGCACTGCAGAACTATTTCAATTTCATGGCCATGACAGATGACTTCTACTGGAGCTATTCCAAGAAGGACGGCTTCGGCATCACTTATGCCACCGAAGAGCAGGCGCAGGCTCTGGGTTCTGCAATGGGTTCTATGGCGTCTTCTGTGATCCCTCTGACCCTTTCCTCCCTCCCATTCGCACTGTCTTCTGGTTCTTCCAGCAAGTAATGCACGGGCCTGAGTAGGGCATAAAAATGGGGCGTACCACAGTGTGTGGTGCGCCCTTTTGCTATGTGCTTAGTCCTTCAGCGGCAGGAGATTGCGCGGGGTGGCAAGCACCTCATCCACGCGGTCGAGGTACCGGCGCAGCTCATTCCACTGGGCCTCAGGCAGCGTGTGCTTGGCCTCATCAATAACGGCCTTATCGGTCGTACCCCAGGCAATAGGCACAATGGTGATTTCCGTGCCCTTCTTATTACCCGCAGCAACAGATGGAATGCGTGCACCAATGCGGCGCACATCCTCAACCTTATTCACATGGCGGGCGATAAGCGCACGCCCACCCTGCGGCAAATCTGCAATACCAAGCAGGATGGCGGAGTTACGGTCAAGCTTGGCCACCATGGCAGGAATCAAGGCATGGGAATCATAGAAGGCCTGAGGCTTGCCCACATGGCTTGCCACCATCGGCCCGGTAATAAGACCCACCACACCAAGAATGACAAGAATCAGGCCAATGAGAATGCCCCAAATATCCCCATGGAAGCCTAAATAGGCAACCACACCAAGGACAATCATGAGCAGACCATAGATAAGGCCGGAAATCTTCAAACGGCGAATATCCTTGAAGTACTCATTGTGCTTCTTCACATGCTGGGGGTCAATGGTGAACTTAAAGGTCATGGTGGTCTTTCTTAGAGGTCTTCGGAATCGCGATAACTATAGGCATAGCCCTGCTCAGCCAAAAAGCGCTGGCGGTTTTGAGAAAATTCCGCATCCACAGTATCGCGGGTAACAATGGAATAAAACTCCGCCCCGGAACCATCGGACTTCGGGCGCAAAATACGCCCAAGGCGCTGGGCCTCCTCCTGGCGGGAACCAAAGGTACCCGACAACTGAATCGCCACCTGCGCATCGGGCAGGTCGATGGAGAAATTCGCCACCTTGGACACAATAAGCTGCTTGATTGTCCCCTCACGGAACTGCTGGAAGAGCTCCTCACGCTTCTTATTGGTGGTCCTGCCATCAATCAGCGGCACCTTGAGCAGCCGCTGGACATCCTCAAGCTGCTCGATATAGGCACCAATAATCAAGGTTGGTTTCTCACCCACATCCCGCAGAATCTTCTGCATAGTGGCAATTTTACTCTCGCTACACGACGCAATGCGGTGCTGCTCCCGCTTCGAGGCCTGGGCATAGAGCATCTTTTCATCCTGATCGAGACCACAGCGCACCTCGGTGCAGTGCGCCTCGGCAATAAAACCACGGGCCTGCAAGTCAGTCCAGGCAACCTCATAACGCTTAGGACCAATCAAGGAAAACACAGAGTTTTCTTTGCCGTCCTCACGCACCAGGGTAGCAGTCAAACCAAGACGCCTTCTGGCCTGCAAATCAGCGGTCATACCAAAGACTGGAGTTGGCAGAATGTGGACCTCGTCATAGATGATGAGGCCCCATTCGTAGGCGTCGAAAAGCTCCAGAGCTTTGAGCTCCCCCTTTGTTTTGCGCGTAATCACCTGGTAGGTAGCAATAGTAATCGGGCGAATCTCTTTGCGGTCGGCATTGTACTCACCAATATCCTCCGGGCGGACATCAGTGCGGCGCAAAATCTCATCGCGCCATTGGCGGCCAGCCACCGCAGTTGTGACCAGAATGAGCGTGGTGGACTGCAGGCGGCTCATGGCCGAAAGCCCAACGAGCGTCTTACCACCACCGCAGGGCAGCACGACCACACCGGAACCCGCAGCCACAAAAAGATCCGCAGCCTCCTTCTGATAATCGCGCACAGCCCAGCCATCCTCACGCAGATGAATCTCATGGTGCTCGCCATCCACATAGCCGGCGCGGTCATCCACCGGCCAACCAATCTCAATCAAGGCCTGCTTTACGCGGCCACGGTTCGATGGTGCAACCTCACAGGTCGTAGGATCAATCAGAGCCCCAAGCAGCGGCGCCGTCTTCTTGTGATTACGGATCTCCATCATGGTCGAAGGCTCATCGGCCTCCAGGGTCAGCCCATGGGCCGGATGCTTGTGCAGCACCAAGCGCCCATATTTGGCCATGGTCTCGGCCACAAAAACCAATACCGACTGGGGCGGCGGGAACTTGGAATATCGGTCCAGAACATCAATGGCCTGCTCCACATCATAACCAGTGGCCCTCGCATTCCACAGGGCCAGCGGCGTAATGCGATAGGTATGAATATGCTCCGGGGCGCGCTCCAGCTCGGCAAAAGGTGCTAGCGCCAAACGCGCCATGGGTGCATCGGGGTGATCCACCTCAAGCATGACCGTATGGTCAGATTGAACAATGAGTGGACCGTTCATTTATTCTTCCTCTTCCTGATTAGCACGAAGGGTACGGATTGTATCCTCAAGTTCCTCGGGGCTGAGCTTCGGCGGATAAATAGACAGGTCGGGGGCAACCGGCCCGGAGGCCGCCACGCGCAGCCGATGGAAATCACGACTCTTCCCATCCACTGTAGCCATAAAGCCACCCTCGCGGAGCCAGTCCTGCATACTTGCCGGGCTCGCCTCGGACACAAGCACCGAGGTCGAAAGCTTTTTGGTCTCAACACCCTTGGATTCCAAATAGTCCGCCACGCGCTCGATCATATCCACATCCCCGGCCACATAGGTGCTTGCCCGACCCACTCTGAGCTCGGCCTTTGCCCGCGCCCGGTCCTGAATTTGGTAGCTAATGGTCTCGGGCACCTCGGGGCAATTGGCCTGCAAAAATTCCAGCATATCCTCGGCTGCAATACCCTCATTGATCGCGTCCTCGATATTTTGCGTATCGACGCGCCACACACTCGCAATGCCGGCACTCTCCAGGTTGGCGATATGGCGCAGCATCCTTTCTTGCTCAAGGCTAATAGGCCCGGTGCTCATAATGGTCATATCGGCCTGGGCAAGGAGCATGGCGCCAGTGGGCAGGATGGATTCAAGGTAGGGCAGTGGCTCTTCGTGGGAGAGGATCTCTGTGCCGGTGTTCTCTATGATGAGGCCCAACATGGTAGCAGCCGTATAGAGCTCCCTATGGGCCTCTGTGCTAAGGGAAATGGCTGCCTCGGGGCAATAGTAGAAAAGACTGGTTCCTGCCCGCAGGGACCGAATGAGAGCCGTATTGACAAGACTATTCTGCGCCCAGCGCTCAATCAGGAAGGCCCACTGGCCAGCCCAACTGCGGGAGAGAAACTCCTCTGCCGCAGTGGTTGGCTGGTAGACCCCCATTGCGGGGCTAAAGAACCCTGCGGATTCCAAAAGGGGCAGCACAAAATGCACGCGCTCACCATGGATTTTCTCCAGGCGCGTGTATTCGCGAAGACCCACGGTCTCATCAAGCTTTAGCTCAATATGCTCATGTAAAAGCCCATGGACCAGCCACAAGAGATCCGCCACTGCTGCCACATCGGGGGTTGGGCGAGGATGAGGAATATGGACCTCACCCAGATAATCCTCCTCAAAGCTAAGCTGCCCAATTTCGCGCAGCATCCACGGTGCCTGAACGGTGCGCTCATCAAGCTGGAGCAAAAAGCCCTTATCAATCACGGTGCGGATAGGATGACCTGGTTGGTCGATCTTGGAGGAATGGCCAATGCCTGCGCGGCTTACCGTATCAAGGACCTTCTTTTCCTTGGGGCTAATAGTGGCAAGGGCCGCCTCAAGGCTAGACCTTCTAAAGTGAAAACCCTCCTCAGGCAGCACCGGATGCACACGCCTAAGAGCTGGAAGTAGCCCAGGATGCGGATAACCAGCGTAAATCAACCCTGCATCTGTCAGGAGCTTAAAGGCATCCTTCCAGATGGAGGACTCTGGTGAAGGGGCAGGAATATGGGCAGAAGAGAGCCTAGAGATTGCCCGCTCCACCAATTCGGGGGGAACCACAGGTTTGATTTTTTCCCCATTTTCATGGGCCTCAGCAAGGTCCTCACCAAGGATTGTGAGCAGTGCACGGGCCGGGGCTGGCAGGATATGAATATAGAGACTCATGCCGGCAGGGGAGCTCAAACGCGCAGCTAGAATGCTGAAACTGGGGGCATCAATGCCGCGCAACTGAAGCAGCTGTGACAGGGGAGCGTCGGAAAGCTCGCATAACCAATCACTGAAGTGCGGTAGTTCGGAATCAAAGGGCTCGTGAGTATCCATTGGTGAAAATTCTACAGATCTGAGAGAATATAAGGTATGAGCAAGGTACAGAAATATGTAGATCCAGGTTGGCCAAAGGGCGAAGGCCACCCAGTTACGGAACTTGTGTCCCATGTGGCTGGCGCCAACTCCCCATTTGGTAATGAAGTTCAGTTCCCACTTCCTGCAGAGGAATTGGGTTATGTTCATCCATACACCCGGATTAATAAGTAACGCAATTGCGAATAATCCCCTGGCCGTGGACATAACCTCGGTCAGGGGATTTTAATATCTGGGATTAGCGGTTAAGCAAGCTCGCAATGGTCCCGGCATTGGCCTGGTAGAAGGCAGCAATGTTATTGCGCTGCGTGTTATAGAAGTCGTGGACTTCATTTGGCACAGGCACACCACTAGCATTGAAAACCCCCGTCACCGCGCTATAGAGCGTGTCGACGGCCTGGTTCGGATTCTGCTCAGCCACTGCCTGGCCCAGGCCTGCTGGGCTATTCAGGGCGCTAAGGAAGTTCAGGTTCAGACCACCAAAATCTGGGAGATAGGACAGGGCCGCATCAGCATCGCGCTGGGTGGCACCACTATTTAGGCCCAGTTTTGCGGAACAGGCTGGCCATGCTCCCCAACCCTGACCTGCTAGCACGCGTTCAGCGATGACAATCTGCTGCTCGCGGGTTGCCAGGTGGGCATAAGGTGCATACATGGTGCCGCCGAAGCCCTCCCAAGTGCTCTTGGTGAACTGCAGGCCACCGAAGAAGCCATTACCGGTATTAATCTGCCAGTTACCGCCGGACTCGCACTGTGCAAGACGGTCCCAATCAGAATCTGGGGCTGCGCTGGCCTGTGGAGTATTGGTCAGTGCTGCGCTGGCAAGGGTACCAAGGGCAAGAGAGCCAGCGGCCAGGCGTGCCACGCCTTTTTTGGGTGTAGCGGAATGTCGGGCCATGTTTATCCTTTCGTCCCAATTTGACTCTTCCTACCTTAGTGTTTTCCGAAGAAGTCTTCACCTTTAGTTAACAATTTTCACATTGGTACCAGTAATTCTGCTGGTGATAGTACTTTGTGAAATGTATCACGGAATGGTGGTGGTGTATGATAGATTATCCATCCAGCTCCATTTCGGCAGAATTTCTGCCCACCCAATTGCGTTGTAGTACTTGGGACTACTAAAAAGAAAGAACCCTAAATAACAGAAAAGGAGAAACCGTGCCACTAGGTAAGGTTAAATGGTACGACGCTGAACGTGGTTTCGGGTTCCTGACTAACCCGGACTCCGGTGACTGCTTTGTTGGCAAGGCAGCACTCCCTGAGGGTGTGGACCATCTGTTCCCCGGCCAGCGTGTCGAGTATGACTTTGTTGCCGGCCGAAAGGGTCCTCAGGTGCTTCGTATGAAGATCCTGGACAAGCCTCAGCACAAGTACACCCCTGAGGAAATGGTCAAGCTCATTGCTGATATGGTGACCATCCTTGAAACCAAGGTCTCCGCCGACCTGCAGGCAGGCCGCTGGCCAGACCATCTCACCGGCAAGAAGCTGGCGGAGGTCATGCGCATTGTGGCCAAGGAACTGGAAGCCTAGAGGCACCTGTCGGCGCCTCTAGCTAGGCCATAAAGAATAAAGAAAGGACCGAGATTGTTGAACTGCTCCCCAAAAGTTGACCGATAAAAATAAAACTTGGTTGACTTGGAAG
>JAUMUD010000006.1 GCA_030530875.1 Corynebacterium sp.
GCAAAAAACCGAAAGTTGCATAACCCAGAATTTACACACCGCTACCAGCAGAAACACGGAAAACTAGCAACACATTCTGACCTATACCCCAACCTTGCGGACTTCCACAGCGCCGGCGGTTGGGACATGGAGGAGGCCGGTACTTAGTGCCAGGGCCATGCTGACAGAGGTGATGAGCTTCGCAGCTTTCATTTTCTTCCCCGATCTGAATAGCAACTTTGACAGTACGAGTGTATCGAATGTGCTACATAGGGGGCAAGTGGATACGAAAAAGGCCCCGGCCGAAGCCGGGGCACAATTTCACTCGGGGCGACTGACGGGACTCGAACCCGCGACACCCAGAATCACAATCTGGTGCTCTACCAACTGAACTACAGTCGCCATTGCCTTGAACTTTCCTTTAACTTTTCCCGTTCAAGCAACGCTCAATAGAATAACATAGATTCTAGTATTTACCAAAACCCCTGCTAGTGGGCGCTTTCATTGGCTTTGGCAATTAAGTCCTTATAACGCTGGACACTCGCGGCAGCCGCACGGTTGGCATCCTCCTTGGAGATGTCCTTAGCAGGGAAGAGAGCACGACGGTAGTAATCGAGTTCCTCAATGGACTCAAGAATATCGGCCAGGGCGCGGTGCGCCAGACCCTTGACTGGGCGGCCCTCAAAGGCCTTTGGTGCCCAGCGGTTGGAGAGCTCCTTGATGGTGGAGACATCAATCATGCGGTAGTGCAGGGTCTTATCCAGTGTCGGCATGTATTCGCGAATGAAG
The DNA here is from genome assembly GCA_030530875.1 of Corynebacterium sp. Classification (GTDB taxonomy): domain Bacteria; phylum Actinomycetota; class Actinomycetes; order Mycobacteriales; family Mycobacteriaceae; genus Corynebacterium. Next base: position 769 of record JAUMUD010000006.1, read on the forward strand.
GTGCGGTCAGTGCCAATGCTATTGCCGCACAGAGGCACTGGATGCTCGCCGTCGCTATGCTTAGCCAGCAGATCCAGCACGGCCTGCTCAGCTTCCTGGATGCTTACCGTGGAGGCCTTGATTTGGTCCAGCAGACCAGACTTGGTGTGCATTTCCACAACGAACTCATCCATCTGCGCAAGCTCCTCCTCGGAGGCATGCACGACCAGGTCAATACCCTCGCCCAGGACATTGAGTTCCGCATCGGTCATCACAGCGGCGACCTCAACAATGACATGGCGGTGGGTATCCAGACCTGTCATTTCCAGGTCAATCCACATTAGGCGATTAATACTTTTAGGAATCATTTAGCTCATCTTCTTGTAGAAATGACCCATGACTGGGCTAAGAATGGCGGATGGAAGGACCTGGCTGACCACATTCATGGTTTTACCCAGAGGACCCGGAACCACGCGGCGTCGATTAGCGCTCATAGCCTCAAGGGTTTCGCGGGAGCAGGACTCATAGGTGGTCCAGAGCCAATCCGGCACGACCTTATCCACAATGGTCTTTTCCTCATCGGGAATCACAGCTTCACGCACAGGGCCAGGGGCCAGCAGGGTGCAGTGCACGCCAAGAGGCTTGAGCTCATAGTGCAGGGCCTCAGTAAAGGCATTGACGCCAGCCTTGGTAAGCACATAGGTGGCGTTGTTTGGAATTGGCATATTGCCAGCGGCCGAACCCACATTGCACACCGCACCCTCACCACGAGCAATCATGCCGGGGAGCACCGCACGGGTGAGTTCAAAAACAGCAGTGGCGTTCAAGGAGAACTGCTTGGTTTCATAATCCCAGGACTGGTCCATAAACGGGCCGAAGGAAGCAATACCGGCGGAATTAATAATGATGTTGATTTCGCGGTCCTTGATTTCCTCAATGAGGGCTGCGCGCGCATCGGCATCCGCCAAATCACAAGGCATAACCTCAACGGATACACCGAACTTAGTTTCCAGCTCACTCGCCAGTTCGTCCAAGACTTCCTTGCGGCGAGCGACCAAAATCAAATTATGGCTTAGCTGGGCTAGGTCTCTGGCCATCGCCCTTCCGATTCCTTGACTTGCGCCGGTAACTAGCGCGCGGGCAGTAGGGGAGGGAGAAGGCAAAGCCATGAGACACCTTTCTTTGCAGGACAAAGCGCCCCCAGCAGGATTCGAACCCGCGACCAACCGGGTAGAAGCCGGTTGCTCTAATCCACTGAGCTATGGAGGCCTACGGCCATTCTACCAATTCCCGAGTAGGCTTGAAAACATGCGTGAACAAACCAGGGTTAGGCCAAGCTGGCCCCTTTACGTCTTTTTCTTCCTCGTTGCTGGCATCGTAGCAGCGGGCGTTTCCTCTATCTACCTGGGACAAAGCCTCGCCGCTCTCGGTATTCCCGATCCTGGCATTCTCACAACCGCGGGCCTCCCGCTCATCCGCGCCGGCGCGCTCATCTTCGCCTGCCTCTCAGTCGGCAGCTTCCTGCTGTGCAGCTTCCTTGCCATCCCACGCAAAAATGGCTATCTCAGCGCCGACGGCATGATTGCCAGCGGCACCGGCTCCTTTAGTGCTCTGGCTTTCGCCATTTGCTCCCTCCTACTGGTCCCATTTTCGCTTTCCGACGTCTCCGGCCAGCCACTCTCTGCCGCCCTCGCGCCGGCCAGGTGGTCAGCAGCCATTGACCAGGTGGCGGCCGCCAGGGCCTGGGAATGGTGCGCCATTTTCGGCTTTGCCACCGCCATTCTTGCCTTTTTCTCTAAGAAGTGGATTATGCAGCCGGTCTGGCTCCTTTGTTCGCTTTTTATGCTTGTGCCTCTTGGCCTTCAGGGCCACTCGGCCAGTGGCGGTGACCATGACTATGGCACCAACTCCTATTTGCTCCACATGATTTTCATGGCCCTGTGGGTTGGCGGCCTGATGGCTGTTATTGCCCATGCGCTACGTAAGGGCCACCATTTGGACGTGGTTGTTCGTCGCTATTCCAAACTTGCCTTGGTTTCTGCCGTTGTTATGGTGTTTTCCGGCATTATTAATGTGCTGGTCCGCATTAGTCCTTCGGATCTTTTTAATAGCTCCTATGGGCACCTGATTATTATCAAGACCATTATTGTGCTGGTCGTGATTGTCATTGGCTATATTCACCGCGAAATCAGCATTCCCCACCTGAAGGATCGCCCGCGCACCTTCGTCCGCATTGCCGTTGGTGAGGTTGTGCTCATGGCGGTCATTATGGCCATTGGTGTGGCCCTTGGTCGCACGCCTCCGCCACCGCCACGCATTAATGAAATCAACAATATGATTGTTGAGATTGGCTATGAGCTTCATAAGGCCCCAACCTTCTGGAATGTGTGGACCATGTGGCGCTTTGACCTCATCTTTGGTTCCATGGCCATTATCTTTGCCGCCCTCTATATATGGGGCGTTATTAAGGTGCGTAAGCTCGGTGGTTCCTGGCCTGTTAACCGCACCGTTTGGTGGCTCATTGGTTGCTTGATGCTGGGTCTTACCATGTGCTCGGGTATTGGCATGTACATGCCAGCCATGTTCTCTGTCCACATGGTTGGGCACATGATTCTTTCCATGTTCGTGCCAGTGCCGCTGGTTTTGGGTGCGCCTTTTACCCTAATCAAGGAAGCTAATCCCGCCAATCCCGAGCGCCCTGGCTTGCATGAGTGGACTGAACAACTAACGAACAATAGGTTCATTGCTTTTATTACCCATCCGGCTTTCAATACCATTCAGTTCCTGATCTTCTTCTATGCGCTGTATCTGCAGAGCATCTATACCGTGGCCATCTCCCAACACGCTGGTCACCTGGCCATGAACCTGCTTTTTATCCTTTCTGGCTATGTCTATTTCTGGGAACTCATTGGTGCCGACCCTGTGCCAACCAGGAGGAATCCAGCTATTCGCGCTATCTGGCTTACCGCCTCGCTGCCAATGCACATGTTCTTTGGCGTGGCATTGATGCAGATGACGGCCATTCTTGGCTATGATTTCTATTCTTCCCTTGGCCTGCCATGGAATATTGATTTGCTTAGTGACCAGAATGTTGGCGGTGGTGTTGCCTGGGGTATGGGTCAATTCCCACTGGTTTTGGTCTATATCGTCGTTATGCGCCAGTGGTACCTCTTCGGCAAGAAGGAAAATGCCGACTACGACAAGCGTGCTGAGGAGACAAATGATGCCGAACTCAGGGCTTATAATGAAATGCTACAAAAAATGAGCCGACGTCGCTAGGATGCGATACTCACCTAAGATTGCCTGTGGATAACTTGCTCTATCCACAGGCAATTTTCGATCTTGCCCCATGGGCTTGCGTTGACTGTCAGAATTATTCCAACTGCAGCAACCGCTGCAGGGTCCATCTCTAAATAGAGGAGTGATTATGACACGCAATGTGTTCACTATGGTTGGCAAGGTCTGTTCTGACCCCAGCCTCCGCCTCATAGGCGAGGAGAAAACTCCCGTCGTCAAATTCCGCATGGTTTCGACCAGACGCCGTTTTGATATCGAAGCCAATGAGTGGGTCGAATGCGACCACATATGGGTAACCGCCGAAGCCTGGGAAACCATGGCCGAGCATGTCTACAAGTCCATCGAAAAGGGCATGAAGGTTGTTGCCCAGGGTGTACTCCGTAGCGAGGAATACCGTGATGAGGCCGGCATAGACCGAACCGCCATAAATCTGCGCCTTAACCACCTCGGCCCAGATATTCGCCATTACAACATCACCGCACACCGTCTTGCTGATCGTGAAGTAAAGGAGGAATCATGAGCAAGAATCTCTTCACCATCGTCGGCTCCCTTGGAACCGAACCAGTCCTGAGAAGAGTAGGGGAGGATAAGACCCCGGTCACCAATTTCCGACTCTGCTCCTCACGCCGCTATTTCAATGTCGAAACCTCTGATTGGGAGGAAAAAGACAAGGTCTGGGTAACAGCCGAGGTCTGGGGCCCAATGGCAGAACGCGTAGCATCCTGTCTTAATGTGGGCATGCAGGTTATTGCCACCGGCACCATACGCACCGAAGAGTACACCGACGAGAATGGCTCCAAGCGCATATCCGTGCGCTACCGTGTGGCAAATATTGCCCCGGATACCAAGTACTACATGGTCAAAACCTACGTGCCAGCTCAGGAGCTCGGTGGCGAAACCCCCGAGGGCTATGTGGAGTTCCAGCCTAAGGAACCGCCCACAAAGTCCAAGGCGACCAAGGTTGTCAACGCCTCCCCAGCAAAAGGAGTCGCATAAGGACTGTGGGTAAGTTAGTATTCTTCTGTGCCTACTAACTTTTTCAGTCCGATCTTCGCACTGGCTGTTTCCCTGTGCAGCCAGCATTTAGGCACACCCGAAGTCTGTACCGAAATCATGCAGCCCATGGTCGGAACGGCACAAGTACCTTATTCTCCACAGGCGAGTTTCCGCGCGGATCTTTCCTCCCTACCTCTTATCCCAGCCGATTTTCAGGCCCCAGAAAAAGTCGCCCTGCGCACTAATACTTCTACCTACAACGCACTTTATGAGTTCGCCCTTGACCGTGGCCGTGTTGCTGCGCGCCTGCGCACCGGCGGCCCCTGGCACCTCGTACTGCTGCCCGAGCGCATCCAAGGTCAAATCACCGCCATTTCCGCCGATGATGATGAGCTAGCCCTCATCGGTGTCAATGGCTGGATTTACACCATGGATAATATTTTCTCCGAGTCCTCCAAATGGAATGTCACCAATTTCTGGGGTGCACCATTTTGGACCGCGCCGGGCCGTGCCCTTCCCGTTGGTACCGTGGACTGGGATTATTCGGTCAATAATAAGCAGTGGGATGGCTATACCCTTGATATTGTGGGCAAGCAGCACTCCGTTGGTGGTGCCCGCATGACCATGATTACTGCCCTCCGTGGTGATGGCACCGACATTGTCATGGTCGACCCATGGCTCTACAATGACGACTCCTACCGCGTACCAGCAGCCCTGAACGGTACTTTCAAAGCGGCGGCTATTTCCAGCTCTGCTTCCACTATCTTTGTCACTGATACCACCGGGCACCGTTTTGTCCGTGTCTGGGACTTCGACCGCTCCGGGGCTGATATTGCTTTCTTCCGTTCAGAGTGGGTCGACCGTGGCTTCCCATCCACCATGAGCCGTGCTCGCGAGTTTTGGGACCCACGCACCGCAGCCCAGGTTCTTCCTGTTCCGGGTTGGTTGCAGTTGCCGGCCATTCCTGGCCAGGCCACTACCCAAATCAGCATCAGTACCGATACACCCCGTGAGCGTTACTTGCGTGTCGAGGGCATTAATAATGGTCGTACCGGCTATTGGGAGATGGTGATTCCCGTTGCTGAGATTGAGACCGAGAAGCTCCAGCCACATAGCTGGACCTTTATCCCCACTGATCTTCCTTTGACCGCGCCACTTACTGTTGATGGCCCAATTCAACAGACTGAGCCACGCGGGCCACATCTTAAAACCCTTCTTTGGGGCAAGCTTCTTGACATCCCTCATTTCGACTTGCGCTCCGATCGACTCCAGGTCACCTGGGGTGGTCAAGATCTGACCCTCTATACTATTGATGGTATGCGCCAAAATTGGGCAAGCAATGAACTTAATAACACCTGGCGCATTATGGGTGGCGCTCTTGATATTAATGGGGTAAAGAAACCTGTTACTATGCTTGTTAGTGAATCCGGCCTCATTGCATTCTAGAGAGAGGATATATGGGCGAATTTATTTATACGATGAAGAATGTGCGTAAGGCACATGGCGATAAGGTCATTCTTGATAATGTGACCATGGCTTTTTACCCAGGCGCCAAGATTGGTGTTGTTGGTCCTAACGGCGCTGGTAAGTCTTCCATCCTGAAGATTATGGCTGGTATTGATCAGCCTTCCAATGGTGAAGCCTTCCTTGATCCAGGTGCCACCGTGGGCATCCTGCTCCAGGAGCCACCACTGAATGAAGAAAAGACCGTCCGCGAAAATGTGGAAGAGGGTCTTGGTGAGATCTTCGAAAAGAAGCAGCGTTTCGAGCAGATCGCTGAGGAGATGGCCACCAATTACACCGATGAGCTCATGGAAGAAATGGGCAAGCTCCAGGAGGAGCTCGATGCCGCCGATGCTTGGGAAGTTGATTCCAAGATCGACCAGGCTCTCGAGGCTCTGCGCTGCCCACCATCTGATGAGCCTGTGACTCACCTGTCCGGTGGTGAGCGCCGCCGTGTGGCTCTGGCTAAGCTCCTGCTTTCCGAGCCTGACCTCCTTCTTCTTGACGAGCCTACTAACCACCTCGACGCTGAGTCGGTTTTGTGGCTCGAGCAGCACCTGGCCACCTACAAGGGTGCTGTGCTTGCTGTTACCCACGACCGTTACTTCCTCGACCACGTTGCTCAGTGGATCTGCGAGGTTGACCGCGGCAAGCTTTACCCATATGAGGGTAATTACTCCACCTATCTGGAGAAGAAGGCAGAGCGTCTCGAGGTCGCAGGTAAGAAGGACCAGAAACTCCAGAAGCGCCTGAAGGACGAGCTCGCCTGGGTTCGCTCCGGTGCTAAGGCCCGTCAGGCCAAGAACCGCGCCCGTCTCCAGCGCTATGAAGAGATGGTTGCTGAGGCTGAGCAGTACAAGAAGCTCGATTTCGAAGAAATCCAGATCCCAACCCCACCACGCCTGGGCAACCAGGTTGTGGAGGTTGAGCACCTGGTCAAGGGCTTCGATGGTCGCGTGCTCATCAATGACCTTTCCTTCACCCTGCCACGTAACGGCATTGTTGGTGTGATTGGTCCTAATGGTGTGGGTAAGTCCACCCTCTTCAAGACCATTGTTGGTCTCGAGGAGCCAGATTCCGGCACCGTGAAGATCGGCCAGACCGTGAAGCTGTCCTATGTGGACCAGAACCGTGAGAACATCGACCCAGAGAAGACTGTCTGGGAAGTTGTTTCCGATGGCCTGGACTACATCATCGTCGGTCAGAACGAAATGCCATCCCGTGCTTATCTCTCTGCCTTTGGTTTCAAGGGCCCAGATCAGCAGAAGCCATCTAAGGTTCTTTCCGGTGGTGAGCGTAACCGTCTGAACCTGGCTCTGACCCTCAAGCAGGGCGGCAACCTGATTCTGCTTGACGAGCCAACCAACGACCTCGACGTTGAGACCCTGGGCTCCCTGGAAAATGCTCTCCAGAAGTTCCCAGGCTGTGCTGTGGTTATTTCCCACGACCGTTGGTTCCTCGACCGTACCTGTACCCACATCCTTGCGTGGGAAGGTAACTTCGAGGAGGGCAAGTGGTTCTGGTTCGAGGGCAACTTCGAAGAGTACGAGAAGAACAAGGTCGAGCGTCTCGGCCCTGACGCTGCTCGTCCAAGCCGCGTCACCCACCGCAAGCTCACCCGCTAGTACCACCTAGCACCTCGCCACCAACTCGCTCTCGACCCGCTGTTAGCGACCCGCTGTTAGCGCATTGCTTACCTGCGGCTTACCCGCGCGGTTGAGGGTTTGGTGAGAGTTTTCGGGCGATCCTCCGGGGTCGCCCTTTTATTTTGCTTGGGAAATAATAATCTTTCTTTCGCTCACTCGGGTTGAGGTATATTTGGGCTAAGATGGATTCTATGTCTCATGTTCACACCGCAGAAGTTCATATTCGTTGGTCCGACTTTGACCGCTTTGGTCACCTCAATAATCTCTCCTATATCGAGCTTGCCCAGGAAGCCCGCGCAAGCTACGCTCAGCAAACTTTCGAGGCAGAAAACCTACCAGTACCAGCCGCTTTCGTGGCCCACATTGAGGCAGACTACGCCCGTCCATTGTTCCCAGATACCCAGGAAGCACGCATTGATACCGTAGTTACTCACATCGGTTCTTCCTCCTTCACTACCAAGCAGACCGTCTACGACCGTGAAGGCAATGCCTGCGCAGTTGTCACCGCCATTCAAGTCACCGTTGATCTCAAGAGCGGCAAGCCACGCGAAATCACCGAAGCTGAGCGCGAAATCTTCTCCCGCAGCTTCGTTGAGGAAGAAGCCAAGTAACCACATCTATGGTCGCAGTCGAGATTCTTGAAGGAACCAAGGGCATCAAAGCCCTTGCCCGCCATGCCATTGCCCTGGACTCCCAGGCAGCAATGCGCTTCCGCTATATCCAGGAACCCCTCACAGACATCCTGGTCACCACGCCCTTCAATACTCTCGTTGGTAGGCGTGCAAGCACCCGTCTTGGGCAGGACAAAGTAATTGTGCGTGCCCAAGACATCTTCGATGCGCTGAACTCCTGCGAGCCAAACCGCGACTTCGCCACAGCTGATGCGTTGTGGCCAGGAGCGCTCCCGCCAGCCGAAGGCTTCCAGCTAGAGGAAGAATTCCCGGCGGGCATTGTTGCCGAACTCGGCCAGAAGGGCAAAGATCTTGCCCGCCAGTTCAACGGCCCACTAGGCCCACCAAAGTCCTTGCTTGACCAAACCGTCATCGAGGTCAACAATGACCACAAAATCTCCATGAGGATGATCTTCACGGCCCAGAGCTTTGGACTCATCCCAGGCCCAGCCGTCCCCGAATCCGTGCCACGCATTATGCGCCTGGCCGTTGCCGGACACTGGCTCCGCCTCGACTCTGCCTTTGGCTCGGTCTACTTCAACGAGGCACCCTCGCTATTTTCCTTGCTCTAAGCCCTAGGCGCCCTCGGCATGTTTCATCTGGTTGAGGCGCTTCCAGGTCTCACGGATAAGAATGCGACAGAGCTTCACAAAATCATAAGGGTTCAGCGAATCCAACTCGTGCTGCTTACCCAGTCGGGTCATTAGTGTCGAGCTTGGAGCAGCCATAATGCCCACATAGTAGTCGTCGTACTCATTGAGCCATACCGAGGTGCCCAGGTCGTGGAAGACCATGAAGCGCTCTTCCTTACCGGTGACTTTCGCATGGCAGTGAGGGCAGAGTAGCACCATGTTGCCAAGTTCCGTCTTACCACCCGAACCAAAGGGGTGAATATGGTGGGCTTGCAGATTAATGGTGGTCTCACAACCAGGGAAGCCACAGCAGACCTGCATGGTGGACATCATTCCACGCATGGCCGAATCCGCCAGGCGTCCACTATTGTGACTCACCACGGTGCCATGGGCATCGACCACAATGAGGGCCTCAGCAATGGACCACTTATCGGCAATCTCCACAATCTGACGGCCGGTATACTCCTTGCCCTCCATGTGGATAATAGGCTCGCCATTATCCCGAAGGGTTTCAGTATCCACGACCAAATTCACCGTGACTTTGGCAAACCGCTGGTCAGTCGAGATGTGATTACGCAGCGCCATAATGGCCGCGCGCCCAATATTGCGCTTATTATCCCTGCTCATCTCCTTATCCGGAATGGCATTAATCTGGCTACCGACCGCACGCTGAATTACCGCCGTATCCACATCACTCACGCCACTGAGCGTAAGCGTGTTCTGATTTGGCCCGGTTTTCTTCACATTGAAGCGAACATCGGCATCATCGGCCAGACATCCAGGCTCCTGGAGTTCCGACTCATCCAACAGCGGTGACTCCCCAGGCTTTGGCATCTCCAGTGGTGGCTTCAACTCCGGCTTCGCCTTCGGCAGCTCGACCGGACCATCGAAAACCGCAGCAGCCGGCTTTTCTCCCTCAACTTTCTTCACCTTGGGTTTGACTGCGTCGATAGGCTCAAGCTCAGGGTGTGCGGCATAGAAGGCAGCCTTGTTCTTCTCATACTCCTCATGCTTTCGCTGAGCAGCCTCAAAGGCTAAGAACTTATTTTCCTTCTTCATGGCAGAACTAATGCGATTAATGGCCTGCTGCGGAGTTTCATCGGTTGGGGTCCCCAGCAGGTGGCGCAGCATAAAGTCGAGCTGCTTGCGGGTAATCATGCCACTCTTGGTCTTCTTACCATCGAACTCAATCATTCGGACAAGATTGAGCAGCACACTAACCACAGCCATGGAGTAGGCACGCTCAGTGAAGAACTTCGCAAGCTGGGCGTTCTTGCGCTTTACTAGAACCTGAGCATGCATTTCACGGGCTTCAGCATTGCTGAGCCCAAAGCGATGCCCAAGTCCCTCAATCACCTTTTTCGGCGGGGCAGAGGCAGCACTCTTCGCGAACTCAACCGCGCGGGCAGCGCGCATATCTTGTAGGTGGCTAATGGCCACAGTCATCTCGGTGTCGCTGAGTTCAGACGCAGCACCGAGGAGGGTGTTCATGGGGGTCATGATTGGCCCTTTCTTCTCGTCGTTTACGAACATCCCCGTCTACTCTTTGTTTGTTTAACGAACCACTCCCCGAAAAAGTTCCCGCCCCTTTTCTATCAATTACTCCAAATTTCTACTATGATGTGTTCATGGGATTTTCAACAGACGCAATTCATGCAGGTTATGAGCCAGATGATAAGTACGGCTCCGTCAACGTGCCAATCTACGCTTCCACCACTTTTGCCCAAAATGGTCTCAATGAGCTTCGTGGCGGTTTCGAATACACCCGCTGTGGCAACCCGACCATCAAGGCTCTTGAAGACACCGTAGCTACGCTTGAAAATGGCGCCCACTGTCGCGCTTTCTCTTCCGGCATGGCAGCTATCGACGTGGTTCTGCGCTCCGTGCTTAAGCCCGGTGACCATATTCTTTTCGGTCATGATGCCTACGGGGGAACTTTTAGGCTTATTGATTCCGTTTATAAAGTATGGGGTGTTGAATACACCGTCGTGGACACCACGGATACCGAGGCAGTCGCAGCGGCCATTCAACCCAATACAAAGCTGATCTGGTTGGAGACCCCAACCAACCCAGCTTTGGGCATTAGTGACATTGCAGCCATTGCTGCCATTAAGGGCGAGGCGCTTTTGGCTGTGGATAATACTTTTGCCAGCCCATATCTGCAGCGTCCGCTGGAGCTTGGTGCCGATATCTCCGTCCACTCCACTACCAAGTACCTTGGCGGTCACTCGGATGTGATTGGTGGCGTGATTATCACCAATGATGCTGACCTGGATGAGAAATTCCTCTTCCTTCAGGGTGGCGTCGGCCCAATCCCGAGCGTTTTTGATGTGTACCTGACTCTGCGTGGCATCAAGACCCTGGCTGTTCGCATGGAGAAACATTGTGATAATGCCGAGGCAGCAGTGGCTCTCTTCAACTCGCACCCAGCGGTGAAGGAAGTTCTCTACCCAGGTCTTGAATCTTTCCCAGGCCATGAGGTGGCAGCAAAGCAGATGAAGCGCTTCGGTGGCATGATTTCTGTGCGCTTTGTCTCCGAGGAAGCGGCCAAGAAATTCTGCCTATCGACAAAACTCATCTGTCTCGCCGAGTCCTTGGGTGGCGTCGAGTCCTTGTTGGAGCATCCGTATTTCATGACCCACCAGTCTGTCACTGGTTCTTCGCTCGAAGTCCCGAAGGATCTCGTTCGCATTTCCATTGGCATTGAAGACGAAGAAGATTTGCTTGCTGATATTAAGCAGGCACTGGATTCTCTCCTGTAGAGAATTTCCTTACGTATTCACTGGTGAGAGCTCCTGTTTCTTAAGAAGCAGGAGCTCTCATGATCGGCTGGTATGCTTAGAGTATTGTATTGCAATAGACGTGAGGAGCTTATCCATGACCACACCTGAGAATACCGAGAACAATGATTTCGCAGTAGGTGCGGTGCCTTTGGCTCGTATCAAAAAGAAGGGCCGTAGCAAGGCTCGTATCATTGTGCCAATTGTCGTGGTGATTGTCATCATCCTGGCACTCGTGGCCTACTTTGGCCTTCGCTCCTCCGCAGAGCATCATCTAAGCTCCAATGATCTGACTACGTCCAGCACGGGCGATATTAGTCAGACCATTAACCTCAATGGCACTGTGGAACCAAAGCAGACCGCCACTCTGACGACCACGCTGACCACTAAGGCCACGGCTGTGAATGTGGAATCTGGTAGCCGCGTGAAACAAGGCGACATCCTTGTTTCTCTTGACGTCAGCGATACACAGCGCGACCTAGATTCCAAGACCGCAGCCCTCGATGCCTCCAAGCGTGCCGATATGCTCGCAGCCCAGCAGGCACAGCAGGCTCTCGACCAGGCTAATAGCGGTGACTCCTCCGATCTTCGCAACGCTGAAGCTTCTCTCCGCAATGCCACTGACACCTATACCAATGCCAAGGTGGACCTCGATAGGGCACTGCGCCACCGCGCTTCTGGTCTCGATAGCTCCGCCAATGCGCTTAACCAGCTCAACGCTACCCGCGCCAATGTGATTCTTGCCGCCCTGGATGCACTTAACTCCGGTGCTTCCAATGTGGACAATATCCGTGGCCTGATTAGTGGAACCGTGGATAGCGCCACCCTTGGTGCAGCCACCACCGTTGGCACTGCACTGTGGAAGGTTAATGAGGCTTCCAAGGCTGCTACCGATGCTGAGACTGCCTTCAACCAGTCCATCGTCGATGCTGATGAGGAGATTCAGAAGTCCAAGAGGTCTGTCGACGCCGCCTACCAGGGCGTTCTTGACGCACAGTTTGGCCTCGAGCAGGCTAAGACTGCCGCGAAGAATAACCGTGATAACCTCCAGCTTCAGGCCGATAACGCCTGGGCCAAGGTCAATGATGACTCCGACGATAAGAGTCTGGATTCCATCCGCCTCCAGATCGCGGATAAGGACATCAAGGCCCCATTCGATGGTGTGGTGACCAGTGTCAGCGCTTCCAAGGACAATCCGGTTAATGGCCAGGTTGCCACCGTGGCTGATGATTCCACCCTGATTATCAAGGGCAAGCTCAAGGAATCCGACTTCTCTAAGGTCAAGGAAGGCGCCGAGGTTACCTTCACCTCCGTGGTTGCTCCAGATAAGACCTTCACCGGCAAGGTCTCCAAGATTACCAATGTGCCTGAGATGACCACCGTGCAGAGCACCGGTAGTGGTGTAAGCAGCCTTCTTAGCGGTGGCTCTGCCTCGAGCTCCGATACTCGTGCCGAGTATCCAATCGAGGTTGAGGTTACCGGCGATCATGACGGTCTTAACCTCGGTGCTTCCGCAAAGATGAAGATCTCCACCCAGAGCGCAACCAATGTTCTTAAGGTGCCAAATGCAGCACTGGTCCAGGGCGATAATGATGATGAGCGCTATGTCTACGTCCTCAACGACCAGGATGTGATTGAGCGTCGCACCGTCAAGGCTGGTTTCACCAATGGTGTGGAAACCGCCATTACCGAAGGTGACCTCAAGTCTGGCGAGCGCATCATTAGCTACCCATCCACCTACGAGAGCCTTGTTGGCAAGCACGTTAAGGTTGATGCTTAGTGCCTTTATTGCAGCTAAATGAAATTACCCGTTCTTTTGTCGTCGGCGATGAGACCCTAGAAATTCTCAAGGGCATTAATCTCACTGTCGAGTCCAAAGAGTTCGTCTCCATCGTGGGCGCTTCGGGTTCCGGCAAATCCACGCTGATGAATATCATCGGCATGCTGGACCTGCCTACCAGCGGTGATTATGTATTCAACGGTGTTGATGTTCTTACCGCCAATGGCAATCAGCTGGCAGATTTCCGCGCGAATAATATCGGCTTTGTCTTCCAGAACTTCAATCTCATTGGACGTTCTACTGCCAAGGCCAATGTGGAAATGGCCATGATGTATGCCGGCGTTCCTCGTTCCGAGCGTGGTCCTAGGGCCGAATATCTGCTTGAGTTGGTCGGCATGGCTGACCGAATGGAGCATAAGCCTAATGAGCTTTCCGGCGGTCAGAAGCAGCGTGTGGCTATTGCCCGCGCGCTTGCCAATGACCCGGATTTGATTCTTGCCGATGAGCCAACAGGTGCACTGGATACTAACACTGGTCACATGGTGGTGGACCTCTTCCATAAGCTTCATGAGGGTGGTCGCACCATTCTCTTCATTACCCACAATATGGACCTGGCCCGAGAGACTACCCGTATTGTGAAGCTTAGCGATGGCCTCATCATTTCCGATGAACCAAATGAGCAAGTTTCCAGGGCTACCCGTGAGAGTGAGGAGGCATAATGGATACCCTTGCTATGTCGCTCACGAGCCTCCGCTCGAACTTCCTGCGCACCATCCTCACCCTGCTCGGCATGGTGATCGGCATTGCGTCCGTGATTGCTATTCTGACTCTTGGTTCGGCTTCCCGCGTGGTAGTCAACCGTGAGTTCGCCAACCTTGGTCTTTCCGATATTTATGTGAATGTCGGCATCAAGCCAGATGATCCTGACAAGGTCAAGATGGGCATTCTCGACCCACTGGATTCGGTGGACTACCTTACCCGCGAAGATATCCAGGCCTACCAGGACTTTATGGGCAGCCGTATCAGTGGTCTGAACCTGTCGTATTCCTATTCGGTTACTGGCGATTCTTTCATCAAGAATGAGCAGACCAAGGATGCACTTCGCTATGAGCCAACCGACCCACAGAACTTCGCCTTCAATGACTCCAAGGTAAGTGTCGGTCGTCTTCTCACTGAGGGCGATATTTCCGATGCCACCAATAATGTGGTCATTAGCGATAAAGTCGCCAGGGATTATTTCGATGGTGATGCCCGCAGTGCCCTTGGTCAAGTCATTGAGCTCCAAACCGATGATGGCGGCAGCTATGACTTCACCGTTGTCGGCGTGCTCGAGCAGAGCGTCGGTATGCTCTCTAAGCTGCTGAGCGGAGATACGGTCTATATGCCGTATACCACCGCTGAAGCTATTACCGGTGGCGAAGCCCCAACCTGGACTGGCTTTAGCGTACACAAGTCCAACCAGGAGGACACCTCCTTCAATGATGACACGGTCAAGTACTTCGATAGGCATTATGAAGATGACCCGAATATCATGACCACCGCCCAGAGCCTTGAGGGTGCCGAGGGCTATATCAACAAGATCCTCCTCTTCGTGAGCCTCGGTATTTCCGCCGTTGCCGCCATCGCACTGCTCGTGGGTGGTATTGGTGTTACCAACATCATGCTGGTTGCCGTGACCGAGCGTACCCGCGAGATTGGTATCCGAAAGGCCCTTGGTGCCACCACGAACGCCATTCGCCTTCAGTTCCTTACCGAGGCCATGTTCATCTGTCTCTTCGGTGGTGTCATCGGTGTGATTCTTGGTGCCGGGCCAGTGATTATCATTGCGGCGGTTCTCAAAATCTTTGTCCTACCACCGTGGTGGGGCGTGCTTGGAGCGCTGCTGGTATCCACAGCTATTGGCCTTTTCTTCGGCTATATCCCAGCTAATAAGGCCGCCAAGCTCAACCCAATTGATGCCCTGCGCTACGAGTAAAGCCAGAGCCCAAAGTATGCGAAAGACCCAAGCCACTAGGCCTGGGTCTTTGTGCTATACGGGGCCCAAGGAAGCCCGAAGGGCTTCCGCGGGAGTACTACCGGGAGCTTAGAGTGCGCGGCACTTGCGGATGCGCTCCATGGTGTGCTGGCCCTCAATCAGAATGCGCTGCAGAGCAGGGTCGAAACCAGAAATCTCTGGGAGCTTAACCTCTGGAGCCCAGTATGGGTAGAGCTCGTGCAGGGTGCGCTGAGCCACCTCGGACTCGAAGCGGTCCCAAACACTAGCAGCACTGTCGAAGAAGTATGGAGCCTCTTGCTTGAGCTCCTCTGGAACTGGAGCCCAGGTGACACCCATAGCCTTGTGGCGAAGCTCCAGGTTCGATTTCTTGTCACCATTGTCGAGCAGGTCGCGGAAGACCTCAACACGGTGAGCAGCACCCTCAGCAACCCATGCCCACTTCTGACCACCGGAGGACTTATCGCGTGCAAGCTCGGCAGCAATTTCCTCAGCAGGGTTTGCCACGCGGCCATTGGCAATGAGGCATACTAGTGCCTGCCAGCGCAGACTCTGGTCAGCGCCATTGCGCATGTCGAGAATCAGCGGAGCGGACTTCTCGGTCACCGGCAGAGTGCATAGCAGCTGCTGGTAGCGAAGCACCTTGTCCCCAGCCTTGATGCGGTTCACAATCTCATCGGCGAACATCTCACTTGGGGTAGGGGAATAGTTCAAGCTTGCAGTCTTAGCGGAGAGCAACACAGTGTTAAGAACAAAGTGCTCAGTCTCCGATGCAAGGCCACGAACAACCAGCTCAAGGAAGTCACGGGCTGGCATGAGGCCTGCACGGGTGCGCTGCCACGCGGTAGACCAGCACAGGGAGCGGACCATTGGGTCCTCGATCTTGTCAATATTGGCAATCACATTGGCCAGGGACTTCTCATCCATGCCGGCCATGCAGTAGGTGAGGTCATTGTCATTGACCAGGACAATATCAGCCTCGGCGGCACCAACGAGGCCAGCAACCTCGGAGCGCTCACCGTGGAGGTCAGTTTCTACGCGCATGACGCGCACGACCTTGTCACCCTCGATATTGTAGAGGCCAACTGCCAGACGATGGTCACGCATGACTGGGCCACCCTGAACCAGGTCAAACTTGGTGTATACGCCATTTTCCACGGTGAAATCAGCGGAAATATCGCTAATACCGGTGGTCTTGAGCCACTGGTCAGCCCAAGCAGAGAGGTCTCGACCAGAAGCCTCTTCAAGGGCGCCGAGCAGGTCATCGAAGGTGGCGTTGCCCCAAGCATGGCGAGCAAAGTGCATGCGGATAGCCTTGAAGAAGGCATCACGGCCCACATAAGCAAAGAGCTGCTTGAGCACCGAGGCGCCCTTGGAATAGGTAATACCGTCGAAGTTCTGCTCCACGGTGCGAATATCCGTGGCGTCAGCCAAAATTGGGTGGGTGGATGGTAGCTGGTCCTGCTGATAAGCGTGGCTCTTTTCCGCCATGGAGAAGGTCACCCATTCATTGACGTACTCAGTGTTCTCCGACTGAGCCATAACAGAGGCCCAGGTAGCGAAGGACTCATTAAGCCACAGGTCATCCCACCAACGCATGGTGACCAAGTCACCAAACCACATGTGGGCAAGCTCGTGGAGGATGGTTTCACAGCGGCGCTCATACATATGTGGAGCAGCTGGCTCAGTGAAGACATATTCATCACGGAAGGTCACGCAGCCGGAGTTTTCCATGGCGCCCATATTGTATTCAGGGCAGAAAACCTGGTCATACTTGCCAAAGGGGTAGGCCATGCCAAAGTGCTTGTGGTAGTAGTCGAAGCCCTGGCGGGTCTGCTCAAAAATAACATCGGCATCCAGCGCGTGTGCCACAGACTTCCGGCAGTAAATACCAAATGGCACAGTGAGTTCGGTTGGTTCACCCTCGGGGGTTTCAGGGTGGTGGGTCAGGGTACCAGTCCAGGAAGAACGCACCTCGTGGTAAGGGCCAATGCAGAATGCGACAAGATAGGTGGATACACGGTAGCCGGTTTCACCTTCATGGACGGTGCCATCCTCAGAAACGTGCATCTCAGGGTTGGAGATGACGCGCCAGTTTGCTGGTGTGCGAACACGCATGGCATAGGAAGCCTTCAAATCCGGCTGGTCAAAGCAGGCAAAGACACGCTTAGCATCAGCGGTCTCAAACTGGGTGTACATGTAGACTTCGCCATCGGCTGGGTCCACAAAGCGGTGCAGACCCTGGCCGGTACGGGAGTAAAGACACTGGGCGCTCACACGCAGTTCGTGGGCGCCAGGGGTGAGGTGGAGTTGAATGCCTTTATCCTCATCGTAGGTGTCGCCTACGGCAGTGGCAGTAATGTCCTCATCATCGAGAAGAACGGACTCCACGCGAGCGGCACGGAGGTCGATAAAGGTATCGCCTTCTTCCTTGGCCTCAAAGAAGACTGTGGTTGTGGAGGAGAAGGTCTGATCATCGCCGGTGACGTCAAGGTCGATGAAGTATTTGTCGATTGTGAGTAGGGCAGCGCGGTCGGCTGCCTCGAGTCGGGTCAAATTAGTGGAACTCATGATTCCAGGGTACTAGAATGGTGGCATGTCCCAGGAAGTTACACTTTATTTTGATGCCTCGTGCCCATTTTGCTGGGTTACCAGCCGATGGATTAAGGAAGTAGAAAAGGTCCGCGATATTGCCGTGACCTTCCGCCCAATGAGCCTCGCGGTGCTCAATGATGGCCGCGATATCCCAGCTGATTATGCCAAGAAGATGGAAGCAAATTGGGGTCCTGCCCGCGTTTTTGCTGAAGTCGCAGAGCGCTTCCCAGAAAAGGTCGATGCCCTGTATACCGCTATGGGTACCCGTATTCACAATGGTGAGTGGGAGGAGCGTCGCGGTTTCGGCGCTTATAACCCTGTGATTGTGGAGGCTTTGGCTGAGGTTGGTCTGCCTGCTGAGCTGGCAGAATTTGCCGATACTGATGCCCATGATGAGCGTCTGCGTGCCCTGCAGCAGGCAGCCTGCGATTTGGTTGGTAATGATGTGGGTACACCTGTTATCCAGATCGGTGATGTTGCCTTCTTTGGTCCTGTCATCACCCGTATCCCACGCGGCGAGGATGCCGGCAAGCTTTTTGATGCTTCCGTTACCCTCGCCTCCAATCCTCACTTCTTTGAGCTCAAGCGCTCTCGTACTGAGGCCCCTGAGTTCGACTAATTAGGAACAGGTTTGAAGGACGCGCTCCATAGCGTCCTTCTCAGGCTGCGTTACCCACAGGTGGTAGCGGGCCTTTATTTCTATCTGGTGGCTGACATAGGTGCACCTATAGTCCTTATTTGGTGGCAACCAGGAGGCCGCATCATAATCAGACTTCTGCTGATTCGTTGGACCATCCACCGCCACGAGATTATCCGGATCATTGGCAAGGGCGGTGCGGGTAGCTACATCGAGCTGCTGGGCGCCAGTCTGCCAGGCATTGGACAGGGCCACAATGTGGTCAATCTGCACGGCACGAGAGGTGTCCTTGCCGCGCTGGAAGTCAATAACCGTGCCCGTATATGGGTCATTGAGCGTACCGCTTAGCACGGTACAGGAATTCTTCATCACCTTATTTGTCAGGTCGCGCTGCAGAATATCATTGCGCGTATCGCAACCATTATGGCCACCGGCCACATCAACATTATCGGTCCATGCCTCACCGAATTGGTCGCGGCTATAGCCGGTCTTTGGGGCCTTACCCTTTACTTCCAAAGTATTAAGTAGCTGCTGGGTAGCGGAGACTGCAGGGGCTGCATCCTGAGAAACCGGCACCTCTGTCGAAATCTCGGATGGGGTAGTAGAAGTAGCCTCCGAGGTAGAAATCTCCGTGCTGCTTTCCGAGCTTGCCTGGGTGCTCGAATGGGGGAGTGTCACCGAGGAGGTGCTTACGGAAGAAGTGATATTTGCCGGTGCCGTCTGAACCTGGTCATTTTTGCAGGCAGTGGCGCCAAAAAGAAGTAAACCACACAAAGAAATAATGGTGAGATTGCGCATAATGTCTATAAGCGTACCGCATGCAGGAACAAGACAAGAATTGCGTTATGATAAAGGTATGCGTGTTTATCTAGGAGCGGACCATGCCGGGTTCGACACAAAGAATGCTATTGCCGAGCATCTCAAGGCAGCCGGCCACGAAGTTATTGACTGTGGCGCCCACGAATATGATGCCAATGATGATTACCCAGCCTACTGCATTGATGCAGCCCAGCGTGTGGTAAATGATCCGGGTTCCCTGGGCATTGTGCTCGGTGGTTCCGGTAATGGCGAGCAGATTGCCGCCAATAAGGTCAAGGGCGCACGTTGTGCCCTTGCTTGGTCTGTTGAGACCGCTAAGCTCGCCCGTGAACACAACAATGCGCAGCTCATTGGCCTGGGCGGTCGCATGCACTCTGAGGAAGAAGCACTGGCTATTGTTGATGCCTTTGTTTCTGAGCCTTGGAGTGGGGAAGAGCGCCACCAGCGCCGTATTGATATCTTGAGCGAATACGAGAAGACCGGCATCGCTCCTACCGTCTAATATTCTAATAAAAAATGGCTACCACCGCGGAAATTGGTGGTAGCCATTTTTTGTCTTGTCTTGTTTTGACGAATGTATTTAGTTCGTCTTAGAGGCCTTGCGCTCTTCGATCCATTCAAGCACTTCGCGTGAGTCCCACAAAGTAAGTCCATGCAGCTTAGTGACTGGCTTTGGTGCGCGACCACGACCAGCATAAGACGTGAACGTACCGCGTGCGGTTCCCGAACGTTCTGCACATTCAATGGCCGTCCAGAGCTCGGCGCCATTTTCCGCATTGATAATCTTTGGTTTCATGCCTGGTATGCTAAACCTCCTTTCTATGAGTAGAGCGAACACAGGCTGAGAATTCGCTGAAATATGTTGACGGATTCACTTCAGGCTTAAAAAGAAGCTCAAAGCTTCATATGTGCTATATGAAACCGCCGGTTACAATTCGACGTGAACATTCACTGCATTGTGTGGTTCCAAAATAGCGAATGTCTAAGAATTTCAATTCGCCTGTATTCTCAGGTTATCAGATATAACGCGGGAATTTAGAGCTAAATTCCCTCCCATATATCGCGAATAAATAGCCCCATGCTTCTATGAGCTTCCAATGATTATCCTGCATTTTTGCTGGTCATGACACTGTGCCTTGTCGGGGTAGTTGCAGGGCTCAGAAGATTGTGTATATAATCGACCGTGCTTCTTTTGCTGCCAATGGGTAAGCAAGGATAGGGGAACGTCGTATAGTGGCTAATACCTCAGCCTTCCAAGCTGAAGACGCGGGTTCGATTCCCGTCGTTCCCTCCATACAAGTGCCGAGTGCAAGTTGAAAAACTTCCTCGGCACTTTTTTCTATATCTGCCCCCAGTAGGTAAACCGTCAACTGAAGCGCTTTACTACTTTTCAGCTTTCAAACATCCAAAAAAGTGGCCATTGACATGCGGATTAGGTGAAAATCAGAAAGCCGTGTATAGTTCTTATCTGTTGCTAAGAGCGCAGAGTTCACAAGAACTCAGAGCTTAAAGCTAACGGGGCGTGGCGCAGTTTGGTAGCGCACCTGCTTTGGGAGCAGGGGGTCGCAGGTTCAAATCCTGTCGCCCCGACGGACAATGGCCGTCGCAATACCTTCCCGATAGGGAAGGGGCGGCGGTCATTCTCATATGTTCAGTTCGTGATGTCCGGACTGGTCAGTAATCTGAAATTTATTGATAGATTCAGGAGATTTTAGCTCGTGAAGAGTTCTGTAGATCGTCTAGACGACACCACTGTCAAGCTCAGCATTGAGGTTCCTTTCGCTGAGATGGAGCCTGAGTTCGATAGGGCTTATAAGGAAATCGCCAAGCAGATCAACGTGCCAGGCTTCCGCCGTGGCAAGGCCCCTCGCAAGGTGATTGAGACCCGCGTGTCTCGCGAGTACGTCCTGGGCGACGTCTTCAATGCAGCTATTCCTGCACGTCTGAACGAGGCTATCCTCGCCGAGAAGTTCAATGTTCTTGGCACCCCATCCATCGAGGTCACCAGTGGCCCAGATGAGGATCCATTGGCTTTCAACGCCACCTTCTCTGTCGCTCCAGAGTTCACCGTTCCAGATTTCTCCAAGATCTCCGTTGAGGTTGAGCCAATCAACGTCTCCGATGAGGCTATCGACGAGGAGATTGAGACCCTCCGCACCCGCTTCTCCACCCTCAAGGACGTGAAGCGCAAGGCTAAGAAGGACGATGTCGTCACCTTCAATGTCAAGGTCGAGGTCGAAGGCAAGGAAGTTCCGGAGGCAGCTGCTGAGGGCGTTACCCACACCATCGGTTCTGAGATTGAAATGATCGAGGGTCTGGACAAGGCTGTTAAGGGCCTTCACGCTGATGAGTCCGCCACCTTCGAAGCCCCAATCCCAATGGCTGATGGCAAGACCGGCACCGTCACCGTCGACGTGACTGCTGTTAAGGGCCGCCAGCTCCCTGAGGTTAACGAGGAATTCGTTCAGGAAGCTTCCGAGTTCGACACTGTTGAAGAGCTCCGCGAGGGCATCAAGAAGCAGCTCGAAGAGCGTGGCAAGTCCCAGCAGGCTGTGGCTCTGCGTGACGCCGTTCTCGAAGAGGCCTTCAAGATTGCTGACTTCCCAACCCCAACCCACTTTGTTGAGCAGCAGGTCGAGTCCCAGCTCGACAACATGCGTCAGCAGTTCGGTGGCGAGGCTGGCTTCAACGAGGTTCTGAAGATTCAGAATACTACCGCTGAAGAGTACAAGAAGACCCTCGAAGAGCAGGTTGCTCAGACCGTTCGTACCCAGATTCTTCTCGACGCTGTCGCCGAGCAGGATGAGCCTGAGGTTACCGAGAAGGACGTTAACGAGCACCTCATGTTCACCGCCTCCTCCTACGGCATGGACCCACAGACCCTCTTCAACCAGCTCGCATCTGCAGGCCAGCTTGCAACCCTGTACCAGGACGTACGTCGTGGTAAGGCTCTTGCTGCTTCCATCTGCAAGGTCAGCGCTAAGGACACCGACGGTAATGTCATCGAGACCTCCGATTATTTCGGTGAGGACGACGAGGACGAGACCAACGAAGAGAACTAATTCTCTCGTCCTTTAAAGCCTAAATCCCCACGTCATCGTGGGGATTTTTCGCTATTAGCGAACAATGATGCCAAGCTTGATCCAAGCGGGTAATCTAGTTGGAAACAGTGATAGTTACTGATTTAGTAAGGATAATTCACGAATGGATAAAAAACTTATGGCCGCTGGGGCCGGTGCAGGTCTTAACCTGACCGACTCCGTCTTCGAGCGCCTCCTGCGTGAGCGCATTATTTTCCTGGGTTCCCAGGTTGATGATGAGATCGCCAATAAGCTCTGCGCCCAGATTCTTCTTCTGAGCGCTGAGGACCCAAATAGCGATATTCACCTCTACATCAACTCCCCAGGCGGCTCCGTTACCGCTGGTATGGCTATCTACGACACCATGAAGTACAGCCCTTGCGATATTTCTACCTATGCAATGGGCCTGGCAGCATCTATGGGTCAGTTCCTGCTCTCCGCTGGTACCAAGGGCAAGCGCTACGCTTTGCCTCATGCCCGCATCATGATGCACCAGCCTTCCGCCGGTGTTGGTGGTACAGCCTCCGATATTGCAATTCAGGCTGAGACCTTCGCCCACACCAAGCGTGAGATGGCCGAGCTCATTGCTGAGCACACCGGCCAGACCGTTGAGCAGATCACCAAGGATTCCGACCGTGACCGCTGGTTCACCGCCCAGCAGGCTCTCGAGTATGGTTTCGTCGACAAGGTAATTGAAGGGAAATAATCCATGGAAATGCCTTCCTCCCGTTATATTCTTCCTAGCTTCGTTGAGCAGTCCGCTTTCGGCGCCAAGGAATCTAACCCATACAACAAGCTCTTTGAAGAGCGCATTATCTTCCTGGGCACTCAGGTCGATGATGCTTCGGCCAATGACATCATGGCTCAGCTCCTCGTTCTTGAGGGTCTTGACCCAGAGCGCGACATCACTATGTACATCAACTCTCCTGGTGGTTCCTTCACCAGTCTGATGGCTATTTACGACACCATGCAGTATGTGCGCCCAGACGTTCAGACCGTCTGCCTCGGCCAGGCCGCTTCCGCAGCCGCCGTCCTGCTCGCTGCTGGTGCTCCTGGCAAGCGCGCCGCTCTGCCAAATGCTCGCGTTCTTATCCACCAGCCTCGCACCGGTGGTATGCAGGGTCAGGTTTCCGACCTCGAGATTCAGGCTCGCGAAATTGAGCGTATGCGTACCCTGATGGAAGAAACCCTCGCCTTCCATACCGGTAAGAGCGCAGAACAGGTTCGCATTGATACTGACCGCGATAAGATTCTCACCGCCCAGGAGGCTGTGGAATACGGTCTGATCGATCAGGTATTTGATTACCGTAAGCGCGAGCGTAACTAAAAAGCTGGTATAGTTCGTATACCATTAATGTGGTTTAAATTCGCGACTTTATTGGGAATAGAATGGCAAAAATGCAAGACAACTATGATGGGCTCAAGTGCTCCTTCTGTAACAAGAGCCAGAAGCAGGTAGAGCGCCTTGTCCATGGCAATGGTGTCTACATCTGTAATGACTGTATCGCGGTATGTAGTTCTATTATCGATGAAGAGTTGAGCTCGGCAGGCAGTGGTCTGAGTCAGGGCGCCGCCCTGCCAAAGCCACAGGAAATCCATGATTTCCTCGATGATTACGTGATTGGCCAGGAAGATGCCAAGCGCGTTCTTGCCGTGGCTGTCTATAACCACTACAAGCGCATCCGCGCAGAGGAGCAGAAGCCACTGTCCCGTGAGAAGGACAATGCTATTGAGCTTTCCAAGTCCAATATTCTGCTTCTCGGCCCTACCGGTTCGGGTAAAACCTACCTCGCCCAGACCCTGGCTAAGCTTCTTGATGTTCCCTTTGCCATCGCCGATGCCACCTCTCTTACCGAAGCTGGCTATGTTGGTGAGGACGTAGAGAATATCCTGTTGCGCCTTATCCAGGCCTCAGACTACGACATCCAGCGTGCCGAGCGTGGCATTATCTACATCGACGAGATTGATAAGATCGCCCGCAAGTCCGAGAACCCATCCATCACCCGTGATGTCTCGGGTGAGGGCGTGCAGCAGGCACTGCTGAAGATTCTTGAAGGTACCATTGCTTCCGTGCCACAGAACGGTGGCCGTAAGCACCCTAATGGTGAGAATGTCACCATTGATACCTCCAATATTCTCTTTATTGTCGCTGGTGCCTTTGCTGGTCTGGACAAGGTCATCGAGTCCCGCCTGGGCAAGAACAGCCTCGGCTTTGGCAATGCCGTCCACACCAAGGAAGAATTTGAGGATGTTTACTCTCAGGTTCTCCCAGAAGACCTTGTGAAATTCGGCCTCATTCCGGAATTCATCGGTCGTCTGCCAGTGGTCGCCACTGTGAAGGATCTCGATGTGGATACTTTGGTCAAGGTTCTGACCGAGCCAAAGAACTCCCTGGTTCGCCAGTACAAGCTTCTTTTCGAAATGGACAAGATTAAGCTCACCTTCCAGGATGAAGCCCTTCGTGCCATCTCCGAAAAGGCCATGGAACGCAAGACCGGTGCCCGTGGTCTGCGCGCCATTATGGAAGAACTGCTCAACCCACTCATGTACGCGCTCCCAAGCCGTGATGATGTTGAAGAAGTAATCATCACCCCAGAGAGCGTGGCAGAGGAAGCCGAGCCAATTCTGGTTACCGTTGGTAAACATTCCGCCTAAGTCTTGCTATCGCGGATTTAAGCGGAATAGGGCAGGGTGAAATAACCCGTCAACCCCACAGAAAGTGGGGAGCAAAAATGAGCCTGGTGCGATTTAGCACCAGGCTCGATTTTTATTGGTCGTAGATTTCGTCCGGCTCGTACATGGCTGGGATTGGGTCCTGCTTGTACTCACCCTGGAGGTAGCTCATATTGCCGTCCGGTGGGAGGTTGGCGGTGAGGAAGGAGAGCACAGCATCGACCGTGAGGCGCTTGAGGCCTTCGGTGTTGCGCTCATTTTGAAGGTCCGTGCCGTAGAGATTCTGGAAGGTTCCACGGGAGGCAAGACGGAGCACGCACATGCTGGTGATGAGTGCATAGACATCCAGAGCTGAGATACCAGGGCGGAAAGCGCCGGCGTCTTGACCGAGCATCAGGATACGGTCGGTCTGCAAGAGAATCGAGGACTGATCTGCCAGGGGATTGGCGCTGAGCATCGGAATATCATTCAGAAGATTTTCCATAGTCAGCAGACGGAGGGCCTTTGGGTGACGGGCCATCTGATCAAAGATAACCTCCACCACGGCCTGGATACCCTCAGCCGGGACAATGGTGTCCGTAATCATGTGGTCCGGGGTAGGGCGGAGCTGCTCAATGGCCATCTGAACCGCCCGCGTATACAGGCCCTTCTTATCACCGAAGTGATAGTGGATCATACGCTTGGACATACCAGACTCTTGGGCAATGACATCCAGACGGGTATCTTCGAAGCCGTTGCGACCAAAAACTTCAAGTGCGACACTAATCACATTTTCAATGCTCGGATCGCCGCTCATTGGCATGCTCATCGGTCGTCCTTTCCAATGTCAGTAGAGGTGAAAAGCGATTTAGGCGCGTCTGTCCAAGCCCACGCTTCGCATTCTTATTACTATAAGTTTTGCGCATATGGACGAAAAAATAAAGTGGTTACCCCCGAATGGAGTAAAGTCAATTGTATGCGTAATTCTTCTAAGACGGTCGCCGTAACCGGCGCCGCAGGACAAATTGCATACTCATTGCTATGGCGCATCGCTAACGGCGATGTTTATGGCAAGGAAACTCCGGTTCGTCTTCGACTCCTAGAGATTACCCCCGCTCTAGGTGGAGCCGAGGGTGTGGCAATGGAATTGAACGACTCCGCTTTCCCATTGCTTGAGTCTGTAGAAATCACTGATAAAGCAGAGGTCGCTTTCGATGGTGCCAATGCTGCCTTTCTTGTAGGCGCACGACCACGTGGTGCCGGCATGGAGCGCTCCGATTTGCTTGCCGCTAATGGTGGCATCTTTGGCCCACAGGGTAAGGCGCTCAATGACCATGCTGCTGATGATATTCACGTGCTCGTTGTTGGCAACCCGGCTAATACCAATGCACTCATTGCCCAGGCCGCTGCACCAGATATTCCTGCAGCCCGCTTCAATGCCATGATGCGACTGGACCACAACCGTGCCCTTAGCCAGCTGGCCTCCAAGCTTGAGGTATCCACCACCGATCTTTCCCAGATGGTTGTGTGGGGTAACCACTCGGCAACCCAGTTCCCAGATATTTCCTATCTGCAGGTCAAGGGTGCACCAGCTGAGGTTGACTCCACCTGGTACCACGAGGAATTTATCCCTCGCGTAGCTCAGCGTGGCGCCGAGATTATCAAGGTTCGTGGTAAGTCCTCCGCAGCCTCCGCTGCCTCTGCCGCAGTGGACCACATGCGTGACTGGATTAACGGCACTGATAAGTGGTCTTCTGCTGCTATCCCATCTGATGGTTCCTATGGCGTGCCAGAGGGCCTCATCTTTGGTTTCCCAACTGTTAGCCGCGGTGGCAGGTGGGAAATTATCCAGGGCCTCGAAATCAGTGATGAGCAGCGTGCATTCATCGACCGTAATATTGCGGAACTGGAAGAGGAACGCCAGGCTGTAAAGGAACTGGGCCTGATCTAAGTTCCCTCCCATTCTTTAGGTAAGATAGACGTTATGTCTGAATTGCCAAAGAATTGGGATCCGAAGGCTGTTGAAAGCCAGCTCTATGAAAACTGGGTGGAAAAAGGCTATTTTAAGGCCGATATCAACTCTGATAAGCCGCCTTTTTCCATCGTCCTGCCACCACCTAATGTGACAGGCCAGCTTCATATGGGCCATGCCTTGGACCACACCCTGATGGATGTGCTTTCCCGTATGAAGCGCATGCAGGGCTATGAGGTTCTTTGGCTGCCTGGCATGGACCATGCCGGCATTGCTACCCAGACCAAGGTCGAAGCCATGCTCAAGGAAACTGAGGGCAAGGACCGCTTCGACTATGAGCGCGATGAATTTGTTGAGCGCGTCTGGGAGTGGAAGAAAGAATATGGTGGCCGTATTGGTCGCCAGATGCGTGCCATTGGTGACTCCGTGGACTGGTCCCGTGAGCGTTTCACCATGGATGAGGGTCTTTCCCGCGCAGTTACCACCATTTTCAAGAAGCTCTATGACAAGGGCATGATTTACCGTGCCAACCGTCTGGTGAACTGGTCCCCAGTTCTGGAGACCGCCGTTTCCGATATTGAGGTTGTGTACAAGGACGTTGAGGGTGAGCTCGTCTCCCTGCGCTACGGCTCCATGAATGATAATGAGCCGCATGTCATTGTTGCCACCACTCGTGTCGAAACTCTCCTCGGTGACGTCGCTGTTGCCGTTCACCCTGATGATGAGCGCTATAAGGACCTGGTTGGTGCGACCTTCGAGCACCCACTGATGCCAGGCCACACCCTGGTCGTTGTGGCAGATGAGTACGTTGACCCTGAGTTTGGTACTGGTGCTGTGAAGATTACCCCAGCCCACGACCCTAATGACTATGCGGTCGCTCTGCGCCATAACCTCCCAATGCCAACCATCTTTGATACCAAGGGCCGTATCTGCAATACCGGTACCGAGTTTGATGGTATGGACCGCTTTGAAGCCCGCGTAAAGATCCGTGAAGCCCTTGCAGCCCAGGGTCGTATTGTTGCTGAGAAGCGCCCATATATCCACGCTGTTGGGCACTCTGAGCGAAGCGGCGAGCCAATTGAGCCACGCCTTTCCAAGCAGTGGTACGTCAAGGTTGAGGAGCTGGCCAAGATGGCTGGCGACGCCATCCGCGAAGGCGATACCCAGATTCACCCATCCTCCCAGGTTGCCCGTTATTTTGACTGGGTTGATGATATGCACGACTGGTGCATCAGCCGCCAGCTGTGGTGGGGCCACCGCATCCCAATCTGGTACGGCCCAAATGATGAGGTCATCTGCGTTGGTCCAGATGAAGAAGCCCCAGAAGGCTATGTGCAGGACCCAGACGTGCTTGACACCTGGTTTAGCTCCGCACTGTGGCCATTCTCCACCATGGGTTGGCCTGAAAAGACCCCTGAGCTTGAAAAATTCTACCCAACCTCCGTCCTTATCACCGGCTACGACATTCTCTTCTTCTGGGTCGCCCGCATGATGATGTTCGGCACCTTCGCCTCCACCCTTGACCCAGAGCTAGGCGACGTCCTCGGTGCAGGCAAGGATGGCCGCCCACAGATCCCATTCAAGGACCTCTTCCTCCACGGTCTCGTGCGCGATGCCCAGGGCCGTAAGATGTCTAAGTCTCTTGGCAATGGTATTGACCCAATGGACTGGGTTGAGCGCTTCGGTGCCGATGCACTGCGCTTCACCCTGGCTCGTGGCGCCAACCCTGGTGTGGACCTCCCACTGGGTGAGGATTCTGCACAGTCCTCCCGTAACTTTGCCACCAAGCTCTTTAACGCCACTAAGTTCGCCATGATGAAGGGCGCCAAGGTTGGCGAGCTCCCAGCCCGTGAGAACCTCACCGATGCTGATAGGTGGATTCTTGACCGCCTTGAAGAACTGCGTGTATCCGTGGATGATTACCTCTCCCGCTACCAGTTCGCCAAGGCCCACGAGGCCATGTACCAGTTCGTCTGGAATGAATTCTGCGACTGGTACCTCGAGATTGCCAAGGTTCAGGAAGACTCCTCTGTGATTCTCGGTCGCGTGCTCAACGTGGCCTTGAAGCTCCTGCACCCAGCTATGCCATTCGTGACCGAAACCCTGTGGCTTGCTCTCACCGAGGGCAAGTTCGAGGAGTCCCTCGTCATTTCCACCTGGCCAACCGCTGAGGACACCAATGGTGGGGTAGAGAAGGATGACGTCGCTGCCCGCCGCATGGACGATGTTCAGAAGCTTGTGACCGAGCTTCGTCGCTTCCGTGCCGACCAGGGTGTGAAGCCAAGCCAGCGCGTTCCTGCCCGCTGTGACTATGGTGATCTGCCAGCAGAGGTCATTGAGAGCCTTGCTCGCGTAGATGCCCCAGATGCAGACTTCAATGCCACCGCCTCCATTGAGGTTCGTCTCAGCGAGCGCACTGTGACCGTGGAGCTGGATACCTCCGGCACCGTGGACAAGGACGCCGAGCGCAAGCGCCTGGAGAAGGACCTCGCTGCAGCACAGAAGGAACTCGAGGGTACTGCAAAGAAGCTCGGCAATGAGTCCTTCTTGGCCAAGGCCCCTGAGGCAGTGGTGGAGAAAATCCGTGCCCGCAAGCAGATTGCTGAGGAGGAAGTGGCGCGTATTAGCGCGCGCCTGGCAGAGCTTCTAAACTAGGAAGCATGCTCAATATTAATGACGATGGTTTGAGCCTTGACCTCAATGCTCCGACCAATGAGGCTGAGTCTCGGGAGATTACTCCTGAGGACTTAGCCGCTTTGGCGCGTGTGGAGGAAGAACTCGACAGCCGCTGGAATGAAACCTCCATCGACCCAACGCTCGAGCGTATGGAACTCCTGATGGATTATCTGGGCCACCCAGAGCGTAGTTTTCATTCCATCCACGTGGCAGGCACCAATGGTAAGACCTCCACGGTGCGCATGATCGAGAGCCTCCTGCGCGCCTTTCATATGCGCACCGGCCGTACCACCAGCCCGCACCTGCAGCTGGTTACCGAGCGTATCGGTATTGATGGTGTGCCAATCCACCCACGCGATTATGTTCGCATCTGGGAAGAAATCAAGCCCTATGTAGAAATGGTCGACGCCAAAAGCCAGGCCGAGGGCGGCCCACGCATGTCCAAATTTGAGGTAACCACAGCCATGGCCTACGCCGCCTTTGCTGATGCCCCAGTAGATGTGGCCGTCATTGAGGTTGGTCTTGGTGGCCGATGGGACGCCACCAATGTCATCAATGCTGATGTGGCAGTGGTAACCCCAGTGGGCATTGACCACACCAACTTCCTTGGCAATACATTGACGGAAATTGTGGGGGAGAAGGCCGGCATTATCAAGAGCCGCTGGGACATGGAGGATCTCCTCACCCCACCAGATAATGTGGCCATTATTGCTGAGCAGGAACCAGAAGCAATGAAGGTTCTGCTTGAGCGCGCCGTTGAGGTGGATGCCTCCGTGGCCCGCGCCGGTTTCGAATTTGGCATCATGGCCTCGTCCATTGCCGTTGGTGGCCAGATGCTCAGTATCAAGGGCCTTGGTGGCGAGTACACCGACATTTTCCTGCCACTTTCCGGTGAGCACCAGGCTCGCAATGCGGCCGTGGCGCTTGCAGCGGTGGAAGCCTATTTCGGTGCCGGTGCTGGCCGCCAGCTTAACCAGGAGCAGGTCCGTGAGGGCTTTGCCCAGGTCCAGAGCCCAGGTCGCCTTGAGCGCATGCGCAGTGCGCCAACCACCTTCATCGATGCGGGCCACAATCCGCACGGCGCAAAGGCCTTGGCAGCGGCGCTTTCCAGGGATTTTGATTTCCGCCGACTCATTGGTGTGGTCTCCATTTTTGCCGATAAGGATGCACGCGGTATCCTTGAGGCCCTGGAACCAGTACTCGATGAGATTGTGGTTACCAAGAACTCGAGCCCACGCGCCATGGAAGCAGAAGAGCTTGCCGCTTTGGCCGTGGAATATTTCGGTGAAGAGCGCGTGCGCGTGGAGCCACATTTGCCGGGTGCCTATGAGCTTGCTGTTGAGCTTGCCGAGGACGGGGATGAAGACCCTGCCGGTTGTGGCGTAATTATCACGGGTTCCGTTGTTACTGCCGGTGATGCTCGTGCGATGTTTGGAAAGGAACCAGCCTAATGGCAGAAGTAGAATACGGCCCACTTGGTCCTGGTCATGCACCAGCCAAAGACCCAATGAAGGGACTTCGTGGCGTGATGGCCGGCACCTTGGTGATGGAATCTATCGTCATGCTGCTGGTTTTGACCGTAATTGCCCGCGTTGATGAGGGCACCCACTGGACCACCTTTAATTGGCTGAGCGTGGTTATTCTTGCTGTAGTGATGTTCCTTGGTGGTTTTGTCCAAAGTCGCCCATGGGGCCTGGGTCTCGCCTGGATTCTTCAAATCCTTGCGCTTATCGACGGCTTCTTTGTTCACTACTCGATGGTCATCATTACCGTCATCTTCGTCGCCGTGT
This sequence comes from Corynebacterium sp., assembly GCA_030530875.1. Classification (GTDB taxonomy): domain Bacteria; phylum Actinomycetota; class Actinomycetes; order Mycobacteriales; family Mycobacteriaceae; genus Corynebacterium. The sequence goes on from JAUMUD010000006.1 coordinate 32,267, forward strand.
GGTGGTATATCTCGGTCCTGCGAAGGAATCTGCTCGCCAGGCTCAAGCGTGGACTCTTGCCGTCACAACATTCCTAGCCTCTTTTTGAGGTGCTGTTAAGCACCGAGAAGAAGATATAAATCCAAGCCTGTGAGAACTAGGGCTATTATCCAGCCCACGATGGTTGTCACGGGCTTATTTTTATATTCGCCCATAAATCGCTCGGAGCTAGTAATCCATACGAGCGGGATGATGGAGAATGGCAGCGCGATGCTCAGGAAGACCTGGCTGTTAATGAGCAGATCATCGAGTTCCTTTGGGCCCCAGAAAATAGCGGCCATCAAAACCGGGATGACAGCAATGCAGCGGGTAATCATGCGCCGTGCCCATGGGGCAATGTGGATATGAACAAAACCTTCCATGACGATTTGGCCCGAAAGGGTCCCCGTAATGGTGGAGTTTTGACCACTGGCCAAAAGAGCCACGGCAAAAAGGGTAGCCACTAGTGGGCCAGAGACCCTAAGGAGGTGGTCGTAGATGGCTTGGAAGGATTCAATTTCCATGCCGTGGAAGAGACCCGCGCCAAGAATGAGGAGCATGCAGTTGACCACAAAGGCGATGGTGAGCTGTATATGGGAATCCCAAGCGCCAAAGCGAATAGCTTCATGGGTGCTAATTCCCTTGGGCGCACGGGATTGGACAATGGAGGAGTGGAGGTAGAGATTATGGGGCATGACGGTGGCGCCCACAATGCCAAGCGCAAGAACCAAAGCGTGGCCCTGGAAAAGCCGTGGTTCAAAACCAGCAAGTACCGCCGCAGGTTCCGGTGAGACCAGGTAGGTCTGGTAGAAGAAAATTACGGTGACTGTGGCTATCAACGCAATCACAATGGCCTCAACCTTGCGGAAACCCATGTGCGTGAGCACCAGTAGAACCAAAACATCGGCAACGGTGACTAGCACACCAAGCACAAGAGGCCAATGGAATAAGAGGTTAAGCGCAATGGCAGCACCAATGACCTCAGCAATATCAGTGGCCATAATGGCAAGTTCGGCAATAATCCAGAGCGCCACGGCCACACGGGAGCCGACCAGCATGCGGGTAGCTTGGGCCAAATCAATGCGTGCACCCATGCCGAGCTTCACACAGAGATATTGCAAGAACATGGCAGAGAGACTCGAGAGCAGAATCACGCTCAACAGGGCATAGCCAGTTTCCGCGCCACCCTGAATGCTGGTAACCCAGTTGCCGGGGTCCATATAGCCCACGGCCACCAGGGCACCAGGGCCAAGAAAGGCCACGGCGCGCCGGGCGGGAATAGTGCGGTTAATTTCTTGCAAAGAGGGAAGCATAGGGTCCTTTGAAAATAAAAGTTCAATGACTTGAACTTGTTTCATTTTACGGCGCCTTGGGTCCACAAGCAAGAGTGATGCCGAGGGGCAGAGTCAAAATGGTAATTTGGAGATTATGACTGAACGTACTTTTTTCCTTATTAAGCCAGACGGCGTTGCCCGCGGTCTGATTGGTGATGTTCTTAGCCGCATTGAGCGCAAGGGCCTTAAGGTTGTGGCCATGGATCTTCGCGTTGCTGATGAGGCCACCGCCAAGGAGCACTACGCCGAGCATGTGGATAAGCCATTCTTCGGCGACCTGGTTGATTTCATCACCTCCGGCCCACTGGTTGCTGGTGTGCTTGAAGGCCCACGTGCCATTGAGGCATGGCGTCAGATTGCTGGTGGCACCGACCCAGTTGCCAAGGCAACCCCAGGTACCATCCGCGGTGACTACGCCCTTGAGGTGAATTCCAATATCGTCCACGGCTCGGATTCTCCTGAGTCTGCGGCACGTGAGATTGGTATTTGGTTCCCGAATCTCTAAAATAGGTGAAAGTAGGTCTATAGGCTCCGCGAGGCTGCTCTAAGCGCCCGGAGCCTCACCGTAACTTTCACAAAATAGGAGATTCCGTGGCTGGATCCACAGGTAAAATTCGTGTTCATGCTTTGGCACGTGAGCTAGGCATGAGCTCTAAGGAGCTTGTACTCAAGCTTCATGAAATCGGGCTCGTTAAGGTAGCCCAGTCGACTTTGACCGCAGAAGAGGTCGACGCAATTCGAAACTTCCTCGCCGATAATGAGGCTGAGGCCCCAGCAGATAATAATGATGAAAAGCTGAGGGACCACATTCGTAAGAATGTGGAAAATGAAATTCACCAGATCGAGCAGAAAGTAGATCTGGAGCTCGCAAGTTCTGACCCCGCCCCCACCGATTTAGCGGAGGAGCCATCGGGCGAGACTGAATCGGTCGTCGAAACGCCCCAGGCCCCAGGCTCGATGGATACCATCTTCCTTGCCCCAACGGTGCGTGAGCCTGAACCAGAACCAGAGCCAGAACCAGCACCAGCGAAGCCCGTCAAGGCAGCTGAGAAGCCACGTCGTGGCGCGCGCGGGACTGGCCGTGGTCGCGGTGCACAGGAGCAAGAGCCAATTACGGAACCAGTGGCCATTAAGGGTTCCACTCGTCTTGAGGCTTTGCGACGCCGCCGTACGAACCTGCGCTCTGAGGGGCGCAAGAAGCGCCATGTGGTGAGCCAGGCGGAGTTTTTGGCACGTCGTGAGTCTGTTGACCGCGTGATGGTTGTGCGTGAGCGCAGGCGTAATGATGACCTGGGTAATGTGACCCAGGTTGGTGTGCTTGAAGATGATTTGCTTGTCGAGCACTTTGTGACCTCGGAAACACAGAACTCCACCGTGGGCAATATTTATCTTGGTCGCGTGCAAAATGTTTTGCCGTCGATGGAGGCTGCCTTTATTGACATCGGCACCGGCCGCAATGGCGTGCTTTATGCCGGTGAGGTGGATTGGCGTGCCGCTGGACTTGGTGGCCGCAACCGTACCATTGAGCATGCGCTCAAGCCTGGTGATCAGGTGCTGGTCCAGGTGGCTAAGGACCCAGTGGGGCAGAAGGGTGCGCGTTTGACCACCCAGATTTCGCTCGCTGGCCGCTATTTGGTTTATGTGCCGCATGGTAATTCCAGCGGTATTTCGCGCAAGCTTCCAGAGGATGAGCGTAAGCGCCTTCGTGATTTGGTGAAGGATATTGTGCCACCTAATGCCAGTGCGATTATTCGTACGGCTGCCGAGGGTGTCTCGGAGCGTGATATTGCAGCCGATGTGGCGCGCCTTCAGGAGATTTGGGAGTCCATTGAGGCTGCCACGAAGAAGGCTAAGGCAAAGCGTGGCTCCAAGCCTCGTACGCTGTATGAAGAGCCAGATATGCTGGTCAAGATTGTCCGCGATGTCTTTAATGAGGACTTCTCTAAGCTCGTCGTGGAGGGCCAGCGTCCATGGTCCACGGTGAAGAATTATGTGGAGACCATGGCGCCGGATTTGATGGACCGTGTGGAGCGCTACCTGCCGGAAAAGAATGCCGGTGTGGATGTTTTTGAGCGCTATCGCATTGATGAGCAGCTCCAAAAGGCGCTCTCCCGCAAGGTCTGGCTGCCTTCTGGTGGCACCCTGATTATTGACCGCACTGAGGCCATGACCGTCATCGATGTGAACACCGGTCGTTTTACCGGCTCCGGCGGCAACCTTGAGGAAACTGTGACCCGCAATAACCTTGAGGCTGCGGAGGAAATTGTGCGCCAGATGCGTCTTCGTGACCTTGGTGGCATGATTGTGGTCGACTTTATTGACATGGTGCTTCCGGAAAACCAGGAGCTGGTTCTGCGCCGTCTGCGTGAGTTCCTTGGCCGTGACCGTACCCGCCACCAGGTCTCTGAGGTGACCAGCCTTGGTCTGGTACAGATGACCCGTAAGAAGCTGGGCCAGGGTCTTTTGGAGACCTTCGCCACCCAGTGTGAATGCTGCAGTGGTACCGGCTATATCATCCACCCAGACCCAGTGGAGCATGCAGCTGATGGCATTACGCCAATTAGCCCAGATAAGCACAAGAAGAAGCGCGAGGACCGCAAGCCAAAGAAGAAGGGGCCAACCCTTCAGATCAAGGAAGAAGATGTTCTGAACGAGGAGTCCGCTCTCGAGCAGACTCCTGCAGAGATTCCTCAGAAGAAGGAACGTGGTCTCTCGCAATCTGGGCGAAGTGAGGAGCCTACTGGCGAAAACTCTCGTCGCTCTGCTCGTGAGGAGTCGCGAGACTCCTCACCGTCGATTGTGGACATCGCTTTGGCTGCCGTGGAAAATGCTGAGCAGCAGGACCCTGATGATGAATTCGGTAAGGTCATGCGCGATTGGGAATCCAATCCTCGTCGTAGGCGTGCCACGCGCGGCAATTCGCGTTCTGATAAGCGCCCAGAGGGTAGCATTGAGCGCAATATTGAGAAGCAGCGTGGTGTGAAGACATCCAAGCCGAAGGCAGAGTTGGAGCCAGAAACCGTGGGTCCAGTGCGCGTGATTCGTGGTCGTCGTCGCGCGGTGCGTCGTGCATCCTCTGCTACTACCCAGGAAACGGCCAAGGCAGAAAGCCTTAAGACTGGCGGCGTGAAAGTTAGTGCTGACACGCCGACGAAGGTGCCAATTAGTACTCGTAAGAGGCGCCGTGCAGTGCGCAAGACACGCGGGTGACCAGCTGTTTTGCGTAGTTTTGCCAAGTGGGGTAGACTTGACCAGTCGCAGTTTTCGAGAGAAACTGCTGTAAGTAATCGTCCGAGTTAGATAAGGGGTAACCCTCCTATGTACGCGATCGTCAAGACCGGCGGCAAGCAGTACAAGGTTGCTGAAGGTGACCTCGTCAAGGTCGAGAAGATCGAGGGTGAGTCTGGTACTGCCGTGACTCTCACCCCCGTTCTGCTCGTCGATGGCGCCAATGTAACTACCGCTGCCGACAAGCTTGCTAAGGTAAGCGTCAATGCAGAGATCGTCGAGCACGTTAAGGGCCCGAAGATCCGCATCCTTAAGTACAAGAACAAGACCGGCTATAAGAAGCGTCAGGGTCACCGTCAGAACCTGACGGTGCTCAAGATCACCGGTATCAAGTAAGTCGTTCATTCGACCCGAGTATTTCCTGAAGGAGGGAAACCGACATGGCACACAAGAAGGGTGCATCAAGCTCCAGCAATGGTCGCGATTCAGAGTCAAAGCGACTTGGTGTGAAGCGTTTCGGTGGCCAGCAGGTTAAGGCCGGTGAGATCCTCGTGCGTCAGCGTGGTACTGCATTCCACCCAGGTGAGAACGTAGGCCGCGGCGGCGACGACACTCTCTTCGCTCTTGCTGCAGGTTCTGTGCAGTTCGCTATTAAGAAGAACCGCCGTACCGTAAACATTGTTCCAGCTGAGGTCTAAGCCTCTACTGGATCTCACCCGCCGAGGCACGCGCCCCGGCGGGCTTTTTTTATAGTTAAGAAGGGAAGTAATGAACCGCTTTATTGACCGCGTAGTTCTCCACCTCATCGCTGGTGATGGCGGCAATGGCTGTGCCTCCATTCACCGTGAGAAGTTCAAGCCTCTTGGTGGTCCTGATGGTGGTAATGGTGGCCACGGTGGCGATATTATCTTCGAAGTAAGCCCACAGGTACACACCCTGATGGACCTGCACTACAGGCCTCATCTGAAGGCTACCCGTGGTGCCAATGGTGCCGGCGACCACCGTAATGGTGCGCGCGGTGAGGACCTGGTTGTGGCTATCCCTGCCGGTACCGTGGTTAAGGATGAGCAGGGTAATGTCCTTGCTGACCTCACCACCATTGGTACTCGCTTTATCGCTGCTGCCGGTGGCCATGGTGGTCTCGGTAATGCGGCTCTTGCTTCCCGTGCCCGCAAGGCTCCTGGTTTTGCCCTCAAGGGTGAGCCAGGTGAGCAGGTGGACTTAACTCTTGAGCTCAAGTCCATGGCTGATGTGGGCTTGGTGGGCTTCCCATCTGCCGGTAAGTCCTCGTTGATTTCGGTTTTGTCTGCTGCCCGACCAAAGATTGGTGATTATCCATTCACCACCCTGCAGCCAAATCTTGGTGTGGTGGATATGGGCACGGACTCCTTTACCATTGCCGATGTGCCAGGTTTGATCCCTGGTGCCTCTGAAGGTCGGGGTTTGGGTCTGGACTTCCTGCGTCATATTGAACGAACGGCCGTGCTTGCACATGTGGTGGACTGTGCCACCCTGGAGCCAAACCGTGACCCTGTTTCTGATATTGAGGCACTCGAAGCCGAGCTTGCCGCCTACCAGGAAAGCCTTGAGTCGGATACTGGTCTGGGAGACCTGCGTGAGCGTCCACGCATTATTATTCTCAACAAGGCCGATGTGCCAGAGGCCCGCGAATTGGCTGAGTTCTTGATGGAGGACTTGGAGAAGTTCGGCTGGCCAATCTTCATTATCTCCGCTGTTGCCCGCCAGGGGCTTGAGCCACTGAAGTATAAGCTCATGGAGATTGTGGCTAAGGCTCGAAAAGAGCGTCAGGATACCCGCCGCAAGGTTGAGGTTCAGACCATTGTGCGCCCGAAGGCTGTTCGTGGCAAGCGTGAGTTTGTTATCGAGGCTGACCCAGAGGGTGGTTGGATTATCCGCGGTGAGAAGCCAGAACGCTGGATTATGCAGACTGACTTCGAAAATGATGAGGCCGTGGGTTATCTTGGTGACCGCCTGGCTAAGCTCGGTGTGGAAGATGCCCTTTTTGAGGCCGGTGCTGAGGAAGGCGATACTGTCACCATCGGTGAGGTCTCCTTCGATTGGGAGCCATTGACTGCAGCCGGTGTGGACCCAACCTTGACTGGTCGTGGTACTGACATTCGCCTGGAGAAGACTGGCCGTGTGAGCGCTGCTGAGCGTAAGCGTGCCAGCCAGGTTCGCCGTGGTCTTATTGATGAATATGACTTCGGCGATGATGAGGTGGCCGATCGTGATAGGTGGCAGGGCTAATGGCTAATACCCGCGAGGCTATTCGTGGTGCCAGGCGCCTTGTGGTTAAGATTGGTTCCTCCAGTCTGACTAAGTCGGACTATACCGTGGACCCAGCCAAGCTTGATATTTTCACCGAGGCTATAGCCAAGCGCATTCAATCCGGCACGGAGGTCATTTTGGTCTCCTCCGGTGCGGTGGCCTCCGGTATGGGCCCAATGGGTCTGCACTCCAGGCCAACAGATTTGGCAACCAAGCAGGCAGCTGCCGCAGTGGGCCAGGTTTATTTGGCCCAGGAGTGGGGTAGGAGCTTTGGGCGTTTTGGGCTCACCACCGCCCAGGTTTTGCTAACCGCCTCTGATGCTGGTGACCGTGGTCGTGTGCGCAATATTCAGCGCACCATTGAGCGTCTCTGCCAGCTGGGTGTGGTGCCAATTGTCAACGAAAATGACACGGTTGCTACCTCTGAGATGCACTTTGGCGATAATGACCGCCTGGCTGCAGTGGTGAGCTTCCTCATTGGGGCTGACGGTCTGGTGTTGCTTTCTGACGTCGACGGTCTCTATACCGATAATCCGACAAACCCAGATGCGACATTCATCTCCCAGGTCTCAGGTCCAGCAGATCTGGAGGGTGTGATTGCTGGTGAGGGTGGCAAGGTCGGCACTGGTGGCATGTCCACCAAGGTTGCTGCCGCCACCATGGCCACCCGCTCCGGTATTCCAGTGCTGCTCACCTCGGCTGCCTTGATTGGCTCGGCGCTGGATGCGGCGGATGTCGGTACTGCCTTTAGCGCTGGTGAGCGCAAGCTTTCGGCCTGGAAGGCTTGGGCCCTGGACGTGGCTGATGTTTCTGGTGGTGTGCGCGTGGATGAGGGTGCCATGGAGGCCCTTCGTGCCGGCGGCCACTCGCTTTTGGCTGTTGGTGTCACCGAAATTATTGGTGAATTCCACACCGGGGATATTATTGAGGTACTTGGGCCTGTCGGCCAGCTCATTGGTCGTGGCGAAGCCGGCTGCGACTGGGATGAAGCTGAAGAGCGCAAGGGTGAAGCCCATGTGCGCCCAATTATCCATGCCGACTATCTTTCACTTTCCTAAGGAATAAGCATGACTAATTCTGAAACTGCTGCTGTACTTGAATGTGCCAGGGTAGCCAAGACCGCTTCCCGTGCGGTTGCCATTCTGGACACCGATATGAAGAATGCGGTTTTGCGCTCGGCTGCTGAGGCCCTGCGTGCGAACTGCGCGTCTATCCTTGCTGCCAATGCCCGCGACCTTGAGGAGAATTCCCATCTCAATGATTCCCTCAAGGATAGGCTTCGTCTGGACGAGGCCCGCGTGGATGGCATTGCCTGCGGTTTGGAGCAGGTTGCTGACCTGCCCGACCCAGTGGGTGAGGTGCTGGAACACCGCAGCATGTACAACGGCATTGATATGAAGAAAGTCCGTGTTCCTTTGGGTGTGATGGCCATGGTTTATGAAGCCCGCCCCAATGTGACCGTGGATGCTTTTGGTCTGGCATTCAAGACCAATAACGTGGCCCTGCTGCGTGGCTCCAAGACCGCCTGGCATTCCAACCAGGAGCTGGTGCGCATTTTGCGCGAAACCCTGGAGGCCAATAATGTGACCCCGGATGCCGTGGTGCTGCTTCCTTGCCAGACCCATGAGTCCGTGCAGGATGTTATTACCGCCCGTGGCCTAGTCGATGTGGTCATTCCTCGTGGTGGTGCGGGTCTTATTCGTGCCGTGGTGGACAATGCCACGGTGCCGACCATTGAGACCGGTGCAGGTAACTGCCATGTGTACATCCACCACACTGCCCCAATTCAGCGTGCCGTGGATATTGTCATTAATGCGAAAACACGTAGGCCATCGGTCTGCAATTCCGCTGAAACCGTGCTTATCGATGATTCCTGGACAGGCACCAATGAATTGTTGGCTGCCCTGGTGGATGCAGGTGTGACATTGCACGGTGACCCAGCTTCCTTCCCTGATTTCTCCATTGTCGCGGCTAGCGACAAAGACTGGGAAGAGGAGTATCTTTCCAATGACATTGCCGTGAAGTTGGTTTCCGGAATTGATGAGGCACTCGACCACATTGCCCGTTATTCCACCGGCCATACTGAGGCTATTGTGGCCAATGACACGGAGGCCGAGGAGACTTTTTCCTTGTCCGTGGATTCCGCAGCAGTCATGATCAATGCCTCCACCGCCTTTACTGATGGTGAGCAGTACGGCATGGGTGCAGAGATTGGTATTAGCACCCAGAAGCTCCATGCGCGCGGCCCGATGGCCCTGCCAGAACTAACCTCCTATAAGTGGATTCTCACTGGTGAGGGGCAGATTCGCGCATGAGGCGCATAGGCATTATGGGTGGTACCTTCGACCCCATCCACCATGGACACCTGGTGGCGGGCTCGGAGGTCGCACACCGATTTGGGCTCGATGAGGTCATTTACGTGCCCACCGGCAACCCCTGGCAAAAAGATGTAGGCTCTGTTACCGCAGCAGAACACCGCTATTTGATGACAGTGATTGCCACCGCCGCCAACCCACGCTTTAGCGTATCCCGTGTGGATATAGATCGTGGTGGTCCTACGTATACCGTCGATACGCTTTCGGATCTGGCGGGACAATATCCAGATGCGGAACTCTTCTTTATCACCGGTGCCGATGCGCTTGCCAGGATTGTGACCTGGCGCAACTGGGAAGAGATGTTTGAACACGCCCAATTTGTGGGTGTGACCAGGCCAGGATACACGCTTGACGCCGATGCAATTCCCGATGGTGTGGTCCACCGAGTCCACCTTGTGGAAATTCCCGCCATGGCGATTTCCTCCACGGACTGCCGTGAGCGCGCCGGGCGCGGCGAGCCCCTATGGTATCTGGTCCCCGATGGGGTGGTCCAGTACATAAATAAATATGGTCTGTATGGCACAGAAAAAGTACGTTAAAATTATAAAGTTCGATTAAAAATCAGGAAGGTCACCCATGAGCCCAAGCCCACAAGAGCAAGCTACCGTCGCCGCCCTTGCCGCCAGCGAGAAGCTCGGCCAGGACATTAGTGTTATCAATGTGAGCCAGCAGCTCCCATTTGCTGACTACTTTGTCATTGTTTCCGCTGATAATGAGCGTCAAATTAATGCCATTGTCGATGAGGTGGAGGATAAGCTGCGCGAAATTGGTGTGAAGCCAACCAGCCGTGAAGGTGTGCGCGAGAGCCGCTGGGCCCTGATTGATTTCGGTGATGTGATTGTTCACGTCATGCGCGATGCGGAGCGTGAGTTCTATAACCTCGATGGTCTGTGGTCTGACTGCCCAACGCTGGAAATTGAGGGCATTGAGTCCACCACCCACAAGGAGGACTCTGTCAATATCCGCCATGTGAGCTCCATTGATGAGATTCCTCTGGCTAAGCCAGCCCCTGATGAGGATGAGCTATGAGCCGTCATCTGATTTTGCTCCGCCACGGGGAAACCACCTTCAACTTTGATGGTCGCATGCAGGGGCATTTGGATACGCCACTCACCGACAACGGTCGGGCACAGGCCCGCAGTGCTGGTGAGGCGCTTGTCGATGCCGGCATTACCAAGATTGTGACCTCTGACCTTTCCCGCGCCCGTGAGACCGCTGAGATTGTGGGCTCGATGATCGGCGTTCCAGTTGAGGTGGATGAGCGCCTGCGTGAGACCCACCTGGGCAAGTGGCAGGGCATGAGGCACTCTGATATTGATGAGCAGTATCCGGGTGACCGTGCACGCTGGGCCTACCGTGAAGATTGGGCGCCAGAGGGTGGTGAAACCCGCACTGAGGTTATTGCCCGCTCCCGCCCAGTAATTGAAGACCTCATGGTCAATTACCCTGATTGGGAGCACAATACGGTGCTGTTGGTCTCCCATGGTGGCACCATTAAGGGCCTGGCTGCAAGCCTGCTCAAGGTGCATCCGCTCATGAGCGGTTTGGGCAATGCCTGCTGGGCACAGCTCACTGCGCGTCCGCACTTCAACGGGCTCAATACTGACTTCAGCGGTGAGGGCGATGACTTCGTGCCGCACTCTGATTTCACTCCAGGTGATGTGGAACAGGCCATGAATGCCGACTGGTATTTGGACGGCTGGAATTTGGGCCTGAAAATCCGCCGCACACGCTAAAGCCCTGACCTGCACGAAAGGCGCATCGCTTGCTCTTCTGTCATGCTTAGTGCATGAAGAAGACAAAGTCGATTGCCAATAGGATCTCTGAGATCACCAAACCTAGCGGTGCTGAAGATGAAATGCAGGTCAGCTACCCAAAGCCACGCTTTAGCGTCAAACCCATCCAAGTGCTGGGCTTCCTGGTGGTGATGGGTGTACTTCTTGGTGCGCTCATCCTGCGCGAACCTAGCGCTCCAGGCGAATCTGCCTCAGCCCCACCAACAGAACTACCGTGGGGCGAAACCTCCGAACCACCCTATTATGTGGTCTCCATTCAAGGGGCCGTAGCTAGTCCCGGCATGTATACCGTGGAACCCGGCGTGCGTGTGGGGGAGTTGCTCCAAGCAGCCGAGCCACATTCTGATGCTGAGCTAGGCACCGTCAATCATGCACAAAAGCTTGTCGACGGCCAACAAATCCACGTTCTACTCAAGGGCGAAGCGCCACCTGCCTCAGGGGAAAAGGCCAAGGTGTCCATCAACTCCGCAACTGCGGAAGAATTAGAAAATCTACCCGGCATTGGGCCGGCCACAGCCAGGGCCATTGTGGCCTATAGGGAAAAGAATGGGCCTTTTGCCAAATTAGAGGACATTACCAATATCAAGGGTATTGGGCCACGTAGTCTCGAGCGCTTCATTGATCTGATTGAGCTTTAATGCGTGAGTTGCGACTGGTGCCCGCCGCCCTCACTGTCTGGCTTGTTATTCTCATGCCATGGTGGGGGTATATTCCCGCGCCTCCAGCCTTTTTGGTGCTCGGCATCTTTGTGCTCTGCATGAAACCGGCCATGGGGGTAATGGCAGGGGCTACTGGAATGCTTATGTGGCTGCGCCTTAAGTTCCAATCCACCTATACGCCTGAGGGGGTAGTGCAGGCTGTTATTACCAGTAGTCCTAGGCAAACCAAGACCGGGCGGTGGATGAGCACTGCGGAGATTGATAACCACCGCTTTACTGTGATGAGCAAAGACCCCTTAGGTGTGAATGACCACTATTTGCTTGATGTGAGCCCCATTGAGGGGACTCTGCTTCGCGCCGGGCGAACTAAGCTAATTGAGGAGCATACGAGCTGGTCTGAGCGTATCAAGGACACCTTCATCCACGCCGTTGAAGCCTATGGTGGGGGAGAAGGACTCATTCCCGGCATGGTGGTGGGCGATACGCGCCTGCAGAGCGCCAGCGAGATGAATGTCTACACCTTGACTGGGCTTTCTCATTTGAGTGCTGTTTCTGGTTCCAATGTGGCCATTGTGTTGGGGACTGTGGCCGTACTTGCCGCCAAGGCTGGCCACTATACGCGGTTGGTCCTTTGTGCTGTGGCGCTCTTTGGCTTTGTCTGCTTGATTGGGCCGGAGCCCAGTGTGCTTCGCGCAGGTGTCATGGGGGCCGTGGGTTTGGTTGCCATTTTGTGTCATCGGCGTATTGAGCCCATTCACGCCCTGTGCTTGGCGGTGATTGTTCTTCTCTTTGTGGACCCCGAATTGGGCACCCACTATGGTTTTGCCCTTTCCGTGGCAGCCACGGCTGGAATTATTAGCCTCTATCCCTGCTTCCTGCCGGCCTTAGGAAAACTACCGCCTTTAGTAGCGCGGGCTTTGGCGGTCACTATTGCTGCCGATATTGTTACTCAGCCCATTATTGCTTTGATGAGTGGGCGCATTAGCTTTGTCAGTGTCTTTTGTAATATGCTTGCCGCCCCGGTGGTGCCCATTGTGACGGTGGTGGGCATGGTGGCCTGCCTTTTGAGTCTTGTGCCGGGCAATTTTGAGGCGCTGCCACTACTTATTTGTCGGGGTTGTGCCTGGTGGATTGACTGGGTCTCCCATTTTGCCTTTTCATTGCCGATGGCCACAATCGACCTGGGTGCAGGGCCACTGGCAATTTTCTGGGCTTGCATGCTGACCTTGTGGACCCATGCGATTTTATGGGGCATGGCCCGGACACGAAAAAAGGGCCCCGAGGGGCCCCAAATACGTGAAAATAATTAGCGCAAGAATGGTGGCATGACCATACGAGGCAGGTAACCCATATCAACCAGGGTGTTATAGCCATTGGTCAGCAGAATGGTCGTGGCGGCCATCCATACGGTACCCATCACACCAGCGGTGGCGAGGGTGGTGGCACGATCAACAGCGCTCATATCATCGCTGGAGAATGCACCGTAAATGGTGCTGACTCGTACGTCAGGGGCGGAAATCTTTGGTGCCTCCGCAGCGCCAGCAGGGGAAACCACACCAGCTACCAGGGCAGTGCTCAGAGCAGTTGCGCCCAGAATCTTCTTTAGCTTCATAGTTTTAATCCTTCTTAAAGACGACGGAGTGGCTCGATCATGCGGGCGTCGACAAGCGCATTGTAGATAGCGATCTGAGCGGCGACGAGCACGGTGATGGAGGCAGGGACAAAGAGAATCTTGCCGACAACATCCTTGACGCTGGTATCAGCATGAGCCTGCTGTGGGGCAGCAACAGCCAGAGACGCTGCAGCCACAACGCTAAGGGCAGCAGCAGTAAGGCGCTTCTTCATGAGTGAACTCCTTAGCTAGAGAAATTGGACTGGTACATGTAGGTCAGCATGCCAACAACGACAAGCAGAGCAACAGGTACGGCGTATGGATTAACGAATGGGTCGGCAACCTTCTGTGCCACAGCCTGTGGCTGGGCCACCTCAGCATGTGCAGCTGGGGCAGAAATACCGGCGCTCAAAGTGGCAACGGCAATTACGCCTGCAAGAAATTTCTTCATTCTGTCTCCTTAATTTGGACTAAAATATACTGTACTACATTAACAATGCTAAGGTAGGGCAAATGAACCACTTGATCCTGGGCGAACAAGAGTTTTTCGCCGACCGTATTCGGCGTCAGCTTACCCAAAACCTACCGACCACAGTGATAAAAGCAAGTGAGCTAGTCCAGGATCTCACTCCCATCGGCCCCACGCTTTTCGCGGAAGATCGGGCGGTAGTTGTTACCAATGTCCAGGATATTTCTAAGGCAACAATTCAGCCTCTGATCGATGCTCTGGATGACCCACAACCAGGTCTTGTGATTGTGTTAATGCACAATGATAAAGGTCGCTTTAAGGCCGGTGTTGTGCCTGCCTTGAAGAAGAAGTGTGAAGTTCATCTCGTTCCAACTTTTGACTATAAGGAACGCGTCCCATGGGTGATGAAGGAATTCGCCGATAAGGGCGTGCGAATAAATAAAGAAATTGCCGAAACCGTTCTTGATGCCGTGGGCTCAGACCCGCGCGAGCTGGCCTCGGCTATTAGCCAGCTAGTGGCGGATACTGAAGGCCAGGTTACCGTTGGTGCTGTGCGCGCCTACTATGGTGCTACTGCTGAGGTGACTGGTTTCAATATTGCCGATGCCTTGGTTGTGGGCGATAGGGTAGGGGCTATTCGTGCTGCTCGTCGTGCCCTTCAAATTGGTGTGGCCCCTGCTTTGATTGTGGCGGCTCTCAATATGAAGTTCTCCATGATTGCCAAAGTGTATACATCGCGCCAGGCTCCGGCGGATATTAAGGATGCTCCCTGGAAGATTAATCAGGCGATGAAACAAAGTCGCCGCTGGCCGGAGGCGTCGATAAGCCAAGCAATGGTGATTATCGCTGAATTGGATGCAGCCGTGAAGGGCCGCGGTGGCGAAGTCGAATTTGAGGTTGAGCGTGCCATTACGCGCATAGCGGCACTGGCAAAATAGGCATGAAAAAAGGGGCTTGGCAGTGCCAAACCCCAGACAAGCCAATTATTAGGCCATCTTGTTAACGAGAAGAGCCATAGCAGACTTCTTGTTAGCAGCGTTGTTGCGGTGCAGAACGCCCTTAGAAACAGCCTTGTCCAGCTTGCGGGAAGCGTGGCGGAGCTGAGCCTCAGCTGCCTCCTTGTTGCCCTCAGCAACAATCTCACGGAGCTTGCGGATCTCGGTGCGAACCTCGCTCTTAACAGCCTGGTTGCGGAGACGAGCAGCCTCGTTGGTGCGGATACGCTTCTTCTGGGACTTGATATTAGCCATGTGTAAAAATACCTCTTGGTTCTAGAAAATGAACAGAAAACTGCCACTCAGCTTGTCGTTAGTGGAGACGAACCCAAGGTCCTGCCCGCCATCACGCTAACCTGATTTTGACAGCCCAGTTATTATATCAGAGTTTTAGCCCCAGCCATAGTCAGAACGCATGCGGGCGCTAATACGGTCAAAGCCGTTTTGGGGCATGATGGCTCCCTGGCGGCGAACGCCGCACTCTGAAATTTCAATAATCTTATCCAGGCGAAGCCAACAGGTACGACCCTTGGAATCCCACGGACCTGAGCCGATGTCCATCCAATTCTTTTCACCCACATGCTCAGAATTAGGGGAAATTAGCTGGCCAAGCAGGGCGCGTTTGGTTCTGCCGACAACCAAAATGGCTCGCTCTTCTTGATTATTGTCCACCTTGATCCAGACAACCTCGCCCGGCTCAGCCTGGCCATCCATGGTTGGGGCATAGTACATGGCCAGGGGGATGCTCTCTGCACGATGGGTCGTAATATTCGTACTATTTCGCTGATGATTGCCATGGTGACCTGTGCCCATGTGGTCACTAATGTTGACCAGGGCTTTATCCACGTCTTCCTTACCTGGACCAAGGAAGACGCGGCGTAGGCGGGAGCGCCATACGGAACCAGCTTCGTCGGCATGCATAGTGGAATTTTATCACGCACAATATAAGCTAAGATAGAAAGGTTAAAAGATTGAGGGTCGACGCGAAAGGGACAATCCACAATGGCCAAAAATTTTGCTGAAGCTACGTTCACGGATCCAGCCAATATTCGTAACTTCTGCATCATTGCCCATATTGACCATGGTAAATCCACCCTGGCAGACCGCATTTTGCAGCTCACAGGTGTGGTTGATGCCCGCGATATGCGCGATCAGTATCTCGATAATATGGACATCGAGCGTGAGCGTGGCATTACTATTAAGGCCCAGAACGTGCGCCTCCCATGGGTGCCAAAGACCGGCAAGTATGCAGGCCAAGAAATTGTCATGCACCTGATTGATACCCCTGGCCACGTGGACTTTACCTATGAGGTGTCCCGTGCCCTTGAGGCCTGTGAGGGTGCAATTCTGCTGGTTGATGCTGCTCAGGGTATTGAGGCGCAGACTCTCGCTAACCTCTATCTGGCCATGGATAATGACCTTGAGATTATCCCTGTGCTTAATAAGATTGACCTTCCTGCCGCCGACCCGGAGAAGTACTCCTTGGAAATCGCCAATATTATTGGCTGCGAACCAGAGGATGTGCTGCGTGTTTCTGGCAAGACCGGTGAGGGCGTGGAGGCTCTGCTGGATAAGGTCTGTGAGCTTGTTCCTGCTCCAACCAGCGAAGTTCCTGCTGATGCGCCTGCTCGCGCCATGATTTTCGACTCGGTCTACGACACCTACCGTGGTGTGGTCACCTATATTCGTATGGTTGATGGCAAGCTTGAGCCACGTCAGCGCATCAAGATGATGTCCACTGGTGCTACCCATGAGCTTCTTGAAATTGGTATTGTGAGCCCAACTCCAAAGAAGTGTGAAGGTCTTGGCCCTGGTGAGGTAGGCTACCTCATTACCGGTGTGAAGGATGTGCGTCAGTCCAAGGTGGGCGATACTGTGACCTGGGCACAGAAGGGTGCTGAGGAGCCACTCAAGGGCTATGCCGAACCAAAGCCAATGGTGTACTCCGGTCTTTTCCCAATCTCCCAGGCTGATTATCCTGACCTGCGTGATGCCCTGGAAAAGCTCCAGCTCAATGATGCTGCTCTGACCTTCGAGCCTGAGACCTCGGTGGCCCTGGGCTTTGGTTTCCGCTGCGGCTTCCTTGGTCTGTTGCACATGGAAATTACCCGTGCACGTCTTGAGCGTGAGTTCGACCTCGACCTGATTTCCACCAGCCCAAGCGTGTCCTACCGTGTGGTTGCCGAAGATGGCTCTGAGCTCATGGTTCATAACCCATCTGACTGGCCAGCGGGTAAGCTCCGTGAGGTCTGGGAGCCAATTGTGAATACCACCATCATTGTTCCAAGTGAATTTGTTGGTACCACCATGGAGCTTTGCCAGTCCAAGCGTGGCCAGATGAAGGGCATGGATTACCTCTCCGAGGACCGCGTGGAACTACGCTATATCATGCCTCTGGGTGAGATTATCTTCGACTTCTTTGACCTGCTTAAGAGCCGTACCCGTGGTTATGCTTCTTTGAACTATGAGGAAGCCGGTGAGCAGCAGGCTGACCTGGTCAAGGTGGATATTCTGCTTCAGGGTGATGCTGTGGATGCCTTCTCTGCCATTGTTCACCGTGATAATGCCCAGTGGTATGGCAATAAGATGACCGTGAAGCTCAAGGAACTGATTCCTCGCCAGCAGTTCGAGGTGCCAGTTCAGGCGGCTATCGGCTCCAAGATTATTGCCCGTGAGAATATTCGTGCCCTGCGTAAGGACGTTCTTGCCAAGTGCTACGGCGGCGACATTTCGCGTAAGCGTAAGCTGCTGGAAAAGCAGAAGGAAGGTAAGAAGCGTATGAAGTCCATCGGTTCGGTGAGTGTGCCGCAGGAAGCCTTCGTGGCTGCACTCTCCACGGATGAGAAGTAGTATTGAAATTATGTTGAGTCACCCAGCCGTCCGCGATGCCGCGCTATTGATACTGCGTCTAGCAGTTGGTGTAGTTTTCGTAGCCCACGGCTGGGATATTCTTTTTCACACGGGCATTATTGAAACCGCCGGTCAATTCAGTGCCGTTGGTGTGCCCGATGCGAAAATTGCTGCCTATGTGGCCTGTGCCGTGCAGCTAGTCTGTGGATTGGGTGTTCTGCTCGGCTTTATTACAGCTCTTTTTGCTGGATGCTTGGCTATCTTTATGGGTGCGGCTTTCTATTTTGTCCACCTTGGCCACGGCATCTTTGTGAACCAGGGCGGTGCCGAATATGTCATGGTCATGTTTGCCGCCCTACTTGCCATTGTTGTTTTCGGTCCTGGTCGGGCTAGCGTGGATGGGGTACTGACACGATGATTAGTTGTGAGCAGATCCAAGCTGCACTTTCCGCCCGTATGGATGGGGAACAACCGCAGCTAGCCGATGATGTTATTGACGCTCATGTTGCCGGCTGTGAGGAGTGCAAGGCCTTCCAGGAACAAGCAGAACTCCTTCAAAGTCACTTCACTGTTGCTGCTGAAGCGCGGCCCCCGGAAACACTCTCTGCCTCGATTTTGGCTGGGGTGGAAGAGGAGCGTCGCAAGCAAGCTGCCACCAGATTCATGCAACTGGTCTGGGGTCGCATCGGGCTTGTGCTCACCGGTATTGGCTTCCTCTGGTTGGCCGTGCGGGCACTGATGGTGAGCGCCATGGATGAAACTGGTGTCACCATGGATGGTGCGGCTCTGCGATTAAGCCTCGGTGTGGGACTTTTCTTCGCTGCCTGGCGTCCGCGCCTGGCCGGTGGAATGTTCCCCGTCTATGCTGCACTCTGGTCCTTTAGCATCGGCTTCCACATGAAGGAAATCTTCTTCGGTGGCTTTGATATGCGAATCCTGATGCTGCTCCCAGCGGTCATTTTCCTGGCCTGGGTATGGCTGGTGGATTATGGTATTGATGCCTTCAAGTACAGCTGGCGCCAACTCGGTTCCCGTAGCCTTTAAACCACAAAAGCTCCCTTCAAAAATGAAGGGAGCTTCGCTGTTTTCTGGGGCTGGTTTACTTCCAACTTGGGAGCCACATCAGGCTGTTATACCAACTGGTTGGGACCATGTATCCGTAGAGGATTGGGGACCAGTAGATGAATGCTGCGACCACGAGACCGATATAGCAGCAGACAACCAGGGAACCAGGGGTTAGGCCCAAACGGCCGAAGAAAATACGCCAATTGCCCTTTGGCTGAGTCACTTCTTTGCCCTCCGCCATGGCCGCAGCCTGCTCGGCCACATGTGCCTCGGTGGCTGCCTTGGCCATTGCTGGCCAGTCCTTACCGCGACCCCACATATCATGGCAGGCCATGGCAATCATGACGATGGTGAATGGGATAAGGGCAGCAGCGTAGAAGAAGTACATCTGACGACCGAAGTTGGTGAACCATGGGAGCCAGCCGGCACCGAAGGCAATCAGCGGAAGAATATAGCGCTGGCGGCGACGGATAACGCAGGAGTACAGGGCCCAGGCAATGGCAGGAACGGTAAGCCACCAAATAGCTGGGGTACCGAAGAGATAAATCATGCCAGAGCAGTTCTGATCGCCCATGCACTTGCCGGTGGAGGAGTAGTACAGAATTGGGCGGGATGCGACCAACCAGGACCATGGCTTGGATTCCCATGGGTGGTAGTGGCCATTGGCATTGGTTAGCGATGCATGGAACTTCAGCACCGACTGGTGGTAATAAACCCAGTTGCCCAGAGAATCAGGCAGGTGGGAAGCCCAACCAGTAACAACGCCTTCCTTGATGGCATGGCGATAAACCGCAGTCTCATCGGAGAACCATGCACGCCAGCTCCAGACATAAACCAGAACTGGGATCAACAGGAGGGAACCAAGAGCTGGGAGGACGTCGAAAAGCAAAGCACCGAAGAAGGCGCGATCAACCTGGTACTTGCGGCGCAGGTACCAGTCGAGGCAGACGCTGAGCACGCCGAAGAAGGCGATGTAGTAGAGGCCCGACCACTTCACGGAGAGGGCGCAGCCAATCATGACGCCTTCGGTGAAGCGCCACCAGCGGAAGCCGAAGCGTGGGCCGAATTGGGAGCCCCACTCG
The DNA here is from genome assembly GCA_030530875.1 of Corynebacterium sp. Classification (GTDB taxonomy): domain Bacteria; phylum Actinomycetota; class Actinomycetes; order Mycobacteriales; family Mycobacteriaceae; genus Corynebacterium. The sequence continues at coordinate 52,039 of JAUMUD010000006.1, forward strand.
CCCTTGAACTGGAAATATGCTTCGTGGATACGGCGGTGCATCTGGTTGAAGTCATTGGCGGCGCAGACTGCGGCGGCAACGATGAAGAGCACCTGGAAGATGTCCAACATGCCGAAGCGTGAGGTTACAAGGAGCACGCCATCGCAGACGCCAAGAATACCGGCGATAATCATTGGCATGCGTGAAGTGGCAAGCTGACGAGCAAGAATCATAATGAGAAGTACAGTGATGGTGCCGCAAATGGCGGCCATCAGACGCCAACCCATTGGGGAGTAACCGAAGAAAAACTCGCCGATGGCAATAATTTGCTTAGCTAGCGGCGGGTGCACAACCAGGCCATAACCTGGGTTGAGTTCAATACCACCGGTGATGAAATTTGAGGCGTCCTTGACCATGTCATAGGCCTGTGGGACGTAGTGCTTTTCATCGAAAATTGGGGTGCCGGTAGCGGTCGCCTTGGTAATACGGAAAAAGCGGGTTACCAGCGTAATTAGTGTAAAAATTACCAGGATCCATGCATCCTGGCGGGTCCACGGCATACTGCGGGGAACGCGAAGTTTCACCGCTTGTCGTGGCTTATTCTTTTTGGGAATTGAGAGTCTCGTGGCTATAGTCACGGATACCATTCTATGTTAATAAGTTGTCAGGAGATATATCATTAGCCTTATGAGTTCCTCTATATCTCTTCCAAAGGGCATTATTATCGCCGCGACGCCACTCGGAAATATTGATGATGCCTCGCCCCGGCTTAGGGCTGCGCTGGCTCAGGCGACTGTTGTTGCTGCGGAAGACACGAGGAGGACGAAGAATCTTGCCCAGGCCTTAGGCGTGCAAATTAGTGGCCAGGTAATTTCAAATTTTGACCACAATGAGGCTTCCCGCGTGCCGATGCTTCTGGAAGCAGCACAGACTGGCACGGTGCTTGTAGTGACTGATGCTGGTATGCCGAGCGTCTCAGACCCTGGCTTCCCACTTGTTGAGGCTGCCTATGATGCAGGTGTTCCTGTGACCTGTTTCCCTGGCCCATCGGCTGTACCAACTGCGCTGGCTCTGAGTGGTTTTGGTGTGGGGCACTTTATCTTTGATGGCTTTGCGCCACGCAAGAAGGGTGCGCGTGAGGCTTGGCTGCAGAGCCTTGTGGGGGAGAAGCGGGCCGTGTGCTTCTTTGAATCCCCACACCGTATTGCTGCCACCCTCGAGGACATTGCGCGTATTTTGGGCGATGCCCGGCGCGTGGCGGTGTGCCGTGAGCTCACCAAGACCTATGAGGAGGTTCGCCGTGGTGTTCCTTCGGAGATGGCTGCGTGGGCTGCCGAGGGTGTGAAGGGTGAAATCTCTGTTGTTATTGAAGGTGCCTCGGAAGTGGTCCAAGAGGTTGATTTTGATTCGGCTGTGGCGGAGGTTGTGGCGAAGGCGAATGAGGGCATGCGCCTGAAAGCTGCAGCTGAGGAGGTTGCTAATGCCACAGGTTTGAGTAAAAAGGAGCTCTATAACGCGGCTGTTGCAGTTAAATAATTGTTATGGCTTTGTTATCTTTTATTACTTTTACCTGGTTATTTAGGAATTTCATGCAGTAAATATGCGTAACATCTCGATAACAATCTGAAAATAAGTTGCGTTTTCATGCTGGTGAGTTTTGATTTATTTCCTGGATTCATTCATGCTTATATACATGAACCAATCCGACCCAATTAAGAAGACTACGCCGCAGCAGTTGGCTGCCGCGCAGCATGAGCCTGCTCCTCATGCTGATTTGTCCGAAACGGCCGGTGAGGCGATTTCCGCCACCCAACAGCTGGCCGCGATGCTCGATCAGAAGCATGATATCCCGGCAGATAATGCCGTGACGACTTCTGACTATGAATATGACGAAGACCATCCCGCAGTGGACTGGAAAGTCGTCGGACCAACCCTCGCGATTATCCTTGCAGTGGTGGTCTGGGGTCTTGCGAGTCCAAGCAACTTCACTGACTTTGCCGCAAATGCGCTGGCATGGGTAGTGGATAGTTTTGGTTGGGCATTCGTGCTATTCAGCTCCATGTTTGTGCTATTTACCCTTGGTATTGCCGTATCTCGCTTTGGTAATATCCGCCTAGGTGGCGATAAAGAAGGACCAGAATTTAGCACCATGAGCTGGATTGCCATGATGTTCGCTGCTGGTATGGGCATTGGCCTGATGTTCTACGGCACCACTGAGCCTTTGACCTTCTACCGTAATGGCGTTCCTGGCCATGAGCCAGGCAATGTCTCTACGGCTTTCGCTCAGACTATGTTCCACTGGACCCTGCACCCATGGTCTATCTATGCCATTGTTGGTTTGGCTATTGCCTATAGTACGTACCGTATGGGGCGAAAGCAGTTGATTAGTGCGGCTTTTACCCCGCTTATCGGTGAGAAACATGCTGAAGGCTGGGTTGGACGAATCATTGACATTCTCTCGATTATTGCCACCGTCTTTGGTACTGCTGCTTCTCTTGGTATTGGTGCAACACAGATTGGTGCCGGCCTTGACCGCGCCGGGCTCGTTCATAATCCAAGTATGAAGGTAATTATTGGCATTGTCGTCATTCTGACCGGCGCGTATATTATCTCTGCGGTTAGTGGCGTGGGTAAAGGAATCCAGTATATTTCTAATGCCAATATGGTGATTGCAGCCATCCTTGCGCTCTTCGTCTTTGTGCTCGGTCCAACTATCAATATTCTGAATATCTTCCCGACTGCACTGGGCTCCTATTTTGATCTCTTCTTTGAGATGGCCTCGCGCACTGGTGATAGCTCTGGTGATAATGTGGCAAGCTGGCTTTCTTCCTGGACTATCTTCTATTGGGCGTGGTGGATTTCCTGGAGCCCATTTGTGGGTATGTTTGTGGCTCGAATTTCTCGTGGCCGGACTATTCGTGAGTTCCTCATCGGCACTGTCATTGTCCCATCCATCCTCTCTGTCGTGTGGTTCTCTATTTTCGGTGGCTCTGCGACTCACCTCGAGCGAATTGGCCACTCCATTTGGGGTGAGGGTGACTCCAAGTCTCAGCTCTTTGACCTGCTGCACACCATGACGGGTGGCTTCATCGCCGGTATTGTAGCCATGATTCTGTTGGCTACCTTCTTCATTACCTCTGCGGACTCCGCTTCTGCAGTAATGGGCACTCTTAGCCAGCACGGGCGCCTTGACCCATCTGGTTGGGTAGCCGCATTCTGGGGTATTTGTACTGCTGCGATTGGTATCACCTTGCTGGTTACCGGTGGCACCAGTTCGCTCACCAACCTGCAGTATGTGACCATTATTGTGGCGAGCCCGTTCCTGCTCATCATTGTTGGCCTGATGTTTGCCACAATCAAGGGCCTGCTAGAAGACCCAATTTATCTTGACCAGCGTGAGCAACAGCGCTTTGCCATGAAACTGGCACGTGAACGCCGAATTCATGCTGAAGCGGTACGGCGCGAATGGAAGAAACATCATCATTGGGACTAAATCGTGCAGGGCCTGAGTTGCTGAACTCGGGCCCTTTGCTTATACTTAGGTCGATTTATTTCCTACGCAGGAGGCACTAGCCCGTTGATTCACTAATCTCCAAATCCCGTTGCACCAATCAACACAACAGATCTATGGAGATTAGACATGCCTCAGATTCAACTGCGCAATATTTCTTTTTCTTATTCCTCCCAGCCACTTCTGAATGACATTAGTCTCAATGTCGGTGATGGCGAGCGTGCCTGCATTCTTGGTCCCAATGGCAGCGGTAAAAGCACCCTTCTTAAAATCATCGCCGGTGAAATCACACCTGATAGCGGGGAAGTGAAAGGCCGTGCCGCCCTCCAACGAGTCCCTGATAAGGGCAAGGTTGAGGACTATATCCATGAGCGCCTAGCCGAGAAGTACACCATCATTGAGCGCTTCAATCAGGCCGTCACGACCATGAGCGAAGACTACGATGAGCTCCTCGGGCTCATGACTAGTCAGGACCTCTGGGACCTGGATACGCAGGTGGATGCCCTGCTTGGTGGCATCGGCCGCGATAAAGACCTATCGGAACTTTCACCGGGTCAGCGCGCCCGCCTCACACTTGCCCTGGTTGAAATGGCCACGCCGGAAGTGCTGGTTCTTGATGAACCAACAAACCATCTGGACAAGCAAGCAATTCAGAAACTTATCCAGATGGTGAACTCCTGGCATGGACCTGTCATCATGGTGAGCCACGACCGGGCCTTCATTGAGGCCACAGCGACAGTGATTTACGACCTGGATGTGGACTGCTGGCAAGCCATGGCCACAGCCAAGGGTGAAGAATGCGGTGGCATTTACCGCTGCAATGGTACCTACAGCAATTATCTGGTGGAGAAAGCAGCCGCGCGGGAAAATCACCAGGAGCTTCACCAGCAACAGCAGGCTGATAAGAAAAGTATTACTGTGCATCGTCGGGCCAGCGAAGCCATTGGTGCGGGTGGCAGCAAGCTTGCCAACGCCACAGGTATTTATAAAAAGTTCTACTCGGATAAAGCAGCCAATACTGCTAAGAACCGCACCCGTGCCGATGACAAGAAGCTTGAAGACCTGAAGGGTAGGGAAGTGCGAAAGCCACGACCAACCACCTTCGACTTCAACATTCCGCCAGTACGAGACATTGGTGGTATTGCCATCCCCGAAGCCAATCTCGCCTATGGCGAACACTTGCTGGTTACCGGCCCAAATGGTGTGGGTAAGTCCACCTGGCTGCGCAAAATTGTAAAGGCTCACGCAGATGAGGTGACCTTCATTCCGCAGGAACTTCCAGAGGATAGCGAGGAGAAACTGGGTGAAATGGCCAAGGGCTTCCTCCATCCACGACTCTGGAATACCCCAATGCGGGAGCTCTCAGCCGGCAATCAGCGCCGGGCTCAACTGGCCAAGGCCATTGCCTCTAAGCCAGAGATTCTCGTTATCGATGAGCCAACCAACTACCTGGATGTGGACAGCATTCAGCTGCTGGAAGCACAGCTAATTCAGTGGAATGGCACCCTCATTATTGCAAGCCACGATGAATGGCTAATCGATCACTGGACAGGGGAGCGCTATCAGCTTTCCTTCGATTCCTGACGCTCAAAGAAGTGCTCAGCCTCATGCTCAAAATTTGGGGAGGCAAGCTCAAGGGCAATACGTAGCGCCTCCAGGTCCTTTGGCTCAATCCAATAAAGGACCTGGCTCAGGCGCCGCTTGTTGGGATCAAGGTCGCGGAACTTTGCGCGGTTGAGGGAAAAGATGGTGTTACGCATGATCATAAGCACGTCGTTGCTAATACCGACGCGCTGCGCAATCTCTTTTTCATCCAGCCCATGAAGGGACAGAGTGAAGATAGTCTCCAGTGTCTTTAACAGCTGGTTAGTAGACATCTCCCTCAAATCATCCATGCTTATATTTTCACCCGCCAAAGGGCAATTAGTCAACCGATCCAAAACTCGATTTGTTGTCGCGTCAACAATAGTGCTAAGGTGGTCCGCATGAAGAAAATTGTGATTATTATGGGTTCCACCCGCAAGCAGTCCTTTAACGCCGTTGTCGCCAATGCAGTTGCTGAAGCACTCAAGGGCAAGGCAGAGGTTGAATTCCTCGACTTCCAGGACGTTCCATTCGTTAACCAGGACATTGAGTTCCCAGCCCCAGCCCCAGTGGCACGCATCCGCGAAGTTGTTGCTGCTGCCGATGGCATCTGGGTTGTCACCCCTGAGTACAACTACTCTTATCCTGGCTACGTGAAGAATGTCCTCGACTGGCTTTCCCGTCCTCTTATTGCCGGCGATCCAGAGCGCATCTCCACCCTGACTGGTAAGAAGTCCACTGCTTCTTCTATCGCCGGTGGCGATGCAGGTGCTGCCGTTCTTGAGAAGCTCAATGAGCTTCTCGCCTTTATCGGCACCGACGTGCTCAAGACCGACCAGGCTGGCCTCATGATTCCAGGCGAGTCCTGGGTTACCAACGAGCTCACCCTGAGCGACGAGGATCTGGCTAAGGTCAACACTCAGGTCGAGCGCTTCCTCGAATTCATTGAAAATTAATCACTAGCCGGCAAGGCCGATGTAGGAATAAGAAAGCAGTTTGCTAAGGTAGGAGATTATGACTAAGTCTATTCTTACTGCCGTTGCGTGGCCTTATGCTAATGGCCCTCGCCACATCGGCCATGTTGCTGGTTTTGGTGTCCCTTCCGATGTCTTCGCCCGCTTCCAGCGAATGTGCGGCAATGACGTGCTCATGGTCTCCGGTACCGATGAGCATGGCACCCCACTTTTGGTCCAGGCAGATAAGGAAGGGGTCAGCGTCCAGGAGCTCGCTGACCGCTATAACCGTCAGATCGTTGAAGACCTTGCCGGCCTCGGTCTGACCTATGACCTCTTTACCCGCACCACCACGCGTAACCACTATGCAGTGGTGCAGGAGCTCTTCAAGGGTCTCTACGCCAATGGCTATATGATCAAGCAGACCACCTTTGGTGCAATCTCTCCATCCACAGGCCGTACTCTCCCAGACCGTTATATTGAGGGCGAGTGCCCAATCTGTCACGCACAGGGCGCTCGTGGTGACCAGTGCGATAACTGTGGTAACCAGCTTGACCCAGCAGATCTCATCAACCCTGTTTCCAAGATCAATGGTGAGACTCCTGAATTTGTGGAGACCGAGCACTTCCTCCTCGATCTCCCATCCCTGGCTGACGCCCTGGCCGAATGGCTCAAGGGCCGCCATGACTGGCGTCCAAATGTCCTCAAGTTCTCTCTAAATCTCCTCGAAGACATCCGTCCACGCGCGATGACCCGCGACATTGACTGGGGTGTTCCAATCCCAATCGAGGGTTGGCAGGACAATAATGCAAAGAAGCTCTACGTCTGGTTCGACGCTGTTGTCGGCTACCTCTCTGCATCTATCGAATGGGCATACCGCGTTGGTGAGCCTGATGCTTGGAAGCGCTTCTGGCAGGACCCAGAAACCCTGTCCTACTACTTCATGGGTAAGGACAATATCACCTTCCACTCCCAGATTTGGCCAGCAGAACTTCTCGGCTACCAGGGCAAGGGCTCTAAGGGTGGGGAAGTACATGAGCTCGGTGAGCTCCAGCTCCCAACCGAGGTTGTCTCCTCCGAGTACCTCACCATGTCCGGTTCCAAGTTCAGCTCCTCCAAGGGCGTCGTCATTTATGTGAAGGACTTCCTCAAGGAATTTGGCCCAGACCCACTGCGCTACTTCATTGCTGTTGCAGGTCCAGAGAATAATGACACTGACTTCACCTGGGATGAATTCGTCCGTCGCGTGAACAATGAGCTTGCCAATGGCTGGGGTAACCTGGTTAACCGCACCGTATCCATGGCATTCAAGAACTTCGGCGAAGTACCAACCCCAGGTGAACTCACTGAATCTGATCAGAAGATTCTTACCCTGGCCAAGGAAGCCTATGACGTGGTCGGCGAAGCACTGGCCAATAACCGCTTCAAGGCAGGCATCACCCACGCCATGCACGTGGTCGGCGAAGCCAATGCATATATCGCTGAAAATGAGCCATGGAAGATCGACAAGGATGATCCACGCCTCGGCACCGTACTGTGGGTAGCACTGCAGGTCGTCTCCGACTGCAACACCCTGCTCACCCCATACCTTCCACACACCGCACAGCGCGTTCACGAAACCCTCGGCCGTGAGGGCATCTGGGCAGCAATGCCAGAAATCCGCGAAGTCGCTGATGACATGCCTGTTAACCCAGTAGGCGTTGGTCTTCCAGCAGAAGGCCGCACCTACCCAGTAATCATGGGTGATTACAAGAATCAGCAGGCAAAGTGGGAGCGTACCGAGATGGTCCCAGGTACTGCACTGGCTAAGCCAAAGCCAATCATCGCCAAGCTTGATCCAAAGCTCGGCGAAACCGGCCCTGAGTGGGCACCCGTACAGAATTAAGAGAGAGGATACTTACCTGTGCTGATTGACGCGCACACGCACCTAAGCTCCATTATCCGCAAGGGTGAAAAGACAACAGTCGAGGAAATCATGGCGCGTGCAGCCGAAGTTGGCGTCGGCTATGTCATGACCGTTAGCGATGACATGGCCGAATCCGAAGAGGCCGTCAAGCATGCACATCTCTCTCCTAATATTTACTGCGCACTCGCCTTCCATCCAACAAATGCACATGAACTGGATGAGACCTGCCGTAAGCGCATGGCAGAGCTCGTCCAGGATCCAAAGTGCCTAGCAATTGGCGAGACTGGTCTCGACGAATACTGGATTGGCAAGATGGAGTCCTGCCCTGAGCTTGATGTGCAGGAAGAAGCCTTCCGCTGGCACATCGGGCTCGCACGGGACGTCGATAAGCCAGTTATGATTCACAGCCGCGACGCGGATGAGAACCTACTGCGCGTACTGAAGGATGAAGAGCTCCCACGCGAGGTCATGCTGCACTGCTTCTCCTCTCCAATGGAAACGGCAAAGCAGGCCCTTGACCTTGGATGTGTGCTGTCCTTCTGTGGAAATACCACATTCAAGCGTAATGATTATCTGCGCGAAATTGCAGCTTATGCGCCACTCGACCGCATCTTGGTAGAAACCGACGCGCCATTTATGAGCCCGGAGCCATTGCGAGGTCGCCGCAATGAGCCAAGCCATATTGTTCACACCTATCAGTGCATTGCTGATGCACGTGGCATTCCGCGTGCGGCTCTTGAAGAAGCAGTGGAGCAGAACTTCCACCGCATGTTCCGCGTTTAGTGCTATTCGACGAAGTCAAGCGGCGGCAAGCTCTTATAATCCCCGGTTTTCAGGCCTAAGAGATTACGGAACATACGGCGCAGCAAAGCGTCGATGAACTCAGCACGATAAATAGGAATACGGCTCTCATCAAGGTTCTCGAAGGTCTCGAAGAAAGACTCGGTGGCAATGATGAAGGTCTCGTACTGCTCCTCATTCATCTGAATATCCACGCGATAAAGGCCATTGTGCTGCTGCTTATCAGACTCAGCAGCAGCTGGCTCCTTGCGCACCTTGCGCTCCCGCACGGGCACATTCTTCTTATTGAGGAATTCGTCGAGAAGCTCCGTGCAGTAGCCGCGCAGGGAAGTGGAGCGCTCGAGGCCACGAGCCTTCACCATATTGATAATGCGGCGGATGAAGGCCACGCGATCAACCCAGCGCAGGAAGCTGGCGGTCTTGTTAAAGATGAAATGCAGCTGGTCAAGGCTGATAATCCCGGCATCCATGGCCTCGCGGATACGACGCTCACCCATTAGCTTGCCGGTCTGTGCGTACTTATTCGCACGGGCATTTGTGAGGTCATAGTTAGCGGCAATCTTCTTGGTGGAGCCACCTTCCGTGGTTGCCTGCTCCGCGCAGATCTGCGTGGAAATTGCAATTTCGAGCTGCTCAATAGTGCGGAGTATCTCGATGACATCGAGGTTACCGTCCTGGGAACGGAACTGCTCGACTAAGGGGACGACATTGGTAGTAGTCATGATGGGTCCTTAAATTTGATGGGACAAATTACAGGGCGTGTAGAAAAGCGAGTGAAGCGGTCGCTGTTGTGAAATCGAGGTTAGCGGGTTACAAGGAGGCTCGCAAGGCTAAAAAATCGGACACAATCGGGCATTTTATGCCTGAGCAGGTCGTTTGCTTTCGTGTGGCGAACTGTGATGATTCTCATGTCTCTATCACTTGTGCTAACGACTAAATTCGGTTATGGGAAGAGAGTTCACAGCTTCCTTATATATAAGGTGTTGTTTCCTTCTAAGTTGGGGCAGTACACTTTTTGGATATTGTTGAACAACTAGCCGTGAGCAAGCCCGTTCCGGCGGCGGTTTGATAACAAACAGATAACGGCGCTCTGTTACAGGCTTGGCGTGTTTTGTGATCAAGAACACACTACTGTCAAAATACCTGCATGTCAGTGAAAAATGTGCTTGATGTTAAAGATGGTGCATTTGTCCATGGCGCGGGATCTCGACAGGATCCCGTTGTTATCTTATTGTTATATTTATTCCGTTTATAACCAAAGAGATTGGATAGTCTTGGGTACACACAAGAAGTCGCATCTCCACCGACTTAATGGCACGCGCTCCGTACCACTGCGTATGGCAACTGGTACGATGCTGACCACCCTCCTCGTGGGTGGCGGTCTCGCCGTGCTGACGAAGAAGGACGTCACTATCGACGCCAACGGCCAGCAGATTCATCTGGCCACCATGTCGATGACTGTTGGTGATGCACTCAACCAGGCAGGCGTCACTGTCGACCCATCTGCCGTTGTCGTGCCAAGCCTCGACTCGCACATTTCTAATAACACCTCTATTACGGTGCGAAATGTACGCCCAGTCGCAGTCACAGTCGATGGTGAAACTAAGAATATTGACACCACCGCTCTGACTGTGGATGAGCTCCTCGGTCAGCTTGGTGTTGGCACTAATGCTAATGACGTCACCTCCGCTACTGGCGATACTAAGATTCCAGACGCGGGCTTCAACCTTAATGTGACCACCGCTAAGGACGTCACTGTCACCGACCAGAGCGGCACCCGCGAAGTTACTGCAGCTGCTGACACTGTTCGTGACCTGCTGACCCGCAGTGGCTATGTCACCGACGCTGATGACATCATCACTCCAGACCCTGATTCTGCACCAACCAATGGCATGCAGATCACTGTCACCAAGGTTGATAACCAGACTGTCACCAATGACGAGTCCTATAATGTCGATCCAACCTACATTGACGACCCAGACATGGATCGTGGCACCCAGGTGACTGAGGTTCCTGCTGTTGCTGGTACCCGTGCTATCACCCACAACCTTCGCTATGAGAATGGCGTTCAGGTGGCCGATACTGTTGTCAGCGACACTGTGGTTACCCCAGCAACCCCAGCTACCATCCGTCGTGGCACCAAGACCGCTCCTGTAGCTGCTGTTGCTTCCGTAGCTAATGGTTCGGTCTGGGACGCTATCGCTCAGTGTGAAGCTGGCGGTAACTGGGCCATCAACACCGGTAATGGTTACTATGGTGGCCTCCAGTTCAATGCTGGTACTTGGCTTGCTTATGGTGGTGGCCAGTATGCGTCCACCGCTAATGGTGCTACTCGCGAGCAGCAGATTGCTATCGCTGAGAAGGTTCAGGCAGCTCAGGGTTGGGGCGCTTGGCCTGCATGTACTTCGAAGTTGGGACTACGGTAAGAATATCCAACTTCACGGCGAAAGACCGTCACTTGATGTGGCGGTCTTTTTGGTTTCTTATATTGGTTATAATTTTGCTTATGACAAAGAAACTGATCCTGGATCTAGATACAGGAATTGATGATGCGCTGGCCATCGCCTATGCGCTTGGCAGCCCAGAAGTAGAACTTATTGCAATTACCGGAACCTACGGCAACGTCCTGGTCGAGCAGGGCGTGCGTAATTCCTTGGCCATCACTGAGCTTTTGAAGCATCCAGAGGTCAAGGTTTTTACCGGTGAGCCTCATGCCCTTGCCAAGGACTCTTTTGAAGTCCAGCCTATTTCCGCTTTCATCCACGGCCAGAATGGTATCGGCGACTGCGAAATTCCAGATGCAACCCGCAGCGCTGAGAACACTCCAGCCGTGGATTTTCTAATTGAGGCAGTCAATACTTACGGCGAAGACCTCATTTATGTGCCAACTGGCCCAATGACCAATATCGCCGCTGCTCTGAAGAAGGACCCAAGTATCGCCAAGAAGATTGGCAAGATCGTCCTCATGGGCGGGGCAGTGACCGTTCACGGCAATGTCAATAAGTGGACTGAGGCGAATATCTCCCAGGACCCTGAAGCAGCCGACTATCTGCTTCGCTCCGGCGCCCCAATCACCGTCATTGGCTTGGATGTTACCCTCCAGACTCTGCTGACCAAGAAGGAAACCGCTCAGTGGCGTGCTATGGGGACTCCAGCGGCCGAATTCTACGCTGACATGACCGACTACTACATCAAGGCCTACGAGACCACTGCGCCACATCTGGGCGGTTGTGGCCTCCACGACCCACTGGCTGTGGCAGTTGCTGTGGATCCAAGCTTGGTTACTACCCACCGCATGAATCTTTCCGTTGACCTCGAAGGACCAACTCGCGGTCGTACAATCGGTGACCATGAGCGCCTCAACGATTCCGAAAAGAATGTTTTGGTTGCTTTACAGGTGGATGTGTTACGCTTCTTGCGTGAGTTCATGACTCGCATCTCCGGGATCCTGTAAAATTCCGGCTCCTTTCCAGGTCACCACAGATAATAAATAAAGGCAACGATGACTTCCACCGTGGATAACGCTAAAGCCATCCGAGCGCTTCTGATGCTGCTCGTGATTTTCATCCTGGGCACCCTCTGCCTCCAGGGTTTCAATCTTGTATTTGAACAGGTTGGTGAAGATGTGGGTGCGCCTACCCAGGCCTCCCTTATCACCGCCTTCCCCAGTATCGTGCTGGGTATTGTGTGTTTTATTTATGGCTCCTTGGGTGACTTCGTCTCCCTCAAGCGCCTTGTCGTCGTAGGCTTGATTACCCTCTTTGTAGGTTCGATCGTAGGCTTTGCGGCGACTTTTTTTATGGAACCAAATCTTTGGGTGGTTATCGTCACCCGTATCCTGCAAACTGCAGGTGAGCAGGTTGCAGGTTCCGTTTATCTGGTCATTGCAACCAAGTACCTGAAGCCAGAACTGAAGGTTATCTTCTTCGGTCTCTTCACCGCTGGCTACCAGCTCTCCGCCTCCATCGGCGTTTTTGCAGCCGGTATGCTCAGCTCCATTCACTGGCAGTATCTCTTCCTGATTCCTGCCGTGACCATCATCTTCCTTCCATTCCTCGTCAGCGCTCTGCCTGACCGTGAAGTGAAGAGCCAGAAGGTCGACTGGCTCGGCATCTCCCTCTTCGGTATTGCCATTGCCTTCCTGACCCTCTTCTTCACTTACATGCACTGGTGGCTGCTTGGCGTCTCCATTCTGCTGTTCATTGTCTTCGCTCTGTTCATCAGCAATGCCAAGGACCCATTCATCACCCCAGCATTCTTCAAGAACTCCCGCTGGATTATGGGCATCAGCCTCATCATCATTTTCTACTTCACCAACTACTGCATGTCCCCAATCTTCAACGCAGTGGGCGGTAGCGTCTACGGCCTGAGCACCTCCGAGGTCTCCACTCACATCGTGTGGGCCTTCGTGGTCGCTGCCGTCTTCGGTACCAGCTCCGGCGCTATTGTGGACAAGATCGGCCGCAAGGCAGCCATCATCACCGCTTCCTGCCTGATGATCATCGGCTTCCTCGGCGCTGCTTTCACCATCAACAGTGGCTTTGGCATCATGACTGTCTTCGGCTGCGTCTTCTACGCAGGCTGTGGCACCATGTACTCTCCAGTGGTTTCCACTGTTCTGGATACCCTCACCCAGGAGGAGTCTGGCCGTGGTGTTGGTATGAATGACCTCTTCATGAATGTGACCGCTTCCATCGGTATCGCACTCTTCGGTACCTGGATGGCCAAGGGCACCTTCGCTGGTAGCTCCCTGGTTGGCGTGAGTGGCGCAGCAGCTAACTACGCTAATCTGCTGACCATCGGCGCTGCAGTGGTTCTCGTTGGTCTGATTGTCTTCCTGGTATGTAACCGCAAGATTTACTCCCAGGGCCCAGCCCAGACCGCTGAGGTACAGGCCTAAAAGCCTTCCTCACTCGCTCGGAACCGCGCCTCGTGCGCGGTTTCTTTTTTTGTCCATAGTGTGAAACCACTAAACTAGAATGCGATGAACACCCATGAGAGCGCACAGCTATTAGGACCGGTCGAAATTCGCCAGCTCGCCGAGGAACTCGACCTTCGCCCAACCAAGAAACTAGGCCAGAATTTCGTACACGATCCCAACACAGTTCGCAGGATTGTTGCCGAGGCGCGTATCGACGCCTCCGTTCCAGTCATCGAAGTTGGCCCCGGTCTTGGCTCTCTCACACTCCCACTCCTGGATACCGCCAAGAGTGTCACCGCGGTGGAAATTGACCCACGTCTAGCGGCTAAACTTCCAGAAACTGTGGCAAATCGTGCTCCAGCCTTTGCTGATAATCTCCGCGTCATTAACAAGGACGCCCTCCAAGTAACCCGCGAGGATATTCCAACCGAGCCACAGGCTCTGGTCGCTAACCTTCCATATAATGTCTCGGTTCCTGTGCTGCTGCACCTGCTGGAAGAATTCCCGAGCATCCAGCGCGTTCTCGTCATGGTCCAGCTTGAGGTGGCCGAGCGTCTCGCCGCTAAGCCTGGCTCTAAGGTCTTCGGTGTTCCTAGCCTCAAGGCCTCCTATTATGGTGATGTGAAGCTCGCCGGCAAGATTGGCAAGAATGTCTTCTGGCCAGCACCAAAGATTGAATCTGGACTGGTCTCCATTGACCGCTACACTGAACTGCCGTGGAAGGCCCCCAAGGAGCGCATTTTTGAGCTGATCGACGCAGCCTTCCTTCAGCGCCGTAAGACCCTGCGCGCAGCGCTTTCGGGTATTTGTGGTGGCGCCGATAAGGCCGAGTACATCCTCAAGGAAGCAGGCATCCCAATTACCGAGCGCGGTGAGAAACTTAGTATCGAAGATTTCGATAAGCTCGCTGCCGTTCCGCTGGAGGATTAATCATGCGCTATACCTACAAGGCCTATGCCAAGATTAATCTCGTGCTTGGCGTGGGCATGCTCCGCGAGGATAATTTCCACAAGATTGAGACCATCTATCACAGTCTTGACCTGCACGATACCCTGCATTTTGAAAAGAATGAGGCCGACTATCACCGCCTCAGCGCCAGTGGCCTCGATGCTGAGAATGTCCCAACGGACTCCAGCAACCTACTGATTCGCGGCATTGAGCGTCTCATTCCAAACCCGCCTTTTTATCTCGATATGGAGATTGTGAAGGGCATTCCTACCGCTGGTGGTATGGCTGGTGGTTCCGCCGACTGCGCTGCTGGACTCATTGCCGCCAATGAGATTTATGAGCTCGGCAAGAGCACGGAGGAACTCTGCGCCATTGCTGCTGAACTCGGCAGCGATATCCCATTTTGCGTAGTGGGTGGTAGTCAATATGGCACTGGCAGGGGAGAGATTCTTGAAGAGCAGCCTTGTGAGCGCACCTACCACTGGGTGGTTGCTGTCTCACCAGTTGGTCTTTCTACCCCGGAGGTATTCCGCAAGTTTGACGAGATGAATATTTCCCACGAGGCATTCATGCACATGACCATGGGAAATGTTTACCGCCAGACACTGGAGCGCGCCTTCAACGCACCAACCTACGAGGGCAGTGTTCTGCAGCTAGCCCAGCTCATGGCCAATGACCTTGAGCGCCCAGCCCTGGAGCTGCGTCCTGATCTCAAGGAAACTCTGGCCATTGGTAAAGAGGCGGGTGCCATGCGCGCCATGATCTCGGGTTCTGGCCCAACCTGTATCTTCCTTGCCGCTGATGAGGCAGCGGGGGATAAGCTTCTTGAAGCCTTCGAAAATGAAGGTATTACAGCATATAAGGCGCAGTCCATAGATAGGGGAGTCGAACGTGTCCAAGCGTAATGCATATTTTGCCGGGGGTTGCTTCTGGGGTATTGAGCAGTACTTTCGTGGGCTCGATGGTGTGCTTTCTACCGCTGTAGGTTATGCACAGAGCAATATCGAAAATCCAAGCTATGAGCAGGTTTGTGCCGGTGAGTCCGATGCTGCTGAGGCCATCCACATTGTCTACGACGATGAGGTCACTACTCTTCGTACCCTTGCTCTGATGCTGGTCGATATTATTGACCCATTCTCCGTGAACAAGCAGGGCGGCGATGAAGGCCTCCAATACCGCAGTGCCTTCTTCTACGAAACCGAGGAAGAACGCATGGTCTACGAGGATGTCTGCACGAATCTCGAGCGTCTCTATGGTCGTACTCCTGCAGTCATCGTAGAGCCGCTGACCAACTTCTATTCCGCTGAGGAATACCACCAGGACTACCTGGTCAAGAACCCTGATGGTTACTGCCACATCCCAGGCCGCAGCATTGAGACCGCAAAGAACCGTCAGCAGTTCATCGAGCGCATCTACGCCCTTGACCCTGAACAGTTCGCAGTAACCCAGAAGGAGCACACTGAGGCTCCTCATGAGAATGCCTACGACCAGGAATTCCGCCCTGGTATCTATGTGGATATCGTCAGTGGCAAGCCACTATTTTCTTCCAAGGACAAGTATGATGCTGGTTGCGGTTGGCCCGCATTCACCAAGCCACTGGAAGAAGAGTCCATTGCTACTAAGCGTGACTTCACCATCATCACACGTCCACGCATTGAAATTCATACTGCTGATGCCAGCACCCACCTGGGCCATGTCTTCAATGATGGCCCAGAAGACGCCGGCGGACGTCGCTTCTGCGTGAACTCTGCTGCCGTTCGCTTCATCCCAGTAGAAGAGATGGAAGCCCAGGGCTACGGCGAGTATCTTTCCCAATTCGACTCTGAGTAAAGGAGGAACTATATGGCGAATCTGATCAATCTCGAGAATGTCTCCAAGTCATTTGGACTAAAAACCCTCCTGGACAAAGTAAGTCTTGGTGTTCAGACCGGCGACCGCATTGGTGTTGTCGGTCTCAATGGTGGTGGTAAGACCACACTGCTTGAAATTCTTACTGGTATTGAAGAACCTGATGAGGGCCGTGTTTCCCATCTCAATGACTTGCGTATGGCAGTGGTCACCCAACGTGCTGAGCTCGACCCTGAACTCACCATCGCCCAGGTAGTCGTCGAACCACTAGGTCTTGAAACCTTCGAATGGGCCTCCAACCCCAAGGTACGCAAGGTCCTTGCTGGCCTTGGTATCCACGACCTTGATAAGAAGGTCGGCAATCTCTCCGGTGGTGAGCGTCGCCGCGTTAATCTCGCTGCAGCCCTCGTTCGTGACCTTGATCTGATTGTTCTCGACGAGCCAACCAACCACCTCGATGTGGAAGGTGTTCAGTGGCTGGCTGAGTATCTGCTTGAGAGCAAGATGGCCCTCGTGGTTGTTACCCACGACCGTTGGTTCCTCGATACAGTTGCAACTCTTACTTGGGAAGTCCACGACGGTACCGTGGACATCTTCGAGGGTGGTTACAATGATTGGACCTTCGCCCGTGCCGAGCGCGACCGCCAAGCTAGCGCTGAATGGCAGCGCAAGCAGAATCTTGCCCGCAAGGAGCTTGCATGGCTGCGTCGTGGCGCACCAGCCCGTACCTCTAAGCCCCGCTATCGCGTGGAAGCCGCCGAGGCCCTCATTGCTGATGTACCAGCACCTCGTGACAGTGTGGAGTTGATGGCTTTCTCCAAGCAGCGTCTTGGCAAGAAGGTGATCGACCTCATTGACTCCACTATCACCACACCTAATGACCGCGTCCTCGTTGAGGACCTGACCTGGCTCATTGGTCCAGGTGACCGAATCGGCATTGTTGGTGTCAATGGCTCGGGCAAGACCACCCTGATGGGTGTCATCGCTGGCGACTATCCGCTTGCTGCTGGTCGACGTTCCCAGGGTTCTACCGTCCGTATTGGTTGGCTACGTCAGGAACTCGATGACCTCGACCCAAACCTCCGTCTGCTTGAAGCAGTGCAGGAAGTGGCTAGCTATGTGGAGTTTGGCAAGAAGCAGCTCTCTGCCTCCCAGCTTGCTGAGCGACTCGGCTTTAGCCCGAAGCGCCAGAAGACCCCAGTGGGTGATCTCTCTGGTGGTGAGCGCCGCAGGCTGCAGCTCACCCGCATCCTCATGGCAGAACCAAATGTCTTGCTTCTCGATGAGCCAACCAATGACCTCGACATTGATACCCTCCAGGAGCTTGAGTCCCTGCTGGATGAGTGGGCCGGTACCCTCATTGTCATCTCCCACGACCGCTACATGATTGAGCGTATCTGCGACTCCACCTGGGCACTCTTTGGTGATAAGCAGCTTACCAATCTTCCAGGTGGCATTGAGCAGTACCTCCAGCGCCGCAAGCAGCTCGAAGCCGTGGCCAATGTGGAGGAAGCAGCCGCACCAGCAGAGCAGAGCGCCAAGAAGGAGGACTCAGGGCTTAGTGGTGCTGAGCTTCGTAAGAAGGAAAAGGAACTTGCCGCCTTCGAGCGAAAGATGGAAAAGCTCAATACTGAGATTGCCAAGGTCGATGAGGAAATGGCAGCAAAGAGCACCGATACTGATGCAGTAGCCAAGCTCTTTAGTAAGCGCCAAGAGCTTGCCGATGAACTCGCTGAGGTTGAAGCCCAGTGGATGGAAATCGCTGAACTCTTTGATTAAGACACAAAAATGGCGGGCCGGGATTAACCGGTCCGCCATTTTGCTGTGCAACTGGAGGAGTATTTACGTCAAGAGCTATGCGAAAGGAGAGTAAAACTTAGCTCTTTGCCGTGCTGCTTGCAGCAGCTGAGTTGTTATTCGAACCCATCACCTCCTCGAGCGCGGTCTTGACGGTGTTCTCGTCAAGGTTCAGGCTGGTGGCAATAGACTGAGCAAGCTGCTCTTCCATCTTGCCACCGCCATGGCCGCCACCCTCACCTGGTGCGCCGGATGGTGGGGTCTGGCCGTCACCTGGTGCGCCGGATGGTGGGG
>JAUMUD010000060.1 GCA_030530875.1 Corynebacterium sp.
ACCACTACCAGTCAGAACGCGCAAAAACACCAACACATTCTGTCCTATTACCCAGGTTCTTTGTAGGTTCTTTGGGCTTTGCCGTTGGGCCCGCTAGGAGCCCAGTGAATCTACCGAGGTGGAGAAAAACAACAGGCCAGCCCCGACGAGGATATTAAAAATGCAGTCGAAGAAGCGGGACCGGACCGCAAAAATACCCAGCACACGGGAATCGCAGGCGGCACGCATGACTGCCAGCCACACCATTGCGACACCGAGCGTGAATGTGGACCTGCGCCAGCGCTCAAGGACAATGAGTAGCACCACAGCCACCAACAAAATATAGAAGATGGCCATGCCAACCCACTGCACCGGAGTAGGCAAAAATGAGGGCGGCAGATTCACATCATGCGGATTAAAGAGCGGATCGGGCCGCTTTGGGGCAGGCTTTTCTGCCCCGCTGTCCACATTATTTATCCTCGGACTGGGGTTGACCTGCGCGGATTCGACCGGCTTATTTGGCATCGCGCTCCGCACGCTCAACCACATTACGTACCAGGAAGGCGCGGGTCAGTGGGCCAACACCGCCTGGGTTTGGCGAGATCGCGCCAGCAACCTCCCAGCAGTCGGGGTGGACGTCGCCAAGCAATTTGCCATCCTTGCGCGAAACACCCACATCCAGAATGGCCACGCCGGGACGGATCATGTCCGCGGTGAGCATGTGCGGTACACCAGCAGCGGCGATAATGACATCAGCCTGGCGGGTTTCGGCAGCGAGATCCTTGGTGCCGGTGTGGCAGAGGGTCACGGTGGCATTTTCACTGCGGCGAGTGAGCATCAAACCAATTGGGCGGCCAACGGTCACACCGCGGCCAATCACCACAACCTTGGCGCCATTGAGTTCAACGCCGAAGCGCTTGAGCAGGTGAATTGCACCATTTGGGGTACAAGGCAGCGGGGCTGGCTCATTGAGCACGAGCTTGCCCAGGTTAACTGGGTGCAGGCCATCAGCGTCTTTATCAGGATCAATGCGCTCGAGCACAGCATTTTCATCCAGGTGCTTTGGCAGCGGAAGCTGCACAATATAGCCGGTGCAGGCTGGGTCCGCATTGAGTTCATCAATCACGGCAAGGAGTTCTTCCTGGCTAATATCGCCTGGTAGATCCTTGCGGATGGAGTTAACGCCGATGGATTCGCAGTCGCGGTGCTTCATCTTCACATAGGAGTGGGAAGCAGGGTCATCGCCCACCAAAACAGTGGCAAGACCTGGGGTAATACCCTTAGCCTTGAGTGCATCCACACGGGTCTTTAGGTCAGCGAAAATTTCGTCGCGGTAGAGTTTACCGTCAAGTTTCGTAGCAGTCACAACTACCAGTTTAATTGGGTATCCTGAAATAGTGCTAACTGAGAATCCCTACGCCCATATTATTTTTGATCAGCCGGTAATTCCGCCCAATACGGGCAATGCGATTCGCATGTGTGCTGGTACGGGCGCGCATCTGCACCTATGTGGGCCGCTGGGTTTTAATTTCGACGATAAGCATCTTCGTCGCGCGGGCTTGGATTATCATGATTTGGCCGATGTAACCGTGCACGAAAACCTCCAAGCTTGTTTAGACATGCTACCTGAAAGTCGGGTTTTTGCTTTCACAACTGGGGGCGCAACCCGCCATACTGATGTGGAATATCGCATGGGGGATGCGCTACTATTTGGCACCGAACCCACGGGTCTTGATGAATTCGCCCTTAATCATCCGCGTATTACGGATAAGGTGCGTATTCCGATGCTCCCCGCGCGCCGCTCCATGAACCTCTCCAATGCAGCTGCCGTGGCGGCCTACGAGGCCTGGCGCCAGCTCGATTTTATTGGGATTTAACCGCGATAAGGGCTGCAGCTTGTGTAGTCAAGCTGAAGGTATTTTCCTCATCAATTTTTCGTACATTGAGCATGCCTGGCATTGGTGATTCAACCAAAACTAGGCCTGTACCAGGCACAATCTGAAGTTCCGCAAGATAGCGCAGCACATCTGGTTCATGGTCGAGGATTCGGTCAATCCAGATTTTTTCGCCGATCGCACAGCTATCCAAGAAGCGTGTTGAGACCTCCGTAACCTCACCTTCCGCTGTTGGAATGGGGTCGCCGTGTGGGTCACGGAGAGGGTAATTTAAGTGAGCGTCGATACGCTCAAGAAGCCGATCGCTTACTGAATGTTCAAGCAACTCGGCGTCATCGTGGACCTCATCCCAGGTGTAGCCCAGGACCTCGACCAAGAAGGTTTCGAGCAGTCTATGGCGACGCACGACCGCGACAGCATAGCTACGGCCGAGTTCGGTAAGCACAATTCCGGCGTATTTTTTGTGTTCGACCAGGCCAAGGGCGCTAAGGCGCTTAATAGCCTCGGAAGCGGTGGAGGCTTTCTCACCCATGCGCGCCGCAATATCCTTGAGCTGTGCCTCATGGCCAGTGTGTTCGTAGATATCCCAGATGTGCTTGAGGTAGTCCTGGGTCTTGAGCGGGAGCTCCGTAACATGGGTGGGCTTCATAGAAAGTATCTTAGCTTATCCTACCTTGGCGCCCATACGGGACCGGATTGAATGTGCTAATTTAACCGCACCATAGGCACAACCAGCAAAAACGGTGATTGACCCACCGGTGGACAAATCCCAGAGCACACCAATGCCAAGGCCGATTAGGCCAATAGCGACACCAAAAATCGGGGCAAGAATAAAGATCTGACGGTAATTATTGACAAGCAGGCGGGCAATGGCTGCCGGTGCCACCAAAAGTGCCAGGGAGAGGATTGTACCCACTGCTGGAATCATGCTGACGACGGTCACCATAATCAGTCCCAGCACCAAGGGGCGCATCTGAGGGGCACTATAGGGTTCGAAGGCAAAAGCCATCAGGCGGCCACGAAATTGCAGAAGTATGGCAATGACCAGCACTAATAGAACCCCGGCCAGAATAATGTCATCCCAGCTGACGGTGAGAAGTGAGCCACTGAGGAAGCTTTCGACTTTGACGGGCAGGGGCGCGAACCACTTATTGAGGAAGTAGCCCAGCGCAAAGCCGAAGGTCAACACAATGGCCGCGGCAGCTTGTGTAGACAAGCTGCGAACACGGGCGAGCCTATGCATGAGCCAAGAAAATGGGATGGAGATGATGGCCGCACCACCGTAGATGGCGAGGGGATTCGCACCACCAATAACCACGCCCAACACCGCACCGGGGAAGGTGGAGTGGGTAATGGACTCGGCAAAGAAGATGTGCTTGGTCAGCAACGCAATGGCCCCGACCCAGCCAGCCAGGATACCAATCAGGATAATTTCGATGATTGGTCGGCTTAGAACTACGAGCATCATTGGACTTTCTCCTTAATCTTGACCACGGCAAGAAGCACAAAGAAGATACCAATGAGAGCAAGGGAGACCACGGCCTGGGGGCTAACTGGCCAGTAGGAAATGATGATGCCAATAAAGCCGCCACCAACACCAACGGCAATGCTGATTGGCACCATGGTGGCAATGCGGGTACTCATAATACGCGCGGCCGCACCGGGAATAACCAGGTAGCCAAGCACAAGGAGCACACCAATAGCGGAGCTAGCAGCCACAACCACACCAGCAATGGCGGCATTAAGGATGAGGTCGGACCAGATTCCGCGCGGCGCATCCGGCTCAAAGGCAGCAGCCACTTGGTAGCGCCAGCTGCACAGAATCAGGATGAGGGCAATGGCACAGACTATGGCCGCCTGCACAATGCGGCCACTATTGACCTCAAGGAGGCGACCGAACATAATGGCCTCAAGTTGTCCAGACATGTCACCCTTCTTCATGGAAATGACAATGCCAAGACCAAAGAAGCTGGCGAGCACAATGGCAGTACCGGCTTCCGCATTGGCACTTTGGCGCCGCAACCAGGTAAGAACCACTGCCACAATGGCACCCACAAGGCTAGCAAAAGGCAGGACCTGGTTAAACCCATAAAAAAGCGCACCAATAACAATGCCGGGGAAAATAGCGTGCACGCAGGCCTCAGCATTGAACTCCGCGGCCCGCAGATTCACAATCACGCCGATAATGCCGGCGGCCACGCCAAGAATTATGAGCATAATCAGCGGCCGGTAAATATAGGGCATGGCCAGGTATTCAGCAAGCTCAGTGAGCATAATACCCCGCTCCATAGGCGGCGTCGAGATTGGCTGAAGTCATGACCTCATGAGGGTCACCACAGGCAATCAGGGTGCGGTTAAGAATGGCCACTTGGTCGGCAATACCCTCGACAAGTTCCAGGTCGTGAGTGGAGGCAATTACCGAGACGCCCTGGGCTTTGAGGTTATGAATGGTGGCGAGAAGAGCATCACGGTTAGGTTGATCAAGGCCGTTGAAAGGCTCGTCGAGAAGCACCAATGCAGGATCGGTGGCCAGTGCTCGTGCGAGCAAGACACGCTGCTGTTGACCACCCGAAAGAGTGCCAAACTGCAGATTCGCGCGATCGGCCAAGCCAACAGCCTCAAGGGCTGAAAGTGCGCGCGACTTGTCTGAACTAGTCAGGCGCTTGTACCAGGGCTTAGTAATAAGCATGCCCAGGCGCACGACTTGGATGGCGCTAATCGGGAAACTCGGGTCGATGGTGGTGCTTTGGGGCACGTAGCCGATGCGGCGGGTCTCCGGGACATGGAGCTCGCCACTGGCATTGAGTTGGCCGAGAATGCCCTTGAGGAAGGTGGATTTACCGGAACCATTTGGCCCAATAATGGCCATGAACTGGCCTTTTCCAAGCTGTAGGCTGATATTGCTAAGGGCAGGAGCGCTACCAGGGTAGCTGAAACTCACGCCCTTGCAGTCAAGAATCTGGGTGGTCATCGATGAGTGCGTCTATATGTCTTGTTTAAATAAGTTACTGTGCATTAATTGTGGTTGCTTGGGCAGGAACAGGCTGATCCGTCCCTTTCCATGCACTAACCAGCAAGTTTACATTATGCACCATGGATTCGGCGTAGGTCTGGTTAGGGCCGAGCGAATCGCCATAGAGCGCATCATCATCGGTATAAGCGGTCACGCCAGCAGCCTGCGCAATGGCCTCAATGGACTTGGCACTATTGGAATTCTCACCAAAGATAGCAACCGCACCGGAATCGCGCACGGCTTGCGCAGCCTGGGCAATATGCGCAGCAGTGGCATCATTCTGATTGGAGAAGTCACTTAGCGCAGTGCCAATATAGCGGATGCCATAGGCATTGCAGAAGTACCCGAAGGCATCATGACTGGTAAAGAGCACACGGTTTGGCTCCGGCACAGTGGCGAAGGAGTCACGAATCCACTGGTCGAGCGCCTGATAGGAGGACACCACGGCAGCGGTGCGCTTATTAATCGCATCGGCATGCGCACTATCCACCTTGGCCATGGCGGCACCAATGTTTTTCACCTGAATAATCGCATTATTAACGCTCATCCAGACATGCGGGTCATAAAGAAAGTCCTCATCCGGGTCCGAATCACGGAAAGGCCAAAGCTCAGGGGTCACAGCATCCTGCACATCGGCCACGCGATTGCCGTCCTTATCCACACCGGCGGAAATCACACGCGTACCCTTAAAACCAGAGGAATCAATGACATTATCCATATATTCCTCAAGGCCAAGGCCATTTTCAATAAACATATCAGCCCGCGATAGCTGCGTCATCTGCTCACTGGTCGGTTCAAATTCATGGGCCGAGGCATTGGGCGCAATAAGGCAGGTAAGGTCGACCGGCACCTCATTACCAGCGATTTCCTTCACAAAATCACAGACCTGCGTGGTCGTGGCAATAATCTTTGTACCCTCCGCATGGGCCTGATTACTACAGGCCACGAGCCCCACGGTCACAAGGCTAATCACCATCAGCTTATTGAACATGATTTTCATAAGCTCTATTCTAGCCCTAATCGGCAAGAATTTTCAAGGCCTTGAACTTTTAGCGGAAATCGCGCGAGCCAGGGTTCAAATACTGCGCCGCCTGCAGCAGTTCACAGTTGTCCGCAGTAATGGAAATAGATCCATTATTTCGCAGCATACCCCTAATGACCAGCGCCTGCGCACTACTGAGTAATTTCTTCTGATATTGCCACAGGCCCTGGCTAATCACGACATTGGCAATTCCCGTCTCATCTTCCACGGAGAAAAATGTGACCCCATTGGCCGTATGTGGCCGCTGTTTATGCGTAATAATTCCGGCAATATGCACACGCGTACCATCCGCACAGTCCGATAAATCCGCCACGGAAAGAATCCCATCCTTGCGCAAATTCTCGCGGAAAAACTCCATTGGCTGACGCTCGGTAGTGACTCCGGTATACGCAATATCGGCCAGCATGAGCTCGAAGGGATTCATGCCAGGTAGACTTGGCGCAGGTAGATCCATATTTAGTGCTAAATTATCCTGATTATGGAGCGCTGCCTGGGGTGCTTCCCAGATAGCTTGCCGACGCTCCACTCCCAGTCCCGCTAGCACACCAGCGCGTGACAGTGCTTCCATTTCTTTGGCATTGAGGTTCGCCCTACGCGCAAGATCCTCCATACTCTCAAATGCATATTCCTCTCTTGTTTGAACAATTCGCGAAGCAGCATCGGCGCCGAGTCCTTTTACTAAGTCGAAGCCAACCCGGATTCCTCCATCCTCCACTGTGGCCTGAACCCCAGAGTGCGCGAGATCAATGGGCAGGATTTGGAGTGAATGCCGGCGGGCGTCGGCAAGCAAAGACTGCGGGGAGTAGAAGCCCATGGGTTGTGCGCGCAGCAGCCCCACATAGAATTCCGCAGGATAATAGCGCTTGAACCAGGCGCTGAAGTAGACCAGGAAGGCAAAGGATTGGGAGTGGGATTCAGGGAAGCCATACGCGGCGAAGGCCAGCATTTTATTCCAGAGCTTGTCAGCGACCTCACCAACAATGCCGTGAGTATCCTCTAAGCCCTGGTAGAAGCGGCGGCGAAGCGAATCCATGCGCTTAATAGAGCGGTTGGAGCCCATGGCACGGCGCAATTGGTCGGCCTCTGCCCCGCTAAAACCGGCGGCAACCACCGCCATATTCATCAGCTGCTCCTGAAAGAGCGGAATGCCCAAAGTTTTTTCCAAAACCGGCTCCAAGCAGGGGTGATCATAGGTGAC
>JAUMUD010000061.1 GCA_030530875.1 Corynebacterium sp.
AATGGGAAGCGCACTACCTTGACGTTGTAGAACTGGCCAGGAGCCAGGGACAATGCGCGGATGCTATCAGCCATGTCATTGCTGAGGTCGGCATTGTTGATACCGGTGACGGCCCCGCAGCCATCCAGAGTTGCGCGGCGCAAATCGAGGTTAGCTGCTAGGCGGACAGCAGTGGTATCCACATCGACCTTGCGAATCAGAGCCGCCAGGTTGCGCAACTGCTCAATGGTTGGGTCCTGGTTCATATCTAGGTAGAGGGAAAAGTAGCGCCCAAACGTAAGGGCAAAGGCATTAGGCGTTACGCCGAGTCGACCGGGGCCAGCGTACAGTACATCATCAAGGTGGCCATAAAAGGCGCCAGCCATGGTCTGGAGCATGCCATCACGGACGCGGGAATCAGAGACATACCGGCTGAAGGTCTCGCGAATAGCCTGGTTAGTGTCATAGCCAGAATAGCCGTTAATATAATCGGCGGCTGTATGGTCCAGGTTCAGGAGCAGATTATCCCGATCGTACTGGGTGAATGTTAGGCCAAGCGCGCCGGCATTGAAAAGAAAGAAATCGGCAGCGGCCACATTCGCATCGTGGCTGACTTGGGTAAACAGACCGATATCACGGGCATCAAGCTCAGTAGTACAGCTTTGAGGATTAGCCTCTTTGACTGTAAGGGCCTGGGATTGTGGGGCACTCATTCCAGAAAACAGAATGGTGTTGGCGGCGAGGAGACTAGCTACAACTCGGGTAGAGAAGTGGTTCTTCATTTCGAACTCCTTGGAGCGAAGAGTCATCCGGCTACTATTAGCCGGAGGCAGTAGCGGAAATGCTTCTGCTACCCGAGATTATAGCGAGCGGTAAGGACATTAATTCCCGAAACTGACCTTACATGCCTGGTACGGAGGAACCTGCAGGCAGGAGGCTAAATGGGAAGCGAACTACGTGGGCATTGTAGAACTGGCCTGGGGTCAGAGCCAAGGCGCTGATGGTGGAGGCCAAATCATTGCTCAGGCTGTAGTTTTCCTGATGGTAGCCAATCAAACCCTCGCAAGCCGAAACAGTCGCGCGGTAAAGGTCGGAAGTAGCAGCAATTACCACAGCATTCTTATCTACGTCCTCCTTGCGCAGGCGAAGGGCGAGCTGACGCATGCCTTCTTGGTCAAGATTGCCATCACGCAGGTTGTAATAGCCATTCCAATAGGAGCGCAGGGTTCGAGCATAGGCATTAGGCAGCACGCCGAGGCGGCCTGGCATAGCAAGAGCCTCATCCGCCGCAGCGGTAAAGCCATCCGCCCTCAACTCGGACTGAAGCATCCCCATGTCATCCTCGAAGGTGCGGGTGCCCTCAGCATAGTCAACAGCCTGGCCGCGAATATCTTCGTAGGTGTGGTAACCACCGTAGGTACCAAGGAATCCCGCAGTATTCCTATCGGTGTCGGCGATGTTGCTGTCCCTGAAGTCTGCAGCAAGCCCAACACCCAGTGCACCTGCGTTAAGGGACCAGAAGTCACCCACAGCTACACCGTAATCGTGCAAGATTTGGGTGTAGAGACCAGTATCACGGGCATCGAGTTCAATGGTGCAGCCCTGAGGGTTGGCCTCCTTGACGGTAAGTGCCTCAGACTGTGGTGCAGCAAGGCCGGAGAAAATAATGGCGCCGGTGGCGGCGAGAGTAGCGACAACTCGGGTAGAGAAGCGGGTCTTCATCGGGGACTCCTTCAAGATAAGACGTATCCGGCTCATGTTAACCAGAAGTGGTAGTAGTTGTGCTACCACTACCGGCCATTATAGATATTGATAGGAGATTTAGCACCTTTGCTACATATGAAAACTCCCCGCCAGTTGCGAAACTGATGGGGAGTCGTCGAAAAGCTAAGAACAGCGCCCTGCGGGTCTGCGACCTTTACTTGGTCTTTGGCTTGAAGGATGGGCGCTTGGCCTCGTAGGCGGCAATGGCTTCCTCATTGCGCAGGGTCAGGGAGATGTCATCGAGACCCTCCATGAGGCGCCAGCGGATGTACTCATCGACCTCGAAGTTGAAGACGTGGCCACCGATGGTGGCGGTGCAATCCTCGAGGGAGACGGTGATTTCACGGCCTGGTTCTTCCTCCAGAAGCTTCCAGATAAGTTCAATATCGGACTGCTCCATGATGCCGGTGAGCAGGCCGGCCTTGCCGGAGTTGCCGCGGAAGATGTCGGCGAAGCGGGAGCTGAAGACTACGCGGAAGCCATAGTCCATGAGCGCCCACACGGCGTGCTCACGGGAGGAGCCGGTGCCGAAATCAGGGCCGGCGACAAGAACGGAGCCGTTCTTATATGGTTCCTGGTTGAGGACGAAGTTTGGGTCGGTGCGCCAGGCGGCGAAGCAGCCATCCTCAAAGCCGGAGCGGGTCACGCGCTTGAGGTAGACAGCTGGGATGATCTGGTCGGTGTCGACATTGGAACGCTGAAGTGGGACGCCAACGCCGGTATGGGTAATGAACTTTTCCATTAGTATTTTCTCCTTTGTTGGCTCTTAGACGGACAGTGGTTCCAGGTCAGCAGGACTGGAGAGCGTACCGCGGATGGCGGTGGCGGCAGCAACCTGTGGGGAGACCAAGTGGGTGCGCGAACCCTTACCCTGGCGACCCTCGAAGTTACGGTTCGAGGTGGAGGCGGAGCGGTCGCCGGCGGCCATCTGGTCTGGGTTCATACCCAGGCACATGGAGCAGCCTGGCTGGCGCCACTCGGCACCGGCTGCCTCGAAGATCTGACCCAGACCCTCGGCCTCTGCCTGCTCACGCACACGCTCGGAGCCTGGGACGATGAGCATACGGACGCTATCGGCCACCTTGCGGCCCTTGAGGATTTCGGCTACGGCGCGCATATCCTCGATGCGGCCATTGGTGCAGGAACCAACGAAGACGGTGTTGACGGCAATATCACGAAGAGGAGTACCTGGGGTCAGATCCATGTACTTCAGGGCCTTTTCGCAGGCTGCCTTGTCATTATCATTGGTGAAGTCCTCTGGGGATGGGACAGTGGAGCCCAGTGGCAGGCCCTGACCTGGGTTAGTACCCCAGGTAACAAATGGGGTCAGTGCGGAGCCATCAATTTCGACCACGGTGTCAAACTCGGCGCCCTCATCGGTGCGCAGGGAACGCCAGTACTCTACTGCAGCATCCCAGTCCTCGCCCTTCGGCGCATGGGGGCGGCCCTTGAGGTACTCGAAGGTGGTCTCATCTGGGGCAATCATGCCGGCGCGGGCGCCAGCCTCGATGGACATATTGCAGATGGTCATGCGGGCTTCCATGGAGAGCTTCTCAATGGCTTCACCGCGGTATTCAATGATGTGGCCCTGACCGCCGCCGGTACCAATCTTGGCGATAATGGCGAGGATCAGGTCCTTGGCGGTTACGCCTGGCTGGAGTTCGCCGGAGACATTGATGGCCATGGTCTTAAATGGCTTCAGTGGGAGGGTCTGGGTGGCCATAACGTGCTCCACCTCAGAGGTACCAATACCAAAAGCAATGGCGCCGAAAGCACCGTGGGTGGAGGTGTGGGAGTCACCGCAGACCACGGTCATGCCTGGCTGGGTCAGGCCCAGCTGTGGGCCAACCACGTGCACAATACCCTGCTCGACATTACCCATTGGGTAAATCTCCACACCGAATTCCTCGGCGTTCTTGCGCAGGGTTTCCACCTGGGTGCGGGAGACCAGGTCATTAATCTCCAAAATAGAGCCGGTCTTAATGCCCTCGGTTGGGACGTTGTGGTCCTCGGTGGCCAGGGTCAGGTCTGGGCGGCGGAGCTTGCGACCAGCCAAGCGCAGGCCATCGAAGGCCTGGGGGCTGGTAACCTCGTGGAGGAGCTGAAGATCAATGTAGATAAGGTCTGGTGCACCATTTTCACCTGGTACAACTACGTGATCTCGCCAGACTTTCTCAGCCAGGGTTAATGGCTTGGCCACGGGGCTGGTCATGGACTTCCACCTTCCTTTTCCTAAATAATCTCAAAATATGAGACGTTCAATTTCAATATATGAGATATTATAGAGGAATTTTTGGCGGGTTTAAACTTAGCGTGCCCTAATTCGCGCCAGATGAGCTGCGCCAATAACCGGTGCCGCGCTGCCCAAGGAGGCCACACTAATTGGGACGGAACTAAATTCCGGCATGGCCGCTTGTTGATATCCCAATACCAATGGCTCATAGGATTCCGGCAAGGTGCCAATTCCGCCGCCAAGAATAATGCGATCCGCGCCTACCATATTGATAATGCCCGCAAGGCCGACACCCACACACTCCAAGGAGCGCTGGAATAAGCGGTAGGCTTCCCCGAATAGTCCCTGACGCATAAGGGGCATGAGCTCCCGCAAACTCGGCACCTGTGCCCTACCCCAGGCACCTGCATGATCCGTCGGGTCAATCTCACCAAAGGCTAAAATGCTCTTTGGATCAATACCAAAGGAATAAAGCATATCCGGGTCCAAAGCGCGGGCTACAGTATCCTCAATGGCCAAGCCTGAACCCACATTATTAAGAAAGCTCGTCCGCCCCGATACATCAGGGCAAAGCGCAAAGCCATACTCACTGCGCACCCCGGAGCCCGCATTAGCCACGTCCCCATCAGTAATGAAGCAACCATTGACCCCAGTGCCCAGCGAGAGCAAAAACGCCGTTGCCGATGAAGAATCGGCAACATCAATACAGTCGGCATCATAGCCAACCCCATAATTCACTTCGCCCAAGGCCATGACGCGCACATCATTATCGACCACTACGGGAAGATTAAAGCGCGCGGCTACTAGTTCCCCAATGGGCATGCCCTGCCAGCCCGGCATATGCGGGGCGGACCAAACCACCTCGCCAGTAGAGGAATCAATTACTCCTGGCGCACCAATGCCAATGCCACGAACGGAAAAACCACGCTCGCGAGCGAGCGCTAAAGTAGCGTCAATCTGCGCGAATACCACATCCATAATGACCTCACCACCAAGCACCGCATTAGTTGGGCGCGGCTCCACGGAATACACCGAAGTCGGCGCTTCCGCCGCCACTACCCCGGCAGCCACCTTGGTTCCGCCAATATCCACGCCAATATGCGCCACATCTCCAGTGCCCATAGTCATAGCCTCATGCTACTGGATTACACCACAGTAAAGAGATTGAAGCCCCTAAGCCGCGTTGCCCTAAGGTGGAAAAGAGAAAATTTTCACAGCCCAGACCCAAAGTAGACTGTATTTTATGATTCAATAATGAATACTAAATAATCCCAATGCGCAAATAGGATTTACATGTTACACCTGCTCAGACATCAGAAATTTTGCGAAAAATTCATTAGAGGAGTATATGTGCTTTTACACTAGAGATCTTTCCTAGATAAAACTATGGATTCATACTACTACATAAAATACACACATATGCCCTGAAAAAGCCCCCTGTGAATAATCCAACATCACAGTTACCACATCTCATATAGTGGACATGATAATATCGTGGCATGGGACAATTCGATGAAGCGGAGAGTGGCATTAAGGTCCTTGACCGCGCTGCACTCATCCTCAATGTTATCGCCGATAAGCCATTAAGCCTGGCACAACTCTGCGAAAAGACCTCACTACCTCGCGCTACTGCCCACCGTCTGGCCTGCGCCTTGGAAGTCCATGGCTTCCTTAGCCGCACGACCGATGGCCGCTGGGATATTGGTGCCGGTATTACCAGTCTTGCTGCCCGTGGTTCGGATTCATTGATTGATGCTGCTTCCCCAGTGATGACTGCTGTCATGGAAGAAACTGGTGAATCTGTTCAGCTCTATAAGCTCACTGGCCTTATGCGCACCTGTGTTGCTTCCTTTGAGCCACCATCAGGCCTTCAGAATACTGTTCCCGTTGGCTCCCGCATGCCACTCTCGGCTGGCTCCTCGGGCAAGATCTTCCTTGCCTATGGCCCGCAGTCACTGCGTGATGCCATTGCCCCGCAGGCAGTCTTTACTATGAATGAACTTGATAATGTCCGCCGCCTCGGCTTTGCTGAATCCGTGGGTGAGCGTGAACCCGGCCTGGCTTCGGTCTCTGTCCCAATCCATGACCCTGCCGGCAATTTCCTCGCTGCTCTCTCCGTCTCTGGCCCCGTTGAGCGTCTGCGCCCACACCCTGGTGCACTCTGGGGCGATATGCTGAAGGCCGCCTCACAGCGCCTCACTGCAAGCCTCTAGGCACCGCCACAAGCCCAACAGTGGCTGCCTACTAAAAAGCTACGGGCGTGAGTCCCCACCCCGGCAACATCACAGTTTTGTTTTCGCACCCCAGGTCACACGACTGTTTACGCACGACCATTTCTTGCGCCCTCCTGCCCCGAATCGTCCGGGACTAGCCCACGGATGTGTCAACCACTCGAATCATCACTATCCCCCATGAACAGCTGAATGCTATCTAAGCATCCCAACTCCCTGCCATTGTGATGTTGTATGACAATCCGCCAGGCAACCATGAATTGCGGCAAAAAGTAGTCAGCTTTCCCCACCGCCCCTAGTCACGCTCACGCAATCAGGCACCCTAATTCATCACAACAACTACCGCTGGCGCGCACTAGGCATAAACAAGGACCAGCACAAATCTGCACATTTGCCGATCTTAGAACGGCTTGCGCTGGATTCTGGAGCATGCCGCAGCGACAGCATATGTCTCCCGAATAAATACCGCAGGCCTTCGGGCTGCCACTACTTCTACTCTGACCCGTGCTTCTCTAACCGCTACAAACAAAAAGTGCCCTGCACGACCATAATCGTGCAGGGCACTTAGAAGCTAGCTAACTTGGGTAATTCTGAGTATCAGGAATTAGCCAAGGTTCTGCTTCTTAGTTCTCCTTCTTGCGGCGGAATGCGAACACACCACCGAGAGCAACCAGAACCATACCGACGAGGCCCATGAGACCTGCCTGGGTACCGGTTACAGCGAGGCGACCGGTAGCACGGCTAACAGCGGCAGCATTCTGAGCAGCAGCTGCAGTGTTCT
>JAUMUD010000007.1:0-48909 GCA_030530875.1 Corynebacterium sp.
AGGTGGAAGAACCAACAACGGTGGTTCCTAAGGTCGAGACTCCAAAGCTTCCTCCTGTGCAGGCTCAGGTGCCACCGCGCCGTGTGCCTCCTAGTGCGCAGCGTGCTCCTAAGACGGACACTTTCCCGGCCCAGCAGCCAAAGCCAGTACAAACCCCACCAGTACAGACTGCACCAAGTGGTGGCAATGGCCAGTTCCCTCCTGGTCAGAATCCTGCAATGATGCCCGGCATGGTGCCACAGCGTAAGTCCAATGGCCCACTGATTGCCATCATCATTGCTGTTGCTGCCATTGTGATTGTGGCTATTGTCGTGGTTGCCTTCCTCTTCTGGAAGGGCGTGTTGGCCCTGGGTAGTGATAGCTCCAGCGGTACGGAGACGGTGGTTGTCACCTCGACTTCACAGAGTGCTTCAACAAGCTCGAGCACGAGCACCACGAGGAGCACCTCGCCATCCACCACAGTCAGCACGGGTGAACAGCCAGCCAACACTATCGCTGGTTTTACCGGTAAGTACACTTCCTGCAATGGCGCTGATAATGCTGTCTTCCTTGGTTACTCGCGTGACCACGGCACTGTCGTTGTGTGTAGGAATTCCACTGACTCGCTCTACTACAAGTCTGACTGGGATGGTGGTACGCTCACCAGCCAGTCGGTATCGCGTAGCGGCAGCACCTTCTACGTCAACAGCTCTCCGTACACCATCATTCTGGACAATAACCAGCTGCGTGTTCAGCAGAACTCTGACACCCTTGCCCAGGCTAATTGGACTTGGTATTCTAACCGCTCCTAAAAAGTTTTCATAACTTAGTGAAAAGGTCTTCCATTTGGGCTTCGGTTGTGACAAAATGACTCTATGGAAGCATATAGAGAAAATCTCAGCCGAAAGCCTCGTCCGCCGAATGAGGAGACCTTAAAGCGGCGTGCGCATAGAGCGTATAACCGCAACCTGCGTCACTACCGAAATCCGACTCGACACGACCGGTCCCGAGTTATTTGGGAACTGCGCTCGGAGCACGGATTTGATCATCTGCTCTCAGCAGCGGGAATTTCACGCAGTACCTACTACTACAACCTCAAAAATGTGCCAGACACAGAGCTTGAGAATGAGCTGATAGAGCTCATCTATGACAAATATCTGGCCAGTAAAAAGAGGTGGGGTTCTGCCAGAATTATGGAATACCTTGCTGAGCAGGGATTTGAGGTGGGAGAACATGTAGTCCGCAAATTGATGAAGCAGCTGGGAATCGAGGGGAAGGTCGGCCGCACACCTCAATCAGAGCAGGACTACATATAAAAAATGGGCATGGGATAAAACCCATGCCCTTTGGCTTATGCAGGAATTTTAGAATTCCTTACCGAGGAAGCTATAACGCACCTTGCCACGGTTCTTGTTGAACTCCCAGGTACCTGGGAAGTAAAGACCGATAAGAACAGCAATAGGGCCGATGAGGCTAATGGCACCCCACCAGGCGCTGTTGAACTTTGCAAGCTCGGCGAGCTGCTTCAAAACGGTGCTCGAAGGATCCTTGATGTGCAAAGCGTACTGAACGTCGTGAAGGAAGAACAGTGAGATGACAGTGAAGATAATGAATGCAACCCATAGAATGGTGAAGAATTCACGAACATACACAAACTTGCTGAAGGTGAAACCACACAGGGAGCTGAAGAGCACCACAAATCGAAGGAAAAATACTGTGGCAATGACGGCGCCGATCAAACCAGGATGGACCCAGTGAGCAACAGTGATGTCCTTTTCACTATCTGAAACGCTATACAAGAAGAAATTAACCAGTGCAGAGGCGATAGCCCAGGACTTGGTTGCCAGGATGAGAACCACAATGCTGACAATCAGGTCCACGAGGAAGCACAGTGCGGTACCAATCAGCGGCGTAGGCAGCTTTGGTCGCTGGCCGAGCTTACCGGTGGCAGCGAGAGCGCGGATCTGGTTGAAGTCAAAGTCGCCGAAGGTCTCGTCACCGAGCATGCGGTCATAGCCAGCACGGAGCTCATCATTGGAGAAAATCTGGACTGCCAGGCTCACCTGATCCCACTGGTCAGTATCGCTTGGGTCGAGGCTGGCAAGCCAGCTGCGCAGGTAGGTAGCAATTTCTTGGGAGCTCTGGGAGCGATCGAGCTGCATCAGCTCATAGAGGTCATAGGTTGATCGTGACACTCATCAGCCTTTCAGTAGTTATGAAAAATATTATGAAGACTGATAAATAATAACAGAAAGTCGCAGCCCTGTCAGCAAAAAGCAGGTCTGCGACTTTCGTTGTGATTGTCAATGCAGTTGTTTTAGGAGTCGACGCTGTGAACAATCATGACGTCCACGCGGGACTTGCGGGCGACCTCGGTTGGGACATCGCCAAGAAGGCGACCGGTAAGGGAGTTAATGCCACGGTTACCCACGACGAGCAAATCGGCATCGGATTCCTTCACAATCTCCATCAGTGCATGCACTGGAGTGCCTGGGCGAACCATGGTGGAAATATCGCTCACACCGAGGGACTTAGCAAGCTCCACGGCCTTGGTGAGATTCTCCTCGGCATGCTCTGGGCCAATAACGGAGACGGAATCGCGACGGAGCGTATTTTGGGCAGCTTCGCGAGATTCATAGTATGCACTACCAATAACAAGCTTGGAGCCGAGAGCGGCAGCCAAGGTGGCAGCACGTTCAACGGCAAGGGCGGAAGACTTAGAACCGTCAGTACCAACTACGATTGTTTTCATAATTCTTTACCTTATCACTCCTGCGTCTTTCATATCGCGTAGCTCTTTCTTGAGCTCCATGATTTCATCACGAAGACGCGCTGCCAATTCAAAGTTAAGGTCAACGGCCGCGCTGCGCATTTGCTCAGTGAGTTCGTCGATACGCTCTTGGGTTGGGGCGCCACGGTCCTTGGAGCGAGGCTTTTCGGCCTGCTCTTCGGCGTGGAACTGCTCCACTTCTTCAAGGATATCGACAATCTTCTTACGCAATGGCTGTGGGTCGATCCCATGCTTCTTATTATATTCTAATTGGATCTCACGGCGGCGCTCGGTTTCATCGATGGCCTCCTGCATGGATGGGGTGATGGAATCCGCATACATGTAGACCTCACCGGAGACATTTCGGGCTGCGCGACCAATGGTCTGGATGAGGGACTTGGTGGAGCGCAAGAAGCCCTGCTTATCGGCATCAAGGATGGCCACCAGGGAAACCTCTGGAAGGTCGAGGCCCTCACGCAGCAGGTTAATACCCACCAGCACATCATATTCACCCAGGCGCAGTTGGCGCAGCAACTCCACACGCTGGAGGGTATCCACATCAGAGTGCAGGTAGCGCACGCGGATACCGTGCTCAAGCATATAGTCGGTCAGATCCTCGGCCATCTTCTTGGTGAGTGTCGTAACAAGGATGCGCTCATTGCGCTCCACACGCTCCTCAATAGCAGAGATGAGGTCATCGATCTGTCCCTTGGTTGGACGCACACTGACCTTCGGATCTACCAGACCGGTTGGGCGAATGACCTGTTCGACCACATCGCCATGGCAGTGCTGAAGCTCATAATCACCAGGGGTGGCCGACATATAAATAATCTGGCCACGGCGCTGCTCGAATTCATCAAAGGTCAGTGGTCGGTTATCCAGGGCACTAGGCAGGCGGAAACCAAAGTCGACAAGGTTGCGCTTACGGGAAGCATCACCCTCATACATGCCACCAATCTGTGGGACGGTGACGTGGGACTCGTCGATAATGGTGAGGAAGCCCTCGGGGAAATAGTCGAGCAGGGTTGCCGGGGCTTCACCGGGCGCGCGGCCATCAATATGGCGAGAGTAGTTCTCAATGCCAGAGCAGAATCCAAGCTGCTGGATCATTTCAATATCCTGCTCGGTGCGCATGCGAAGACGCTGCGCTTCGAGGAGCTTTCCTTGATTCTCGAACTCTTGGAGGCGAGCTGCGAGCTCCTCCTTAATATCCTCCACGGCTTTTTTCATTCGCTCGGGGCTGGCCACATAGTGGGTGGCTGGGAAGATTCGAATGGAGTCCTGGGTATTGACAATATCGCCAGTCAGCGGGTTGATATAGTGCAGGGCATCAATCTCATCGCCGAAGAATTCCACACGAACAGCGAGCTCTTCATAGGCGGGAATAATGTCAACCGTATCGCCCTTAACGCGGAAAGTACCACGCTCGAGGGCCACATCATTGCGGCTATATTGAATATCGACCAAGAAGCGCAAGAAGGCATTGCGGTCAATCTCCACCCCGGTTTCGAGCATAATGGAGCGGTCGAGGTAATTCTGTGGGGTACCCAGACCATAAATACAGGACACGGAGGCAACCACAACCACATCCTCGCGGGTGAGCAGTGCGGAAGTAGCCGAGTGGCGCAGGCGCTCCACATCCTCATTAATGGAGGAGTCCTTCTCAATAAAGGTATCGGTCTGAGCGATATAAGCTTCCGGCTGGTAGTAGTCGTAGTAGGAGACGAAGTATTCCACCGCATTATTGGGCAGAAGCTGGCGAAGCTCATTGGCAAGCTGGGCGGCCAGGGTCTTATTTGGGGCCAGAACCAAGGTTGGGCGCTGGACTTTCTCAATCAACCAGGCAGCAGTTGCGGACTTACCGGTACCGGTGGCACCCATCAAAACAATATCGCGGTCGCCACGCTCCACACGCTTGGCGAGCTCCGCAATGGCCTTAGGCTGGTCACCGGCAGGCTGATATTCACTGATTACTTTAAAGCGCTCGGACATTATGTAGTACTACCGCGACATGGGCGCGGAGATCCTCCAGATCACCATTATTGTCAATAATAAAATCGGCTATGCTATTGCGCTGCTCCTCTGTTGCCTGGGCGGCAATACGACGACGGGCATCCTCCTGATTCATGTGGCGGTAGTCCACAAGACGGGTAATGCGGGTCTCAGGGTGCGCAGTGACCACAAAGATATAGTCGAATTTATAGAGCGGGTCATCTTTGAGGCCATTCTCATACAACAAGGGAATATCAAAGACTATTCCCTCATAGGGGCCAGCCTCCGCCTCGGCGATCTTCTGCTCCATGGCCTCCCGGATACGCGGATGAGTAACCTCATTGAGGAAATGGAGGGAATTTTCATCGGTGAAGACAATATGGGCAAGGGCCTGGCGGTCAAGCCGGCCTCCTTCTTTGAGGATGACCTCGCCGAATTCATCTACGAGGTCTTGGAGTGCCGGTTGACCTGGCTCCACAATCTGGCGGGCAACCTTATCGGCGTCGACAATATAAAAGCCCTGTTCTTCAAGGAGTTCGGATACACGGGATTTGCCGCTGCCGATGCCTCCTGTTAATCCGATGCGCAACATACCTCTACTTTACGCCTACTCTAGGCCGAAGTTAAGACTGGCTCCGGGGCCAGTGCCTTGCGGGCGCGCGCATAAGCACGCAGCGAGAGCAGCACACCAATAATGGCCACAGACCACTGGATGGAGTGGATGGCTTCGGTGGGAACATTAATCAGGCTCAACACCTTGGAAATATTAAGCGTAATGAGAATGGTGCCCACCAACCCGCCAAGGCTGCGGGAATTGAAGTGGGCCACGCACCACGCAGCAATAGGTGCGGTGATGGCACCACCAATGAGCAGCGCAATAACAAGCAAGAAGTGGGCGGCCAGATCGTGCCACAGGCCAATAACAAAGCCAATAGTGGCAGCCAGGGTGACGAGGAACTCAGCGGTATTCACGGTGCCGACCACCTTGCGCGGCTCGTGATCACCGAGGGCCATGAGACTGGAGGACGTAATAGGGCCCCAGCCACCGCCTCCGGTGGCGTCGATAAAGCCACCGAAAAGGCCGATACCAACCAGGGTCTTGGGGCGAAGACGACCGCTGAAGTGGTGCTGCACGCGGCCGAAGCTAAAGCGAACGAGCAGGTAGATGCCGATGCCCACAAGGATGGTGGCGGTAAAAGGCTTAGCAGCATTGGTAGAAATATGGGAGAGCAGCAGGGCTCCGATAAAGGCGCTGATTGCGCCGGGCACACCGAGCAACGCTGCGGCCTTCCAGTTCACATTGCCAAAGCGGGTGTGGCTGGCACCGGAGACGAGTGTGGTGCCGAGTTCGGCGGTGTGGACCACAGCGGAGGCAACGGCGGGGCTAAGTGCTGCTAGTGAAAGCAGCACAGTGGTGGAGGTGACACCGAAGCCCATGCCGAGGGTGCCGTCAATGAGTTGGGCGATGGCGCCGGCGATGGCTGTGTAGAGGTATACGGGTTTCATTTGGAGTCCTTGGAGCTGTAGCGGTTGAGGATAATGTCGTGGAGGTCAAGGCCGAGTGGTTGGCTGACGGACGGACAGTTGTTGATTTTGTCCAGCAGTAGGCCATGGGTGCTAAAGAGCGGAATGATGTGCTCGGTCTTTTCCGGCATGACTCCCCTGCTGCTTGTGGCAAAGTGGACCCGAACCGGTTTGTTAAGAATGTGGGCGACGCGCTGGGCGAGATCCTTGACGGCCTCATTGGCGGCTTTGCGCGAAGAGCCAACGGCGTAGAGGATATAGCCCTGGGCATCAGGGGCGTCCTGGGTGGCGCGCTTGGCGATAAGGGCGGCCATGTCTTCGCCCGTGCCGAGAATCTCGGTGAGGTGGACCTGTTCTGGGTAACGGTCGTGGACTGGGGCGAAGAGGGCCGGGATGTCCACCCTGGCATGGAATGCCTGGGTGAAGAGGAGCGGAACAATGGTGACCTGCTGGCCTGCATCGAGCGCGTGGGTGAGGGGCTCGAGGTTGGGTTCGAGTAGGTCAAGGCACATATGGGAAACACCAAGGCTACGGGCACAGTTTTCGGTTAGTTCACTAATCAAGGGGGCCGCCTGGGGGTGGCGGGAGCCGTGTGCGAGGGTAACGAGCATGGTGTGTCCTTGTGTCTTTTGTGTAGGGATTATGCGGTAATTCCAGCGGCTAGGGTATCCCCTGACGCGGGGTGGATGAGGAGGAAGGAGCCGACGGCGCCGCGGGCGGCATAAGGCTCGATAGGCAGTGGGTTGGCAAGCTGGATGCGGACCTGGTCGAGGCCATTGGTGGTGATTTCGCCATCAAGGATGCGGGCGCGCACGAGGCTCGTGCCGTAGCGGAAGTTGAGGATGCCGCTGGTGGTGTCCAGGGTGCGGTCGCTAAGACCAATGGCGGTGGCGGAAAGTTCGCGGGTGGACTCGGGTGGGGTGATAGCAATGAGATCCCCGCGGGCAATGTCCACATGGGAGTCGATGACGAGTTCCACAGAGCTGCCAGCGCTGGCCTCATCCACAGGACCATCGGTGGTGCGGATTTCGGCAATGTGGGCGGTCGAATGGGTGGAACCATTGGTGATGATGGTGACTTCATCGCCAACACGAATGGTGCCGGTGGCGATTTGGCCCGCATAGGAGCGGATGCCCTCGGTATCGCGCAGAACGTACTGGACTGGGAAGCGGAAAGCGTGGGCTTCCGGGGCGACCTCGATGGTGGAGAGAATATCGGCAATGGTTGGGCCGGTGTACCAGGCGGCGGCATCGCTTCGGGTGACAATATTGTCACCGGTGAGCGCAGAGACTGGCACGATGGTGGCGGTTGGCGCGATGGCTGCAATATCGGCGGCGACTGCATTGAAGCGCGCTTCATCCCAGTCAATGAGGTCCATCTTATTGGCGGCAATAATGATGTCCTTGATGCCCAAAAGCTGTGCCACGCTGATGTGCTTGCGGGTCTGGTCGGTCACGCCATTGCGAATATCCACCAGCACAATGGTGACCTGAGAGGTGGAGAGACCAGTCACCGTATTGCGGGTGTACTGGACATGTCCAGGGGTATCAGCCAGGATGAAGGTGCGGCCGAAGGCACGGAAGTAGCGGTAGGCCACGTCGATGGTGATGCCCTGCTCACGCTCGGCGCGAAGGCCGTCGACAAGCAAGGAAAGATCGAGGGTGCCGGGGGCGGAGGCGCGCTTGGCGGCCTCAAGCTGATCAGCGGCGATGTTATTGGTGTCAAAGAGCAGGCGACCGACGAAGGTGGATTTGCCGTCGTCGACAGAGCCTGCGGTGCAGATGCGGAGAGTATCGGTGCTCATCAGAAATAGCCTTCCTTCTTGCGGTCTTCCATTGCGGATTCGGAAATATTGTCATCGGCGCGGGTGGCGCCTCGTTCAGTGATGGTGGAGGCCTTGATTTCTTCGATGACCTCGCCCACGGTGATGGCGGTGGATTCCACAGCACCGGTGCAGGACATATCGCCCACGGTGCGGTAGCGCACGGACTTGAGTTCAGGTTCACCCTCGCCGGCAATCATCCACATGCCCTTGTGCTCGTAGACGGGGCGCTGGTGGGCGAAGTAGATGGAAGGAAGTTCAATATTGCGGGCCTGGATATATTCCCAGACATTGAGCTCGGTCCAGTTGGAGATGGGGAATACGCGCACATTTTCGCCTGGGCCGTGGGCGGCATTGTAGAGGTTCCAGAGCTCAGGGCGCTGGCGGCGTGGGTCCCAGCCACCGAAGGCATCACGGACGGAGAAAATACGCTCCTTGGCACGGGCGCGTTCTTCATCGCGGCGCGCACCGCCAAGTACGGCGTCATATTCTTGCTCGGCGATAGTGTCGACCAGTGGGACGGTCTGGAGGGGGTTGCGGGAGCCGTCGGGACGCTCCTGGAGGATACCGCGGTCAATCCAGTCTTGGACAAGGGCTACGCGCAGTTTTACGCCATCGCGCTCGACGAGGCGGTCGCGGAATTCGATGACCTCAGGGAAGTTGAAGCCGGTGTCGACGTGGAGCAGCTCGAAGGGGACTTTGCCGCCAAGGGCACGCTTGGCGAGTTCGTAGACGAGCACCGAGTCCTTGCCGCCGGAAAAGAGGAGCGCGACTTTATCAGATTGGCCGGCGACTTCGCGGATAATGGCGATGGATTCATCCTCAAGGGCTTTGAGGTGGGTGGGGAGTGTAGTGAGTGTTGTGGTCATGATTGTCCTTTAGGTGTGGAGTCCGCATTCTGTTTTATTAAAACCAGCCCAGCGGCCGGAACGGGGGTCTTCGCCGGGCTTGACCTTGCGGGTGCAGGGCAAGCAGCCAATGGAGGGATAACCCTGGGCGATGAGCGGGTTTCGGATGAGATTGTGTTCTTCTATGTAGTTTTCGGTGTCGTCGAGGGTCCAGGAGGCAATGGGGTTGATTTTGAGCCTGCCGTTCTTATCTACCTCGACTGCGGGGGTGTTGACGCGAAGGGGGTTATCGATGCGGCGAAGGCCGGTGACCCAGGCGTCATAGTTAGCGAGGCTGGAATTGAGTGGCTCGACTTTACGAATATCGCAGCACAGCGTCGGGTTTTCCTTCCAGGTGCCTTCGGGGGCTTGGTCGGGGTGAAGGGGCTGGGCTCGTACCAGGCGCTGGGGGTAGCGGGCCTCAACCTGGTCGGCGGTCTGCAGGGTTTCTGGGAAGTGGAAGCCGGTATCAAGGAAGAGGAAGTCGGCCCGTGGAAGGTAGCGGGAGGCGAGCTCAGCCAGCACAGTATTTTCCATGGAGAGGGTCACTGTGATGCCGAGTTCTTCGGGAAAGTGCTCGTTGACGGTGCTAAGAATTTGCTCGGCTGTGGCGTCATAGAGGTCATCGGCGAAGCGGGCAACAAAGTCGTGTACCTCGGGGCGACCGGGCTTGATGGCCGTGGAGGCGGACTGGAAATTAAACATGATTAGCCTTTAGTGAGTGAAGGTAGGCCTCGTGGGTGGAGAGGCTGCGGGTGGGTCGGTTGGTGGGCTCGTTTTGGCCGATATAGGCGATGGTGAACACCCTGGTGCAGTCCAAGCAAGACCAGGCGAAGTCATTATCGGCCTCGGGGAAGAGCGCCTCGCTGCTGCAATAGGGGCAGTACAGCGGGTGGCGGCGGTTTGGATTTGGTTCTACCCTGCTCACTGGAGGTCCTCCTCGGCTGCCCGGATTACCCAGTCGCG
The DNA here is from genome assembly GCA_030530875.1 of Corynebacterium sp. GTDB lineage: Bacteria > Actinomycetota > Actinomycetes > Mycobacteriales > Mycobacteriaceae > Corynebacterium. Next base: position 9,941 of record JAUMUD010000007.1, read on the forward strand.
GAACTGCTCGCCCTCATGGCGCTGCTCCTTGTACTTGGTGAGAAGGCGCACCACATAGTCATCGAGCTCAGCACTGGTGACCTTGTGGCCACGAAGTTTGCGCCCCCAGTCGGAGTTAAAGCCAAGGGCACCACCGAGGTGGACCTGGAAGCCTTCGACACGCTCGCCGGCATCATTGGTGACAATCTGACCTTTGAGGCCAATATCGACGACCTGGGTACGGGCGCAGGAGTTTGGGCAGCCATTGAGGGAAATCTTGATGGGGACATCAAGGTCACCGACGCGCTCCTCGAGCTGGTCAACAAGCTGGATGGCGCGGGCCTTGGTGGTCACCAGTGCCAGCTTGCAGAATTCCAAGCCGGTGCAAGAGACAATGCCTCGGCGGAATTCGGAAGGCCTGGCGTAGAGGCCAATCTCATCGAGTGCATCCTGGAGGGCGGCTACCTGTGATTCTTCCACGTCAAGGAAGAGGAGTTCTTTTTCCACGGTGGTGCGAAGACGACTAAGGCCGAAACGCTCGGCCAAGTCCGCGATGGCGATGAGCTGCTCGCCGGTGGCGTGGCCGACAGTGGGCTTGGCGCCCACATAGTAACGGCCGTCCTTTTGCAGGTGGGCGCCGATATTATCGCGGCCACGGGGATCGACGGGGGCTGCAGGGCCATCCTCCAGAGGAGCCGAAAGATATTCACTTTCGAGCACGGAGCGGAATTTTTCCACACCCCACTGGGCTACCAGGAACTTCAGGCGCGCCCTATTACGCAGGCGCCTAAAACCATAGTCACGGAAAAGACTCAGTACCCCGGCCCAGACCTCAGCCACGCGGTCCAGTGGCACCCACACACCCAGGCGCTGGGCAAGCATAGGATTGGTGGAAAGACCGCCACCCACATAGACATCAAAACCAGGGCCGAATTCCGGATGCACGGAGCCAATAAAGGCCAAGTCCTGGATTTCGTGGGTAATATCCTGGCGGCCAGAAATGGCGGACTTGAACTTGCGGGGCAGGTTATGAAATTCGGGATTGCGCAGATAGGTTTCCAGAATCTCATCAATGGCCGGGCTTGCATCAATAAACTCATCGGCCGCAATACCAGCAACCGGGCTACCCAGGATTACGCGGGGGACGTCACCGCAACCAAGGAGCGTCGATAAGCCAACAGTGTCAAGGCGCTTCCAAATTTCGGGGACATCCTCGACGCGAATCCAGTGGAGCTGGACATTTTGGCGGTCGGTGAAGTCGGCGGTGCCGCGGGCAAAGTCGCGGGAGATTTCGCCGACCACGCGCAGTTGCTCGGCGGTGACGCGGCCGCCGTCAAAGCGCACGCGCATCATGAAGTATTTATCCTGCAACTCGGCATTCGAAAGACGAGAGGTCTCTTCGCCGCCCAGGTCCTGACGGCGCTGGGAGTAGAGGCCGACCCACTTGAAGCGGGGGGCGAGGTCCTCGGCGGGGATGGCGTCGAAGCCCTGCTTGGAATAAAGGGAAATAATGCGGTCGCGCACTTCCAGGGCGGGTGACTCCTGCTTGAGGCGCTCATCATCATTGAGCGGCTCGGTGCCGTCAATTTTCCACTGGCCCTCGGGCTTTGGGGCGCGGGTGCGGGTGCGGGTTGGGGCGGTCATAAATTCCTTAAATGAACTAGGTAGTCTATCTAAATATGCAATTTTCTAAGTTGATTACCAATCATAAACATACCGCCCGGTCTATGCAAATCGGAACGCTCAGTCTAGACAAACCGCCACGTCAGAACCTATTGTTGGTGAAAAAGAAAAATATTATGTAGTCTTAAACAGAACACATTGTCCAGTTCTGATCCACTTTCTAGACCCCTTAGTACACGAAAGGACCCTCATGCGTATTGCTGTAATTGGTGCTGGCCCGGCCGGCATTTATGCCTCGGATATTTTGCTCAAGAATTTCCCGGAGGCCCATATTGACCTCTTTGAGCAAATGCCAGCCCCCTTTGGCCTGATTCGCTACGGGGTCGCCCCGGATCACCCACGCATCAAGGGCATTATCACTGCCCTGCACCGCGTGCTGGATAACCCACAGATTCGCTTCATTGGCAATGTGACCATTGGCCGCGATGTCGAGGTCGATGAGCTCCGCGAGTTCTATGACGCCATTATTTTCTCCACCGGCGCCGTTGCCGACCGTGACCTGCCAATTCCTGGCATTGATGCCAAGGGCTCCTTTGGTGCCGGCGAATTCGTGGGCTTCTATGATGGCAACCCACGCTTTGACCGCAATTGGGACCTAAGCGCGGAGCAGGTCGCCGTTGTCGGCGTGGGCAATGTGGGCCTTGATATTTCCCGCGTTCTCGCCAAGACCGCCGATGAGCTCCACGTCACCGAAATCCCGGATAATGTCTATGAGAATCTCAAGCAAAATAAGGCCCGTGAAGTGCACGTCTTTGGCCGTCGTGGCCCAGCCCAGGTCAAATTCACCCCACAGGAGCTCAAGGAGCTCGACCACTCCCCAACCATCAATGTGGTCGTAAGCCCCGAGGACATCGATTATGACGAGGCCTCCATCAAGGCCCGTGAGGAATCCAAGGCCGTCGATCTGACCTGCCAGACGCTGGAACATTACGCCATCCGTGAACCAAAGCAGGCCCCACATCTGCTCCACATTCACCTCTTCGAATCCCCCGTCGAGGTGCTCACCAATGAGGATAATGAGGTCATCGGTATTCGCACCGAACGCACCAAACTCACTGGCGATGGCAATGTGGTAGGCACTGGCAAATTCACTGACTGGCCTGTTCAGGCGGTCTACCGTGCTGTGGGCTATAAGTCCGATCCGGTCCCTGGCTTGCCTTTCGACGACCAAAAGCTCGTCCTGCCCAATGATGGCGGCCACATCCTGGAAAGCGCTGACTCCACTACCCCAATCCCTGGCCTTTATGCCACCGGCTGGATTAAGCGCGGCCCTGTGGGGCTGATTGGCAATACCAAGAGTGATGCCAAGGAGACCATTGACCTGCTGCTCAAGGACTACCACGAGGGCAAGCTCGCTGCCCCAGCAAAGCCGGAACTGGATGCCATCTATGACTTCCTCGAGTCAAAGAATATCCGCACCACCTCCTGGGAGGACTGGCACCAGCTCGACGCCGAAGAGCGCCGCCTCGGTGAGGCTGAGGGTCGCGAACGCAAGAAGATTGTCGAGTGGGAAGACCAGCTTGCCGCAGCCTGGGGTGCTACCGTGAGCAGCTAAAACTGCCAGTTCCTTAGGAATTTCATATTAATGTCCTGATCGATTCGTAGGATAGACCTGAACGCAGTAGTTCTACTCAAAGAAAGGTCTATCCTCATGACTGGATACTCCCGAAAAGCCATTGCTGCGTTACCCGCGTCAGCTCTGGCTTTTACGCATATCACGACCCTAAGCCCAAGCGCACATGCTGCTGTGGCAACGGAAGGTGTCTATAAGCGCTACGTCGACATTCGTTCCAGAGGCTCCTTCTACGTAGTGCCGGTTGGCAAAACGACGGATTCCACATCCAATGCCGAGAAGATTACGGCTGATTACACCTACCGCGTTGGTGCAACCCAGCAGAATTACCCACCACTTCCCCTGCCTGGCGATCAGGTGACTATCTCCTTCACCCTTAGCGGTGGGCGACTGGCAGCAAACAAGACGGTATCGCTGAAAAATCTGACTATCGCCGGATGGGATTTGTTCATCAATGATGGTACCGGTGAGAAGGCCGCTACCGGTGATACCGACGTGACTCCACCAAATGGTTCCATCACTCTGCGCTATACGCACACCGTAACCATGGATGACATGGATAATCTCACCTTCGTGGCAGATAAGAATTCCACGCTCACCGTCGACAATGTGGCCTATAGCCTCAGCACTCTGAGCCGAACCACTGCGGATACCGTATTGCCATATGCTGCATATCAAGTCTTCATGCTCAATAATGACACGGACAAGAGCACGTACCGCGCAAAGTTCTGGCCTAGCAATGAGTCGGAACCCGATGATAACAGCTATGCCCCGCTGAAATGTGAGCCAAAGATCTGCGTGGCTGAAATTGCCGGTTACCCATCAATCAATGCGAAAATTGAGTATAAGGACTTGCAGGGCAACTGGCAGCTCCTCGCCACCAAGACTGGTTATACGACCAACAGTGGCTCACCAATTGGATCCTACGGGCTAAACTCCACAGCAGATCTTCGTAAGGACTTCCTCGATTACCAAACCGTCTTTAAAGATTCCATCGACAATGCCAATACTGCCTTCAACGTGGCTGTGGTGAGCAACGCCTTCCGTGTCGATAAATATATTGCGGACCTGGCTAAGGACAAGTATTCAACGTGGAACGCAACCATGAAAAAATACGGGCTTGCGGAAAAGGACATCAGCTGGGGGTCTGCCCGTAAGGAGGGCGAAAGTGCGAAATCCTATATGAGCCGCCTCGTCAATACCTATCTGTATTCGGCGATCAATCTAAGTCAACAGTGGCTGGACTCACTGAGTGAAGACTCTGTTGCCCAGTACATTCTTTCTAACCAGCACACGCAGTATTCCAGTACTTATAGCGGTTTGACCGGGTACGGGCAATTTAACCCGATAAATACTAAGTTCGCGCAGTCGCTCATTAGCCAAACTACAATGGCTAATCTTGACTCGCAGTTTGCAACAGTATCGCAGTTGATGAGACTCTCGAATGAGCTGGCTTCCATCTTGGACTCGAAGAAGTCAGAGCTCACATACCTAGTGCCATATGGCTTGTATGAATTGATGTCGCCGGAGGCATGGAAGGCCGAGCAGACTCTGAGGGAACCGGATAGTTTGGATAGCCTGCAGAATGCTATCAGCACCGCGAAAAATGCTAACTACTATATTCCTGAAGTAGATCAGCTCGTGGCGCTCAACCTGAGTCAAGATCAATTCGCGGCATATGCCAGGGCCTTGAATACCGTGAAGAAGAAGTCCCCTGATTTGAGCAGCCAGCAGACCTTGGATAATGCCAAGGCCATTGGTGCTCTGCAGCCTCGCATTGAGGCACTGGTCGGACTCTATGAACGCGACGGGACCACTGCCGGTTTGTGCACGTCCTACCTATGCAAGAAGGAAATTGCAAAGTTCTCGAGAACAGATATTGCCGACCCTGCCACACTGCGCACAGCCATCAATGAAGCTCTTGTGAAGTACGCAAATTACTCCGGTTTTGTCCCGGAGATTCCTGCCGATCCTGCGGACCCGGATTTCGATAAGAACATCAAGATCGAAAACAAGGATGAGAGCAACGGCCAAGGTACCAACAAGGACCAGCAGCCTTATGTACCAAATAAGCCCGCGCAGACCCTGCTCGTTCGCTTCCTACTTGTGCTCTTCTCCCCATTCCTGGCGATCTGGGCACTTCTGGGTATGATCTTCACCCTGAGTAGCTAGTTCTATTAATTGCGAGCTCCTGCATAGAAGGCATAAAAAGGGAGAGTTCCAAATGGAACTCTCCCGATTTTTATGTGCGAGGTCTGAATTACTCAGACTTAGCAGTGGTGGTGATGATGTGGTCGCCCTGCTTGACGTGCTCGGCTGGGAAGCCTTCGACATTGCCAAACTTCTTGGTGTTGGACACCAGGACTGGGGTGACCAGTGGGTAACCAGCGGCCTTGATCTTCTCAGGATCGAAGGTAATGAGCAGGTCGCCCTTCTTGACCTTCTGCTTGCGCTCAACGTGGACGGTGAAGCCATCGCCATTCATCTGAACGGTGTCAATACCGACGTGGATGAGCATCTGAATACCGGAGTCCAGAGCCAGGCCCACAGCGTGGCCGGAGGACTGGACAGCAAGGACGGTAGCATCAGCTGGTGCAACCACGGTGTTGGTGGTTGGCCAGATAGCCACACCCTTACCCAGAGCACCGGAGGCGAATGCAGGGTCAGGGATTTCCTCAATGGCAACAGCCTGGCCCTCAAGTGGGGAGGCAATTTCGATCTGAGCGCCAGGAACGAAAGCTGGCTTTGGAGCCTTAGGAGCGGCATCGGCTGGGGATTCAGCCTTCTCTTCAGCCTGTGGCTCTTCCTCAGCAGCAGCGGCAGGAGCCTCGCCACGGATCTGAGCCAGAACAGCAGCCTTCTCCTCCTTGGAGCGGTAATCGAAGAAGAATACCCAGAAGAAGGTCACCAGGAAGGCAACGAGAATACCCAGTGCATAACCAGCCATTGGGGTCATGGCAGGAATGGTCAGCAAAGAGGTGAACACGAAGGCATTAGCAATGATGGAGTTACCGGTGATGGTACCCCACAGAGCCATCACAAGACCACCGGAGAAGCAGCCGGCCAGAAGTGGTGGGTAGGTGCGCTTGAAGCGAAGGAGAACACCATAAATGGTTGGCTCAGAAATACCACCGAGCAGACCAGCCATGGTAGAACCAATGGTCATCTGACGCATCTGGGAGTTCTTCTCACGGATGGAGACAGCGAGAACACCAGCGGAGAGACCGAAAGCAGCGAAGTTCCATGCACCCATTGGGCCCTGGATGAAGTCATAACCCATGGTGGCAATGTTCTGAATCATGATGGCGTTAAGTGGCCAGTGCAGACCCAGTGGCACCAGGAATGGGTAAAGCAGAGGAATCAGGATGCAGAGAACAAATGGGGAGAAGTTATTCACAGCGCTCAGCAGAGCGGAAATGCCATTACCAATACCGATACCGAATGGACCGAGCAGGAAGGCGGTCAGCGGGATCATAATCAGCAGGGAGATGAATGGCACGAAGACCATGTGCACTGCGGTAGGGATGATCTTCTTCAGACCCTTCTCAACCCAGTAGAGGCCGATAGCGGCGATCATTGGAGGGAAGACCTGACCGGAGTAGTCATTGAGGATCATTGGCAGGCCGAAGACGTGAATGGTGTCACCGGCAGAACCAAGGCTCAGGAACTGTGGGGTCAGGAGGGCTGCTGGGATAGCGGCACCAACGAACTCATTGGCACCCAGCTTACGAGCAGCAGTTGCACCCACCATGATTGGGAGGAAGTAGAAAACGGACTTCCACATGGCGTGCATGAACTGGAAGCTTGGTGGCTGGTTCTCAGCACGGAAGTCCTGGATGCCGAAGGTATCGGCCAGCACCAGCAGGGTGATGATCAGCGAAGCGCCGAGCAGAGCCCACAGAACTGGACGGAAGGTATCAGAGAGGAACTCGAAGCAGTAGTCCACGCGACCACGCCAACCGGTAGCCTTCTCCTCCTGAGGAGCGGCAGCCTCAGATTCAGAAGCACCAGCCTTGTTAGCCATACCTGGCAGCTGCATGATCTCGTGATAATAATCAGCAACGCCACCACCCATAATGACCTGGAGGCCATTGGTGCCCTGCAGCACCACACCCAGAACATCAGGATCAGCGTCAATAGCGTCCTTGTCAACCTTGGACTGGTCTGCGAGCTGGAAGCGCAGACGGGTTGCGCAGTGAGTAAGGGTCACGACGTTATTAGCGCCGCCGGCCTTCTCAAGAATAAGCTGCGCAGTAGTGGCAATCTTCGTCGCCATGGCAACCTTCCTTATCTATTAGAAATGAAATTTTCAGGAAGCTCAGCTGGAAATAAACAACTAGGCTGAAACAACAGTACAACTGTAGTCTCAAATTAACCCGAATACAAGCAGTTCACATAGCTAATGTTGCTAAAACCACATAAAATTTGCCCGTTTTCCAACATGTGCGAGTGAGATTCGCCACATGTACCACTTCCGGCACAAGTATACTTGCAGCATATTGCACTAACACGTTTGGTGTGTAGCCTGTCCAAACAAGAGTATGTAAAAAATCACAGTTTGTCCGAGAAGTATGGCCACGAGCCACATAGTTCCATTCAAGAAGGAATACCGGTTGCTCAGAACATAAAAAAAGACCCCATCCGAAGATGGGGTCTCCATAAACTACGTAACTAATTCGACGCGTAAGCGGAGAATTAGTTACCAGCGAGCTTCTCGCGCAGAGCAGCAAGCTGCTCGTCGGAAGCAAGGGAGCCGGTGGACTCAGCTGGAGCAGCAGCCGGAGCAGCTGGCTGCTCAGAGGAGTACTCATCCTTCTCAGCGTTCTTAGCAGCAGCCTCAGCGGCAGCAGCGTGGTTCTTAGCAACCTGAACGCCGTGAGCCTGGTGGCGACGCTCTGCCTCAGCATAGCGAGCCTCCCACTCAGCACGCTGGGTCTCGAAGCCTGGGAGCCACTCGTTGGTCTCAGGATCGAAGCCCTCAGGGAAGATGTAGTTACCCTGCTCGTCGTAGGAATCAGCCATACCGTACTTGGATGGGTCGAATTCCTCGGTGTAATCCTCATCAGCCTGCTTGAGGGAGAGGGAGATACGACGACGCTCGAGATCAATGTCGATGACCTTGACCATAACCTCGTCGCCAACCTTGACGACCTGGTCAGGAACCTCAACATGGTGCTCAGCGAGCTCGGAGATGTGAACGAGACCCTCGATACCCTCTTCAACGCGAACGAAGGCGCCGAATGGAACAAGCTTGGTGACCTTACCTGGGACGATCTGGCCAACAGCGTGGGTACGAGCGAAGACGCGCCATGGATCCTCCATGGTGGCCTTCAGGGAGAGGGAAACGCGCTCACGGTCGAGATCAACGTCGAGAACCTCAACGGTGACCTCGTCACCAACAGAGACAACCTCGGTTGGGTGATCGATGTGCTTCCAAGAAAGCTCAGAAACGTGGACGAGGCCGTCAACACCGCCAAGGTCGACGAATGCGCCGAAGTTGACGATAGAGGAGACGACACCCTTGCGGACCTGGCCCTTCTGCAGCTGGTGCAGGAACTCGGAGCGAACCTCAGACTGGGTCTGCTCGAGCCAAGCGCGACGGGAAAGAACAACATTATTGCGGTTCTTGTCGAGCTCAATGATCTTAGCTTCGATCTGCTGACCAATGTATGGGTCGAGATCGCGAACGCGGCGCATTTCAACGAGGGAAGCTGGGAGGAAGCCACGGAGGCCGATGTCGAGGATGAGACCACCCTTAACAACCTCAATGACGGTACCCATAACTGGCTCGTCGTTAGCCTGCAGCTGCTCGATCTGGCCCCAAGCGCGCTCGTACTGTGCACGCTTCTTGGACAGGATCAGGCGGCCTTCCTTGTCCTCCTTGGTGAGGACGAGAGCGTCAATTTCATCGCCGATCTGAACGACCTCACCTGGGTCGACATCGTGCTTGATGGAAAGCTCACGGGAAGGGATAACACCTTCGGTCTTGTATCCGATGTCGAGGAGGACCTCATCGTGGTCAACCTTAACAACGGTACCCTCAACAATGTCACCATCGTTGAAGTACTTGATGGTGGCGTCGACTGCCTTGAGGAATTCGTCGTCAGAGGCAAAGTCGTTAACAGCTACCTGAGGGGTAGAATTGGTGGGCATATAAAGTGCTCCGAATTGTATAGGAAGATAGTTACGGACATTTTTATCTGCTGCGAGTAAATGGAGGCCTTCCTATGTCTTACCTTCATTAGCTCAACTACGCAGACACGCTTTCAAAGTTTAACCTATAAAACCCCAGAACGCAAAAGAGAAACCCCTGCTTATGAATAATTCTTTAAATCAACCTTCCGCCGCCGAATCCGCCAGTGCCAATCGCCACTGGTGGGATCTCGATGCTGAGCACTACCACGAGGAACATAAACACTACTTGACCAGCTTTTATTGGTGTCCAGAGATGCTCCACGAGCAGGATGCACAATTGCTTGGCGATGCTCCCGGTGCGGTCCTTGAGATCGGAGCCGGCTCGGCGCCGTGCTCGGCCTGGCTTGCACAGAAGCTTGCAGCCAAGGATGCTCCTTCTACACAAGCTGAGGGTGAAAATGACGAAAGTAATGAGAATTTCGTCATTGCCTTTGACTTGTCCATGAACATGTTGAAGATGGCGCCGGACTCCCCCGCTATTTTGCTTCAGGCTGATGCCCAAAATATGCCTTTTAAGGATGAGTCCTTCGATACTATCTTTTCTGTCTTCGGCGCGATTCCCTTTGTGGCTGACTCGGCCGCACTGATGAAGGACGTTGCACGGCTCCTGAAGCCCGGTGGTCGTTTCGTCTTTAGCGTGACTCATCCTATGCGCTGGATTTTTCCCGATGATCCGACTGAAGCGGGCCTGACGGTTTATACCTCTTATTTTGATCGCACCCCGTATACGGAACGCGACCCATTTACCGGCGAGTTCACCTATGTGGAACACCATCGCACCATGGGTGACCGTATTAATGAGCTCATCGGTGCGGGCCTAGTCCTTGACCGCCTAATTGAACCAGAATGGCCTGAGGATCTGAATGAAAATTGGGGTCAGTGGTCGCGCCTCCGCGGGGAGCTTTTCCCTGGTACCGCTATTTTTGTGGCCCATAAACCTGCAAAATAACGTGCAAAGAACTATGATATGTCTATGCTTAGTGACGTGACTAAACACCCATTTGCTTCCCGCCTTGTTGCCGGCGCACTGGTCTGTTCTCTGGCTTTTGGTGCCGTAGCCGCTCCTCATGAGCGAGCCATTGCCGACACCACAACGTCAACGACCACCACGACCGCCACAACCGGTGATTCCACCGAGTCCACCGACTCTAATTCTGTTTCAGATGGTTCCTCGGACTCAACGACCACCGACACCGCCGCTCAGGACACCTGGACTGGACTCATGTCCATTCTGACTTTCTTCCTGGGCATGCTCGCATTCAGCGCTTTTATCCAGCAGGTCCTGATGTTCGGCCAGCCGAATCCATAAACGGATTCGGCTGCGGGGGCAATAAGAACTGTTACGGTTCTGGAAGTGAGTCGTTGTTGCGGTTTGGGCATTAAAAAAGGGGACTTTACGGGATTCCCGCACTAAAAAAAGGGGCTGAAAGCCCCTTTTTTTTAGTGCGCTGCGGACTCCCAGTCCGGACCAACACCAGAAGAAACTTCCAGTGGGACGCGCAGTGTTGCGGCGGCGTCCATTTGGGTACGGACAATCTCGGTGACCTGCTCTTCTTCGCCTGGGGCGAGTTCCACGATGAGTTCGTCGTGGATTTGGAGAAGGAGGCGGGACTTGCAGCCGGCCTCCTGAAGGGCACGGTCAACCTTGAGCATGGCCACCTTAATAATATCGGCGGCGGTACCTTGAATTGGGGCATTCAAGGCAGCACGCTCAGCGGCATCCCTGGCCTGACGGCTAGAGGAATTCAGATCTGGCAGGTAGCGGCGGCGACCGTACAGGGTCGTCGTATAGCCATCTGTGCGGGCTTTATCCACCACAGCATCAAGATAGTGCTTGACCCCACCAAAGCGCAGGAAGTAGTTATTCATAATTTCCTGGGCCTCTTGCGGACGAATGTCAAGTTGTGCGGCTAGACCATAGGCCGAAAGACCATAGACCAGACCATAGGACATGGCCTTGACGCGGCGGCGCAACTCCGGGGTGACCTGATCGGTTGGCACGTCGAAGACGCGGGAGCCGACATAGTTATGGAGGTCCTCGCCTCGCTGGTAGGCATCGATGAGGCCTTCATCGCGGGAGGCGTGGGCCATGACGCGCATTTCAATCTGCGAGTAGTCGGCAGTGAGCAACTCAGAATAACCAGCCCCAACAACGAAGCAACTGCGGATGGCGCGACCGGCCTCAGTGCGAACGGGAATATTCTGCAGATTTGGCTCGGTCGAGGAGAGTCGACCAGTAGCAGTCACCGTCTGATTAAAGGTGGTGTGAATGCGACTATCAGACTGGGTGGCACGCACAAGGCCCTCAATAATGCTCTTGAGCTTCTGGTATTCGCGGTGTGCCATCAGATGATCGAGGAAAGGATGTGGATGGGCCACAGCCAGTGCCTCGAGTTCCTTGGCAGCAGTGGAATAACCAGTCTTGGTCTTCTTGGTCTTTGGCAGGTCGAGCTTTTCAAAAAGCACGACTTGGAGCTGCTTTGGACTGGAGAGATTCAGATTTGGATCCCCAACGAGCTCGCGGGCAGCGCTAAGCTCCTGCTCCACCTTGAGTTCAAACTCCGAGAGCAAGCCCTGAAGCTTCTCCATATCAACAGCAATACCGCGGTCCTCCATACGGGCTAGAAGCGGCAGCAGCGGAAGCTCCATGCCACGATAAAGATCATAGGAGTCAATTTCTTTAAGGCGCTGGGAGAGCAAAGGCACAAGATCATTGACACAGCGCACATAGTGACCAATGGCTTGTTTTTCCTCTTCGGAGACTTCGGTCTCGAAGAGGGCTTGTTGCTTTGGTTCCACAAAGGCAGGGATCTCACTGCGAAGATAGCGGTCCGCAAGAGTTCCAAGGTCATAGTCACGGGAACCTGGATCAAGGAGGTAGGCGGCGAGGAAAACATCCTCGGTAATGGTGCCAATCTCATAGCCACGGCCCTTGAGGGCATGCCAAGCAGACTTGGCATCGTGGAAATACTTGGGGTGACCGGAGGAAATGAACTTGGCGAAAGCCGCTTCATTTTCTGGGTCGAGATCATCAAAACCGGCAAAGAACACTGGGTGATTACCGGAGGCCAAAGCGAAGCAATGGGCATCACCAGCATGAGGAGTTCCCGTACCGTGAATCATCACTGCTACTGGCTCATTTTTCACAGCTACCAGCCAGTTATTAAGGGACCCACCGGCAAAGTCGACCTCGATCTGGGTGGCCTCTGGCTCAGGTGCAGCAATGCCAAAGGCATCGCGGACAGTATTGCGGATGGTATTACCGAAATCAAGCTCGGTCATGACCTCGCTCACGGCATCCTCGTGGTACTCCGGCATGGTCATCTGATCAAGACCTGGCTCAAAATCAAGGTCCTTGACCATTTCGGTGATTTCACGGTTCAGACGCACCTGATCAATAAGGCCACGGAAATTTGCGCCGGCCTTGGTTTTAATTTCCTCGGCATGTGAAATCAGCTCCTCGAGGGAACCATAGGTGAGAATCCACTTTTGGGCAGTCTTCTCCCCCACACCTGGCACACCTGGAAGATTATCGGAAGGATCACCACGGAGTGCTGCGAAATCAGGATATTGGGTAGGAGTCAGTCCATATTTCTTTACCACCCCAGCTGGGTCAAAAACGCCCAGCTCGGAGACACCCTTGATGGGATAGAGGACCGTGACGTTGTCGTCGACAAGCTGGAAATAGTCGCGGTCACCGGTGAGGATGCGGGTGGGAATGCCAGCCTTGGTGGCGGCGACACTGATGGAGGCCAGGACATCGTCGGCCTCGTAGCCCTCGCGGGTGTAGATTGGCACACCGAGTGCGCGGAGGACTTTTTGGATGAGTTCAACCTGGCCGATGAATTCCTCAGGAACCGGTGGGCGCTGGGCCTTATAGGCTGGGAAAAGATCGGAACGGAAGGTCTTGCCATGCAGGTCGAATGCAATACCAAGATGGGTGGGCTTTTCCTCCATCACCACCTTAGAAAGCATGCGTAAAAAGCCGTAGACCGCATTAGTGTGCTGCCCGGTGGGCGTACTAAAGCGGTCTGGTCGTACGGCGTAGAAGGCACGAAAGGCCATGGAGTGGCCATCAACGAGAAGAAGTTTGGAACTCACTCCACCTATGGTACCTAAATGCGAGGAATGTTTCGCAGGTTGGAACGTGCCATATCAATCATGTGGCCAACGCCGCCTTCGAGCACGGTCTTGGTGGCGGCCTTGGAGAAACCAATCATCTGCTTTGCGGTGATGCTTGGTGGCATGGAGAGCGCATTTGGATCGGTCACCATATCAATAAGCACTGGGCCGTTATAGGCAAAGGCCTCACGCAACTGTGCTTCTGCGGTGCGTGGATCGGTAATGCGTACATGCTTAATGCCACAGGCAGCAGCAATGGCAGCATAATCCACATGCTCATGGTCGGTCTCATATTCTGGCAGACCCTGGACGAGCATCTCGAGCTTGACCATACCAAGGGAGGAGTTATTGAAAACGCAAATCTTGATTGGAAGCTCGTGGAGCTTAACGGTAAGGAGCTCACCCATGAGCATGCCCAGGCCACCATCACCACTGAAGGTCACAACCTGGCGCTTAGGCTGTGCGCATTGGGCGCCGATAGCCATTGGGAGTGCATTGGCCATGGTGCCGTGGCGGAAGGAACCGAGAAGTTCACGCTTGCCATTTGGGGTGACATAGCGGGCGGACCACACATTGCACATGCCGGTATCAGCAGTGAAGATTGCATCCTCATCGGCAATCTCATCGATGAGGTTGGCCACGAACTCTGGGTGAATTGGGGTGTGCTTCTCCACATTGGAGGTATAGGCCTCAATGACGTGGTTGAGCTTCTTATAATGAAGCTTCAGCATCTTATCAAGGAAGCTACGATCCGTCTTCTCCTCAATATGAGGAAGAATATTTTCAATGGTGGCTGCCACATCACCCACAACTGGGTAGGTGATCTTGGTGCGGCGACCAATATGGGCACCATTAACATCAACCTGGGCCACATTATTCTTTGGCAGGAAGTCATTATATGGGAAGTCGGTGCCAAGAAGAATGAGCAGATCCGCCTCATGCATGGCCTCATAGGCTGCGCCATAGCCAAGAAGACCATTCATACCAACCTCAAATGGGTTCTCATATTGAATGTACATCTTGCCACCAAGGGCATGGCCAATTGGGCTCTTAATCTTCTCGGCCAGGGCCAGGACCTGCTCGCGGGCATTCTTCACACCAGCACCGCAGAAAAGCGTCACTGTCTTTGCCTCATTAATAGCGCGGGCAAGGGCTGCGGCTTCCTTTGGGTCTGGGTATACAACTGGACGGCCGGTAGCAATCTTCGACTCAGCGAAGCCCTCATCGGCAGCATCCTTCATCGTAATATCACCTGGGATGACCAGGACGGATACACCATTGCCTGCCATGGTGGACTGGATGGCATGGTGAAGGACGACCTCACCCTGCTCTGGGCTATTGACCATCTCGCAATAACCGGAGCATTCCTCAAAGATCTTCTCTGGGTGGGTCTCCTGGAAGTACATGGAACCAATCTGGCGGGATGGAATATGACTTGCAATGGCAAGGACCTTGGCGCCATTACGGTTGGCATCATAAAGACCCTGAATCAGGTGCGTATTACCAGGACCACAGGATGCTGCACATACGGCAAGCTCACCGGTTGCAAGGGAATCCGCCTCAGCGGCAAAAGCTGCGGCTTCCTCATTACGCACGTGGACCCATTCAACACCCTGGGTGCGCACAGCATCCACAATTGGGTTGAGCGAATCGCCCACAACACCATAAATACGCGTGACACCCTGGGCCTTCAACATGGCCACAATCTGATGGGCAAAGGTCTTTGCCATAATAACCTCCAAATAACTTAGGTAATCTTTAGTTCACCTTCGAGTGTACGCGTCACTATCGAGTCATAGGCGGAAAAGTGTTGCACTGATCACTACCCCGCCCGCAATTCCCTGGATCACAAAGTGCAATTAAAAAACAAAAAAGGACGCTCCAATCAGAGCGTCCTATCGTGCCCCAGGTGAGACTCGAACTCACACTGGACGGGTTTTGAATCCGTTGCCTCTGCCAATTGGGCTACTGGGGCGTTGAACAAAGTAGATAATAGCATAAGGCTAAATTTGCGCAAAATTTGGGCGCGACAGCCATGCGCCCCCGCGACCAAATGAACCAATAAGCGAGCAAGGTTCGCGCATATTATAATTCGATACTGAATACTAATGAATCTCACTACGCAAATAGGTAAAGCATGTTGCACCTGCTCAAGGTATAAAAATTTTTCTGAAAATCGCTTAGATGGGTATATATGCTTTTCACCTAGAGAACTTTCGCCTCCGAAACTATAGATTCACTGTGACGCACAATATACGCGACTTTACCGCCCGGCATAGCCTTTTGCCGCATTCCTCGGCTACAATAAGCAGTAGATTCTGCCAATTCCGCTGCATACAGGAGGTCGGCGAATCTATGTTAGCGCAGGCTATCGACTATCTCGGTTTTTTCGCTGTTATTTAACGCCGTGTGGTGGCCTGCGCTTTTCTATGCCCCAAAGCAGCCAATAAGAATAGGAGCCCAATAGACCGCGACGAGGACGGTGAGTGGAACGGGAGCGTCGATACGCTAAAAAGGGGGAGGTGAAATTACTACCAATTGATAGATATTGTGGGGGATGTGTTATTCTTAACCACCATGAGGATCCCTAAAGTAGCACGTGCGATTACTGCCAGTTTGCTGGTAATTGCCACAGCCGTGGGCCTGAGCGCTTGTGTGACCAATGAAGAGGGCGGTCACCCGACAGCATGGCATGAGGTTGATATTCAGGCAGTTCCAGAATTGGCGGCGCTTGTACCAGCGAATATTCGTTCCGAGGGCAGCATTACTGTCGGTTCCAATCCGCCTTTTGCCCCAGCGGAATTCAAGGATTCCCATGGCAATATTATTGGTTTTGAAATTGACCTAATTAATGCAGTGGGCAAGGTTCTTGGATTGAATGTGAATGTCCAGCAACAGGACTTTACTTTGATTCTTCCTGCGGTATCTGCAGGCACCGTGGATGCGGGTGTTTCCGGTTTTAGTGATACCGAGGAACGTCGCGCGAACTATGACTTTGTCGATATTTTATCGGCCGGCATTCAGTGGGCCCAGCGTCCTGGTGAGAATATTGACCCATCCAATCCTTGCGGCATTAAGCTTGCTGTGCAGCGTGGCACGGTCTCCGATGATGATGCAGCAGCGCTTAATGATAAGTGCATCCAGGAGGGTAAGCCAGAGATTGATATTTTGCGCTATGACACCTCCGATACGGCCGCGACTGCACTGGTTTTGGGCCGCGCACAGGCCTTTTCCGCGGACTCCCCGGTCTCAGCCTGGGCAGTGAACCGTTCGGAGGGCAAGATTGAGCTTGTTGGCGATATCTATGAGGCCGCCGATTATGGTTGGCCAGTAATTAAGGGCTCTCCTCTTGGCCCAGCCCTTGCGCAGGCCTTGCAGTATCTTGTCAACAATGGCCAGTACCAAGAAATCCTCGATATGTGGGGCATCCATGATGGCCTGCTCCCCGCAGTCACCTTTAATGGCGAACCCCTTCCTAACAACGAGTAAAGGATAATAATGAGTACTCCTCCACGTATTGAAGCTAAACAACTTCACCACCCTGGCCGATGGATTGCCGCTATTATCCTTGGCCTTCTGACCCTGTGGTTCATTATCTCGGCTCTTCGTAATGAGGCCTACCACTGGGATACTTACCGCCAGTATCTTTTTGATACCCGCATTGCGGCGGCTGCCATCCACACGGTGGAAATCACCATTCTGGCCATGATTATTGGTGTGGTTCTGGGCGCCATTATGGCCGTGCTGCGCATGAGCCCGAACCCAGTCCTTCGCGGGGTCTCCTGGCTCTTCCTCTGGATTTTCCGTGGTACCCCGGTCTACGTCCAGTTGGTCTTCTGGGGTCTGCTTGGCTCTATTTACCAGGGCATTAATGTGGGCTTCACCGAAATCAGCTTCGGTGATGTGCTGAATAATACCTTTATTCTTTCCTTCGTCGGCCTTGGTCTTAATGAGGCCGCCTATATGGCTGAAATTGTCCGTGCTGGTATTCAGGCTGTTCCTGAGGGCCAGACTGAGGCCTCCAAGGCCCTGGGTATGAGCTGGTGGCAGACGATGCGTCGCACGATTATGCCACAGGCCATGCGCATCATCATCCCACCAACCGGCAATGAGTTCATCTCGATGCTCAAGACCACCTCCCTGGTCACCGCCATTCCTTATACCAAGGAACTCTATGGCCGCAGCATCGACATTGCCAATAACCTCTTCCTTCCAGTACCAATGCTGCTCGTGGCCGCCACCTGGTACCTGGTTGTGACCTCCATCCTCATGATTGGCCAGCACTACCTTGAGGCGTATTTCGCCCGTGGCGCTAGCCGCCAGCTGACCTCCCGCCAGCTCGCTGCTCTTGCCGATGCTGAGGCCAAGCCACCAGCCAATGTGACCGTCAATGACTTTGCCACCGGAAAGGAAGACTAATGACCAACCTCATGGTAGATGCCCAGCAGGTGCACAAGAGCTTCGGCCAACTCGAAGTCCTCAAGGGCGTGGATATTCAGGTCCCTCGGGGCACCGTGACTGTGCTCCTCGGCCCTTCCGGTTCCGGTAAGTCCACCTTCCTGCGCTGCATTAATCACCTGGAAAAGATCACCGCCGGCCGCCTCTATGTGGATGGCGACCTCATCGGCTACCACGAAAAGAACGGCACCCTCTACGAAATCTCGGAACGCGATGCCGCCAAGCAGCGTGCCGATATCGGCATGGTCTTTCAGAACTTCAACCTCTTCCCCCACCGCACGGTGCTCGACAATATCATTGAGGCTCCTATCCATGTGAAGAAGGTCCCCGCCGCTGAGGCTAAGAAGCGCGCCATGGAACTGCTCGATCAGGTGGGTCTCGCGCATAAGGCCGATGCCTACCCTGTTCAACTCTCCGGCGGTCAGCAGCAGCGCGTCGCTATTGCCCGCGCGGTTGCTATGGACCCAAAGCTCATGCTTTTTGATGAGCCTACCTCCGCCCTTGACCCTGAACTGGTCGGCGAAGTCCTCAATGTGATGAAGGGCCTTGCCGAACAGGGCATGACCATGGTCGTGGTCACCCACGAAATTGGCTTCGCCCGTGAAGTCGCTGACCACGTGGTCTTCATGGATGGCGGTGTGGTTGTTGAGGAAGGCACCCCGCAGCAGGTCATTGACAATCCTCAGGAGGAGCGCACCAAAGCCTTCCTCTCCAATGTGATGAAATAACTCAGCCCCTCTTCTCCCCGCAGGTTCTCACAGCGGTAACTATTCTCCCCCGGGAATAGCCCCAGTGATGGCCTGCGGTTTTTTTCTATCTTCTACCGCCACAAAGCTTATGTTCAGCCCACAATCACCTTAGCCCAACCTGAAAACTTTCTAAGAAAACCTGAGAGCATACATTGTTCAACAATCTATAATGTACACCCATAGGTTCCCGACAAAAGCCCTACATATGAATATTTTCACTCCATTTTGCAGTTGCTGACTTTTCATCTAAAATATAAGAAACTACTAAGAAGTAGCCACTTTATTCATCTAGAACATATAAGAACAGGTAAGTATGTCACACGGCAAGCAGTCCATCGCAACCTTGATGGCCCGCATGATGGTCTCTTCTACCCTGGCGGTCAGCACAGCCACAGGACTAGTCGCTGTTACTGGAATTACTGCTATCCAAGCCGCTGCGCTTACAGCAAATGACTATAATGCCGGCTGGCAATACCGTTACTATAACCCCAATGGTACTACTACCGATAATGGCAGCGCCTCAGCTGCCAATGTCACGTCCTCCGCTCCTGCGATCACTGGTGACAGCTCGACCAACTTTAGCCGTACGACAAACTTCCAGATTCAGAGTTCTACAGGCGAATACAAGAAATATGTTTCTCCCGGCGATAGCATCCTCTATGATGTGACCTTTACCAATACTGGCTCCGTAACATGGGCTGGCTTCTCTTTGCCATCGACAATTCGCCCTGGTATTCAAACCGCCGAGGTCATCCTCAACGTTCCAGGCCAAAGTCCTAGAAGAATTAATAGTGCTGTTCTTACTGCTAACGAAATGACCCGTTACGTGCGCGGTGGAGCCACCTACTATATTGGCTCCATCCCGCCTGGCGCGAGTATCCAACTTAAGGCCAAGGGTACAGCAGGCAATCTTGATCTTGATAAAAGCTGGTACGCTGAAGAATCCGAAACTACCACGTGGTATACCTACCAGATGATGCCAGAACTCGTATTGGCACGAAATAACTCTATCTGTGTTGCATCCCCTGATGCCCGTGGTCTATGCCAAACGACCGAATCTTCAGAGACTCGAACCTTTTGGAACAATAACCTCAAGACCAACTCTTACGTAAGCTCTATCCCGCAATTCAGCTCCAACCTATTCCTTCCGAGTATTGCCACCCTTTCTTCCCGGAATACTCTGCCAAGCAATTCGACGGAGATTGTCTTCAGAGTTACAAATTCTGCCGGTAAGGTCTTTATCGACACACATAACTACATCTACGATTCGAAAACTCAGACCAGCAAGGCCACACAGGCTCTGGTTCCTTATGACACCTATACTGCGGACGGACGTTATCGCGATATCCCAATTTACCGTGAGGTAAAGACCCTGAGTGACGCCACTGCTAAGGGTGTTTTGTCTTTCGAGTACACTCCTGCAAAGAATAGCGATCCTGTCGTTGTTGCTCGTAAAAATGCGGTGGATACTATCTATAACATCCAGCTTGGCGATGGCGCGACGGGTATTACCACCGAGCAGCGTGATACAGCACTTGCTTCCCTGATTAACGCTACAACCGTTGAAGACGTTCAGAAAATCGTCAATGATCTGCGCAATTCTCCAGCACTGACCACTGCCAAGAACGCTGCCATTGCTGAGATTGACAAGATGACCTATTTGGACACAACGCAGAAGGCAAAGGCCAAGCAAGAGATTGCGGCACAAACTACCGTCGATAATGTCATTGCAACTGCCAAGCGTTGGGCTGTTACGGATGCGAACCAAAACACCACCTTCACCACTGGTACCCGCAAGACTGCTATCGATCTGATCAATCAATCGTCCACTGCTATCAATAATCTTCAAAAGACAGCGGAACCTGATAAGTCCCAGAACCTTAATCATGCCAGTCGCGTCCAGGCATTGACGAAACTGATTAATGGCATGACCTACCTGACTAACGATCAGAAAGTGCAGGCAGCCAAGGAACTTGACGCAGCACCAAATAGCAGTAACACTGTTGGATATTACGGTGTATTCAAAAAGTGGGCACTGACTAATAACAGCCAGAACACCACAAAGGTCACCTCAGAGAAAAATGACGACGCTGCCAAAATCAACAGCCCGGGCACAGTCACGAATGACCAAGCCAGCACAAGTAATAGCACTGGCTCTATTCCTGATGCTTTGACTGTCCTTGGCAGCATGAGTTATCTGACCCCAAAGCAGAAGGAAGATTATTCCAATGCGATTAAGGCTGCTAATTCACCTTCAGATATTGCAACAATTATCAAGAATGCTGC
This sequence comes from Corynebacterium sp., assembly GCA_030530875.1. Classification (GTDB taxonomy): domain Bacteria; phylum Actinomycetota; class Actinomycetes; order Mycobacteriales; family Mycobacteriaceae; genus Corynebacterium. The sequence goes on from JAUMUD010000007.1 coordinate 30,986, forward strand.
ACTGGACAATACCAACCAGAATCCCACGATGACGGATGGTGATAAGGACGTTGCACGCGGCAAGATTAATGCTTCCGATGCCACGAATCAGCAGCGCGCTGATTATTCCAATGCGCAAGGTAATGCTGCTGCAGCTACTGCTGCCCTGAATTCGATCAAGGGCCTGAAGTATCTCACCACTGATGCCACTGCGCCTACAGGCACCACCAGTGATATCGCTGCTGCCCAGGCCGAATTGAACAAGGCCAATAGTGCGGCAGCAATTGACGCAGTATTCCAAAAGTATGCGCAGCGCAATGCTGATCAAAACACCACCATGTCCACGGAGGACAAGACTGCCGCTAAGGCCACTGCCACCAAGGCCACCTTCAGCGATAATAATTCGATTAATGCTGCTGTCACTCAGACCAATGCTGATGGCTATAAGAAGACCGCCAAGGACTACTTCTCCAAGTTCAATTACATTGACTCGGGCCAGAAGTCTGCCTACGAGGCTGCCATTGATGCAAGCACCGTAGTATCAAATTCTGATATCGACAATGTCATCAAGACCTGGGCAAAGACCAACCTGGCCAATAACACCACCCAGACTGATGGTGAGAAGACAGCCTCCACCAATAGGATCAATGACACCACCACATCGGCCCTCAGCGCCATTGACGCTTCCAACCGTCAGGGCTTGAGCAGCGCTGTTCAGGCAGCCATCACTGCCCTGAATAACCTCAACTATATTTCCAAGTCCGGCGATAATAATGACCTGGATGCCGCTAAGGCACGCTTAGCTCAGGCCACCACCCAGGAGCAGATCAACCAGGTCTTCCGTGATTACGCGACCATCAACGCGAATAAGAACACCACGATGACCACCGATGATCGCAGGGCCACAGTGGCTACTGTGGCCGCTGCTGATTTCACCCAGTCCGGCACCGTTGATGCCGCTACCAGCGCAACCAATGCGGATGGCTACCGCAAGACCGGTGGCGAGAATATTCTCAAAAACCTTCACTACCTGACTGGTACTCAGCCAGAGGATGCGAAGAATGCCCTTTATGTTGCCACAGTTCAAAGCAATGATGATGTGGACAAGGTTGTTAAGACCTGGGCAACCACGAATAATAGTCAGAACAACACCAAAACCACTGGTCAGAAGACTGCTGATGCCGCAACCATCAATGATGAGAAGACTTCAATAACTAATGCTGTTCAGCTTTCAAATCAGCAAGGTATTGCCGAATACGCAACGACCAGCCAGGCTCTTATCGATAAGCTCGGCTATCTGAAGACCTCTGATCAGACTGCTTTTGATAAGGCCAAGTCTGATATTGATCTGCAGACCACCAAGGATGCCATTGACAATCTGGTAAAGGCTGCTGCAAAGCAGAACGCGGGCTATAACACCACCATGACCGATGGTGAAAAGAGCGCTGCCCAGACCGCCATTGATGGCCAGACCCCATCTGTGGGCGTGGTTACCTCCAATAACAATGGTATTAAGGCCAAGGCTGATGCCGCCTACCAGGCAATTAAGGGCCTGGCGTACCTCAATGATGGTCAGCGTTCTGCTGCTGAAACCGCTCTGAAGCAGGTGACCTCTGAGGCACAGATTGACGCTATTAAGCGTCAGTATGCCCAGCTCAACTCTGATCAGAACACCACCCTGTCCACTGAGGACAAGGCCGATAACAAGACTTATATCAGTGACACTACTCATTCCGCTGATGACGCAATGACCCGTTCTGGTCAGGATGGCTTCAAGACCACCGCCATCAAGCTCATTGGCGAGCTCACCTATCTCACTGAACCTGAGCGCAGTGCTGCTGTCACCCTCATCAACAAGACTGAGACCGCTTCTAATTCGGAGATCACTCAGGTGGTGCGTGATTATGCGGGAAAGAATGCCGATAAGAACACCACCATGACCACCGGTGATAAGACCACCGCCAAGAAGACCTTGGCAACTCAGGAGGCCAAGGACGCGGTAAATACTTCCAATGGCACTGGTCACTTGGCATACGCACAGACTTCCGATTCCCTCATTGAGAAGCTTAAGTATCTTGACGATACGACTAAGGCTGCCTATAAGACTCAGATCGACAGCAAGGACAATACTACAGACATGGATGCTGTAGTTATTGCCGCTGCCGCTGAGAATGCTGGCAAGAACAGCACCATGACTGCCGGTCAGCAGACTGAGGCGCAGAATAAGCTGAAGGGTCAGCAGCCTTCTGATGCCGTAGATACTTCCAATGCCCAGGGTATTAAGGCCTATGCCGATAGCGCTGATGCCCTGATTGCTCAGCTGAAGTATATTCCTTCCGAGCAGCAGTCCTATATTGATCAGATTGCCAAGGCCACCACCAAGGAGCAGATCAACGCTATAGTCAAGACTGCTGCCAAGGCCAATACGGCGGCTAATACCACCATGGTCACCGAGGATAAGACGGATGCCAATGGCAAGATTGACACCGCTATTCCTGAGAATAGCTCGGCGGATACTACCACCCTTGATAAGCTCAATACTGCGGTAAATGATTCCAATGCCGATGGCTATAAGATCACTGCCAAGGGCTATATTTCCCAGTTCCAGTACATCACCACTGATGCCGATAAGGCACAGTACGCCAAGGACATTGATGATTCCGCCATTCAGTCCAAGTCCGATGTTGATGGTGTAATCAAGACCTGGGCCAAGACTAATCTGGCCAATAATAACACCCAGACTACGGGTGAGAAGTCCGCTTCCACCACGAAGATCAATGACTCCGGTACCTCAGCTCTTGATGCTATTACCGCTTCCAACCGTCAGGGTCTGGTTACCAAGGTCAATGCGGCTATTGCTAAGCTCGGTGAGCTCAATTACCTGACCACTAGCGGTGACGGCAATGATATGGATGCGGCCAAGGCTGAACTGGCCCAGGTGACCTCCGAATCGGCTATTGACACCATCTTCCAGAATTACGCCAAGAAGAATGCTGATCAGAACACCACCATGTCCACTGAGGACAAGGATGCTGCTAAGGCAACTGCCGGCGCAGCTACCTTCAGTGATGATTCCAGCATCACCAAGGCCATTAGCGAAACCAATGCCAATGGCTATAAGACCACGGCCATTGGTTATATCAATGACATGAACTACCTCGGTGATACAAAGACCGAGGCCACCAACAAGATCAATAAGGCGGGCACTGCATCCAAGGCGCAAATCGACGCCGTGGTAAAGAGCTACGCTAAGACCAATACTGAGCGCAATACCACTCAGACCCTGGGTGAGCAGACTGCTACCAAGACGCTCATTGATCAGGAGAGCACTACTGCCCAGGCAGCTGTTACTGCTTCGAACCGTCAGGGTATTGCCGACTACGCTACCACGTCCAAGGCCCTTATCGATAAGCTTGGCTATCTCAAGGCTTCCAACCCAGAGGCCTTTAATAAGGCCAAGAGTGACATTGATAATGCCACCGATAAGACCGCAATGGACAGCATAGTCAAGCAGGCTGCCAAGGATAATGCGGGCTATAACACCACCATGACCGGTGGTGAAAAGAGTGCTGCCAAGACGGCCATTGATGGCCAGGATCCTTCCACAGCAGTGGATACTTCCAATGCACCGGGTATTAAGACTCAGGCGGATGCCGCTGATACCCTGATTGATGGGCTGAAGTACCTCAAGGGCGATCAGCCAACCACCGCAAAGTCGGAGATTGATTCACAGACCACTGTTGAGGGCATCAATGCCGTGGTCAAGAAGTATGCGGATACCAATACCGACCAGAACCCTACCCTGTCCACGGAGGATAAGTCTGCCTATAAACAGTATATTGACGCACTAGACACCACCCCTGCGCAGGCCGTGGAAAAGTCTAATAGCGATGGTTATAAGACCACTGCCAAGGGCTTGATTGGTCAGTTGAAGTACCTCACCGGTGATCAGCCGAAGAATGCTACTGATGCTATTGATGATCCGGCAATCACCACTAACTCGCAGATCGACGCCCTCGTCAAGCAATATGCGCAGACCAATGCTGCTCAGAACAGCACTATGACCCTGGGCCAGCAGAATAAGGCCAAGTCTGATATCACCACTCAGACTGCCGCACAGGCTGTGATTACTTCCAATGCTGAGGGTATTAAGAGCTATGCAGAAAATGCCAAGAATAACCAGATTGGCAAACTTGAGTATTTGACCACCGAGAAGGATGGCTATAATACCGAGATCGATAATGCCCTGACCAAGGAAGCTGTCGACGCCACTGTCAAGAAGGCTGCCCTGGATAACCTGGGCAAGAACAACTACCAGACCGATGGTGAGAAGGCAGTATCCACCACTGCCATCAATAATGGCACCGCAGCAGAATCGGTGGATACCTCCAACCGTAAGGGTCTGGCGGAGGATACTGCCAAGGCACTTACCGCAATTCAGGGCCTGAAGTACCTCACCACCGATAAGACTGCTGCTGCCGGTACTCAGAGTGATATTGCCAAGGCCACTGCAGAATTAGCCAATGTCACCACCAAGGATCAGATTGATGAGATCTTCCGGAAGTATGCGGAGCTCAACGCTGATCAGAACACTACTATGTCCACTGAGGACAAGGATTCAGCCAAGAATTCTGCTGCCGCAGCTAAGTTCGCCGATGCAAATTCCATCACTGCCGCACAGAATGCTACTAATGCCAATGGCTTTAAGTACACGGCCAATAACCTCATTGATGACCTCAAGTACCTGGATAGCACGGCAAAGCAGGCTGCCCAGGCAGTAGTTAATGCTGCTGGCACTGCTACTAATGCCCAGATCACCCAGGCTGTTCGTGATGCCGCTAGTGCCAATGCGGATAAGAACAGCACCATGACTGATGGTGATAAGACCCTGGCTAAGAGCACCCTGGCCACCCAGGATGCCAAGACCGCAGTGGATACTTCCAATGCCACGGGTAATAAGGCTCATGCCGATGATGCTGATGTCCTTATTGATAAGCTTACCTACCTCAGCACCGATGAGAAGGCCGACTATAAGAAGCAGATTGCTCAGCAGAGCACCGTTTCTGGCATTGATGCGGTGGTCATTGCAGCAGCCAAGGATAATACCTCCAAGAACTACACCATGACGGATGGTCAGAAGGAGGAGGCTACCACCACTATTAGTACCCAGAGCCCATCGGAGGCTGTTGCTACCTCCAATGCTAAGGGTATTAGGGCTGATGCTAACCTCGCGCTGATTGATATTCAGAAGCTGCACTATCTCACTGATCCACAGCTGGAGCAGGCTGAGGCTGAGCTCAATAAGGTCACTAGCCTCGACCAGATTGAGAAGATCAAGCGCACCTATGCCCTGCTCAACTCCAATCAGAACACTACTCTGTCCACTGAGGACAAGCAGGCCAATGAGGACTATATCAATAACACTGCGAATACCAGCAGTGCTGCCCTGACTAAGTCCGATGAAAACGGCTATAAGACCACGGCCATTGGCTATATCAATGCGCTGAATTACCTGGATACAACCACGGATAAGGCAACGGCAATTGCCAAGATCAATGAATCCGGCACTGCATCCACAAGCGATATCGACGCAGTGGTTAGGCAGTGGGCAAAGACCAATGCCGAGAAGAACACCACCATGACCAATGGTGAGAAGAATAAGGCTAAGAGCGATGTTGATGCCAGCGGTGTGGATCAGGCTGCATCCATCACCAACCGCACTGGTCTTATCAGTGATGCCACTACTGCCAAGGGGCTTCTCGACGAGCTGAAGTACCTCACTGCTTCCACGAATGCTGATGATCAGAAGGTCCTGAGTGATGCCAAGGACGCTATTGATAATGCGACCGACACCGCAACCATGGATTCGGCTGTCCGCACCGCGGCTAAGCGCAATACGGAACTGAATCCAACCAAGACTGCTGGTCAGAAGACTGCCGATGAGAATACCATTACCACGGCTACGCCACGGGACGCAGTCGACCTTTCCAATAAGGATGGTATCCAGCCTTATGCCACCACGGCCGCTGGCCTGATTGATAGTCTGACCTACCTGGGTGATACCGACAAGGGCACCTATAAGGCGCAGATCGCTCAGCAGACCACCACTGCTGGCATTGACGCTATTGTGAAGCAGGCTGCTCTTGCTAACACCACGGCCAATAAGACCATGTCCACTGAGGACAAGGCGGAGGCTACTAGCACCATCAATGCCTCCATTTCGGATGATGCATCCACCACACCAAACCTTCAGGCAGCTGTCGATGCCTCTAATGCTGATGGTTATAAGGTCCAGGCCAAGAAGCTCATTCATGAGCTCAAGTACCTCAACACCGATCAGTACAAGACCGCTGAGGCCAATATTGATGCGGGTTCCACGGCAACCAAGGCTGATATTGACAATGTGATTCTTGAGTGGGCTGCCGTTAATGCCGATGCCAATACCACCATGACCAAGGGTGAAAAGGCACAGGCCAAGGCCACTCTTGCTAAGCAGAGCGCCCAGGAAGCTGTCAATACTTCCAATGCCCAGGGCCACCTGGCAGAGGCCATTGCCGCCAAGGCACTGGTGGATCAGCTCACTTACCTAAACCTGAGCGATCCTTCTGCTGTTGCAGCAGCCAAGGACACCATTGATAATGCCACCGACACCACCACCATGGATAATGCGGTGCGCGATGCGGCAAAGAAGAATGCCGATGCCAACACCACCATGACTGATGGTGAGAAGCAAAAGGCCAAGGATGAGATTGATGGGGCTACCCCTACAAACTCTGTCACTATCTCCAATGCATCGGGCCTGAAGGAAAAGGCCGATGCGGCCTATACCGCTATTACTGGTCTAAATTACCTGGATAGTGCTGATCTTGACGCGGCTTCTACTGCCCTGAAGAATGTGACCTCTGAGGATCAGATCGAGCAGATCAAGCGTAACTATGCGCAGATTAATGCGAATAAGAATAATACGCTGTCCACTGAGGATCACACGGCCTATAACTCCTATATTCAGGACACTGCCAATTCCGCTGATTCGGCAATGACCAAGTCCAATGCGGATGGTTATAAGAAGACCGCCAAGGATATGATTGCGGCGCTGAAGTATCTGAAGGATAGCCAGCCAACAGATGCTGATGCCGAGATCATGAAGGCCGAGACAGCATCGGTCGCTCAAATTGATGCAGTGGTCAAGAAGTATGCCCAGACCAATGCCAGCCAGAATATCACCATGACTGATGGTGATAAGAGCACGGCGACGAAGCAGATTTCTGCGGACACCACTGCTGCTTTGGCTGCGGTGAATATTTCCAATGCCGATGGAAACAAGGCCTTTGCCGATTATGTGAACAACCTCATTGGCATGCTTAACTACATTGACAGCAACGGTAAGACCACGCTGACCAACCGTGTTAATGCCCTTGATAATGAGGATGCCATGCGCAATGTCCTCCTTGAGGCGGCAAAGACCAATACGCAGAATAACCAAACCCAGACTGATGCGGAGAAGGCGAACACCGATTACTACATCGACACCGCTGTATCCACTGGCAAGAACGACCCAGCCAAGAATACTGATGCCATCCATGCATCCAATAGGGTTGGTCTGAAGCCGGAGGCTGATGCGGCCTATACCGCTATTGCTGCCCTCAAGTACCTGACTGATCAGCAGCGTGCCGACGCCAAGGTGGACCTGACCACGGTCACTACTGAGGCCATGATTGAAGCTATCAAGCGTAATTATGCCCAGAAGAACTCCGATCAGAACACCACCCTGTCCACTGAGGACAAGGCCGCCAATACGACCTACATTACGGATAGCAATAACAGCGGGGATCAGGCTATGGCCCAGTCCGATAAGGACGGCTATAAGACCACCGCCAAGGGCCTGATTGCCCAGCTCAATTACCTCACCAAGCCAGATCAGGTCAATGAGGCTAATGCCGAGATCGACCTTGCTTCCACTGCATCCAAGGATGATATTGACAAGGTAGTCCGTGAGTACGCCGAGACCAATGCGAAGCAGAACACCACCATGACCATTGGTGAGAAGACGGCAGCGGGCCAGCTGATTCCATCCCAGGATGCGCAGACTGCGGTCAATACTTCCAACCGTAAGGGTCTTCAGGAAGAGGCCACCGCTGCTAAGGCACTGGTGGCGAAGCTTAAGTACCTGCCAAATACTGAAACCCAAGCCGGTGATCCTGCTGCCATCACCACGGCGGATACAGATATTGATAATGCTGTATCCACCGACACGATGGATGAGGCTGTCCGCACGGCCGCTAAGCGCAATGCTGACTTGAACAGCACCATGACCCTCGGTCAGCAGACCGCCGCCAAGGCCGCTATTACTGCTGCTAGCCCAACGGATTCGGTCAAGATTTCCAATGAGGAAGGTATTAAGACCTACGCGGATACGGCTGATGCTCTTATTGATGATCTCAAGTACATCCCGGATCAGCTTGCCACCTATAAGGCACAGATCGCTGATGCACTGACCACTACGAGGATCGACCAGATTCTTCGTAATGCCGCTGTGGCCAATACCAATGCCAACCCAACCATGTCCGATGAGGATAAGGCCACTGCCATTAAGACCATTAATGACAGTGACACCAAGAATGCGGATGCGGTTAAGGCTTCCAATGCAAATGGCTATAAGACCACTGCCAAGAGCATCATTGACCAGCTTGATTACCTGACCAGCAACCCTGATCAGAAGAAGGCTGCCCATGATGAGATTGATGCTTCCAGCATCACTACTAATGCGCAGATTGAGGCCATTGTCCGCAAGTACGCTAAGACCAATGCGGACCAAAACAACACCATGACTGCTGGTGAGAAGACCGCTGCCAAGAATGATGTGGATAGTAATCCAATTGCGTCGGCACCAGGCATTACCAACCGTGAGGGTCTTCAGGCCAAGGCTGAGGCTGCTATTGCCCAGGTCAATGAGCTTAAGTACCTGAAGCCAAGTGATACTCAGAGCGGGGATCAGAATGCCATTGATACTGCTATTGCGGCTATCAATAATGCCACCGATGAGAACACCATGCTTGAGGCTGTTCGCAGCGCTGCCAAGCGCAATACGACACTGAATACCACCAAGACCCAGGGCCAGAAGGATCAGGTTACTAACCAGATCACTACGGCAACCGCTGATGAAGCAGTGACCCTATCCAATGCTGATGGTATTCAGAAGTACGCCGATGAGGCCAACACCCAGATCGGTGATCTCACCTACCTCAGCAATGCGGATAGGAAGACCTACACCGACCGTGTTGCCGCAGCCACCGATGTGGCCACCATTTACCAGGCGGTCAAGGACGCAGCCCTGCTCAATACCTCCAAGAACAGCACCATGTCCACGGAGGATAAGGCCACTGCCACCGACACCATCAACGCTGCTGCCACTACCCCAGCAACCGCGGTGGATACCTCCAATGCCAATGGCCGTAAGACCACTGCCAAGGCACAGATTGCTGCCATGAACTACCTGACGGACACCCAGCGCCGCCAGGCCAATGACGCCATTGATAGCAAGGCAAGCAATGCCGATATTGACAGTGTGGTTCTAAGCTATGCCGCAACCAATGCGGATCAGAACACCACTATGACCAATGGTGAGAAGGCTGCTGCTAAGGACAAAATTAAGAGCGGTACGGCCGCTGATTCTGTGGCCACCTCCAACCGTGAGGGTCTCGCCAAGCAGGCCCAGGCCGCCAAGGACCTGGTTAGCCAGCTCAATTACATCAAGACCGGTGATACTACTGCTGTCACCACGGCAAATAACGCCATTGATAATGCGGTTGATACCGCGACCATGGATGCTGCTGTTCGTACCGCAGCCCAGCGCAATGCGGAGCTCAACAGCACCATGACCGATGGTGAAAAGACTGCTGCCAAGCAGAAGATTACTAATGCCACCCCAACTGAGTCGGTCAGCATCTCTAATGCTGATGGTATTAAGTCCTATGCCGATGATTCCGATGCGCTGATTGGCAAGCTCAAGTACCTGAGCACCCAGGAGAAGAAGGGCTACACCGACCGCATCGCCCAGCAGACCACCACTGCGGATATTGACGCCATCGTCAAGGAAGCTGCCAAGGCCAATACTGCCAAGAACAGCACCATGTCCACGGAGGATAAGCAGAGTACCTCGGGCACTATCGACGCCTCCGCAACCACCCCGACCCAGGCTGTTGCGGCATCCAATACTGATGGTTATAAGACCAGCACCAAGAAGCTGATCGATACCTTCAAGTACCTCAACCCAACCCAGCTGCAGAATGCTAAGGACCAGGTTGATGATGCTAATACTGCTACCGAGCAGCAGATCGACGGTGTGGTACGCACCTGGGCTAAGACCAATGCTGATCAGAATAAGACCATGACTGATGGTGAGAAGGCTGCAGCCAAGGCAGCCCTGGTCAACCAGAGTGCCTCGGAGGCTGTAACCACCTCGAATGCTGATGGCAATAAGACCAATGCCGATGCAGCTGATGCTCTCATTGATAAGCTCACCTACCTCACCACTGAGAAGCAGGGCTATAAGGACCGTATTGCCCAGGCCACCAGCGCTGAAGCCATCAATGCCATTGTCATTGAGGCTGCCCGCGATAATGTCTCCAAGAACACCACCATGACTGATGGTGATAAGACCAAGGCCAATAAGGATATTGACGCCCAAAGCCCAAGCCAGGCAGTGGACACTTCCAATGGCACTGGTATCAAGGAGAAGGCTGATAAGGCCACCACCGATATTCAGGCCCTGAAGTACCTGACCACGCAGCAGCGTTCTGATGTCGAGGCTGCGCTGAAGCTGGTCACTACCCAGGAGCAGATTGACGCTATCAAGCGCGAGTACGCCCAGTACAACTCCGATCAGAACACCACTCTGTCCACGGAGGATAAGGAGAAGAACAAGAGCTTCATCGCCAATACCACCGATAACAGCGCTGATGCTGCCATGGAACAGTCCGGCAAGGACGGCTATAAGGCAACCATCAAGCAGCTGCTCACCACGCTGAAGTACCTCACTACGAACGAGCAACTCCCTGCAGCACAGGCTGAGGTGGACAAGGCTGAGACTGCTTCTAATGACCAGATTGATGCGGTTGTACGTACGTACGCCGCCATCAATGCCGACCAGAACAGCACCATGACCAATGGTGAGAAGGCCAAGGCCAAGAACGACCTGAAGACCCAGGGCGCACAGGATGCAGTCAATACATCCAATGCCAACGGCCACATCACCCAGGCCAATGCCGCCAAGGCACTGGTGGCCAATCTTAAGTACCTGGTGCCAAGTGCAACCCAGACCGGTGATCAGAGCGCTATTGATGCGGCTATTACGGCCATCAATAATGCCACTGACACTGACACCATGGATGCCGCCGTACGCACCGCAGCCAAGCGCAATGCGGAGCTTAACACCACCATGACTGATGGTGATAAGAGCGCTGCCAAGGACGCGATCACCAACGCCACCCCAGAAAAGTCCGTAGATATTTCCAATGCCGATGGCATCAAGGAGAAGGCTGACGCCGCTGAAACTGCCATTAAGGCCCTGAAGTACCTGACCACCCAGCAGCGCAGCGATGTCGAAACTGCACTCAAGCAGGTCACTACCCAGGAGCAGATTGACGCCATCAAGCGCGAGTACGCCCAGTACAACTCCGATCAGAACACCACTCTGTCCACGGAGGATAAGGAGAAGAACAAGAGCTTCATCGCCAATACCACCGATAACAGCGCTGATGCTGCCATGGAACAGTCCGGCAAGGACGGCTATAAGGCAACCATCAAGCAGCTGCTCACCACGCTGAAGTACCTCACTACGAACGAGCAACTCCCTGCAGCACAGGCTGAGGTGGACAAGGCTGAGACTGCTTCTAATGACCAGATTGATGCGGTTGTACGTACGTACGCCGCCATCAATGCCGACCAGAACAGCACCATGACCAATGGTGAGAAGGCCAAGGCCAAGAACGACCTGAAGACCCAGAGTGCCGAGCAGGCAGTGGATACGTCCAATGCCAACGGCCACATCACTCAGGCCAATGCCGCCAAGGCACTGGTGGATCAGCTGAACTACCTGGTCACCAAGGATGGTCAGGCCGGTGACGCTACTGCTATTAAGGCGGCTAAGGATGCCATCGACAATGCCGTGGATACTGACACCATGGATGCCGCCGTACGCACCGCCGCCAAGCGCAATGCGGAGCTCAACACCACCAAGACTGATGGTGAGAAGCAGGCCGCCAAGGATACGATCACTTCGGCAAGCCCAGAAAAGGCCGTGGAGATTTCCAATGCTGATGGTCACAAGAGTGAGGCCGATGCGGCGGATGCCCTTATTGAGCAGCTGAAGTACCTGAACAAGCAGGAGAAGCAGGCCTATAAGGACCAGATCGCACTGAAGACCACCCCGGCTGATATTGATGCCGTGGTCAAGACCGCAGCCGTGGATAACACCAATAAGAACACCACCATGGCCACGGAGGATAAGGACCAAGCTAAGACCACCATCAACACGGCGGCCACTACCCCACAGGATGCCGTCACAGCATCCAATACTGATGGTTATAAGACCACCATGAAGACCCTGCTGGGCACGCTGAAGTACCTGGATAAGGACGTGCAGCTCCCACAGGCAGAGGCTGATGTGGACAAGGCTGAGAATGCCACCAAGGAACAGATTGATGCCGTGGTACGCACCTGGGCAGCAACCAATGCGGGCCAGAACAGCACCATGACCAAGGGTGAGCAGGACCAGGCCAAGACCATTCTTGCCGGCCAGGATGTGAATACTGCTGTGGCCACATCCAATGCGGATGGTATTAAGACCTACGCAGACGCGGCTGATGCCCTGATTGCTGCGCTCAAGTATCAGAGCACCGATCAGAAGGGTGTCTTCAATAACCGCATTGCCGCTTCCACCACCAAGGCACAGATTGATGCCATTGTGAAGGAAGCAGCCCGCGATAATACCAATGCCAATACCACCATGGCCACCGAAGACAAGGATGCGGCTATTAGCACCATCTTCGCGGCTGATACCAGCACCAGTGCCGCGGTGGATAAGTCCAATGAGGATGGTTATAAGACCACCATTAAGCAGCTGCTGACCACCCTAAAGTACCTGAGCACAGATACCCAGGTCCCAGCAGCACAGGCTGATGTGGACAAGGCCTCGAATGCCACCAAGGCGCAGATCGACGCCGTGGTACGCACCTGGGCAGAAACCAACGCGGATCAGAATAAGACCATGACCGCGGGTGATAAGACCCTGGCCAAGTCCACCCTGCGCTACCAGGATGTCAATGCAGCAGTGGCCACATCCAATGCTGATGGCAACCTCGCCTACGCAACCAAGGCTGATGAGCTCATTGATAAGCTCAAGTACCTGGACGATACGGCAAAGCAGTCCTATAAGGATCAGATTGCCCAGCGTACCAGCGAGTATGCTATTGATAACCTGGTCCGCCAGGCAGCCGCTGATAATGCGGATGTCAACCCAACCATGACTGATGGTGATAAGGCAACGGCCAAGACCACTCTTGCCGGCCAAAGCCCAAGTGATGCGGTGGATACCTCCAATGGCACCGGTAACCTTGATGATGCCAAGGATGCCTATGAGGTTATTGATAAGCTCGACTACCTGAGCAAGGACCAGAAGGCCCAGGCCAAGAAGGACATTAATAATGCCCCGAATGGCACTGCCCTGGCCCAGGTTGTTACTGACGCACTAAATACCAATGCGGATCAGAACACCACCATGACCGATGAGGATAAGCAGGCGGCAAAGCAAATTGTCACCAGTGGCACAACCCAGGAGGCCATTACTACCACCAATGCCAATGGCCAGAAGGCAACCGCTAAGGGTCTGATCGATCAGCTTAAGTACCTCAGCGATGATGATCGCAAGGCTGCATATAAGCTTATCGACGCTGCCACCACCAACCAAGCCGTCTACCAGGTGGTTTATGACTACGCGAATACCAACGTGGATCAGAACACCACTATGACTCCTGGTAACCGCGTGGTAGCCAAGAACACCATTAGCACCCAGCAGCCAGCAGATGCTGTGACCACCTCCAATGCTGATGGCGATGCTAGCTATGCTACAAGTGCCAATGCACTGGTTGAGTCCATGAAGTATCTCACCGATGCACAGAAGCTGGCAGCCAAGACTGATGTGGCCAATGCTCCTAATAAGGCCGGTATTGACCAGGCTGTGAAGGATGCTGCCCTGACCAATACCTCCCAGAACAGCACCATGTCGACGGAGGATAAGGCTGCAGCCACCACCATCAACGACCCAAGCACCACCCCTGGTGCAGCCACGGCTGCCTCCAATGCTGATGGTCAGAAGGTTGCTGCCAAGAAGCTCGTTGAGGATCTGCACTACCTGAGTGACGCTGAAAAGAGCCTCTACACCACGCAGATTGACTCCGCAGCGGTTGCGTCCAATGCCGATATTCTTGCTGTGGTCAAGCAGGCTGCCACGGATAATACCGAGGCCAACCCAACCTTCACCGATGCGGAAAAGGCAAGCACCAAGGCAGATATTGCCCTGGCCACCACCACTGGTTCCCAGGCTGTAGATAAGTCCAATGAGATTGGTGAGAATGGCACCCTTGATGAGATCAAGGATGCTGCGAAGAAGTTCATTGATAGCCTCACTAACCTCACCGATACGGAAAAGACCATTGCCAAGGGCAATGTGGACCTCGGCACGGATTATAACTCGGTCCTCGATGTGGCCAAGGATGCTGCCCGCGATGATATCAACGGCTCCACCTTCGCCTCCCCAGCAAATCTCAGCACCCCTCTGACTGAGGTGGATGAGGCCACCGGCCTTGCTGGTCTGAAGGAGGCCACCACGGATGCCGTCAAGCTTGATGCTTCTGCCCTGATCGATAAGCTCACGAACCTCAGCACTGAGCAAAAGACCGAGGCTAAGCAGCAGATTGCCGATGCGGACTCCACCCCGGCTGCTATTAGCATTGCTTCCAATGCGGTCAACTCCGATATTGCTGAGATGACCCACCGCGATAGCTCCACGGACACGGATGGTTCCGGCACCGGTTCCGACACCGATACCGGTGCCGGAACGGGCGCCACAACGAATATTGCTGCTCTCGGTGCCAAGGACCTCAAGGCCCTGAGTGAGGATGCTTCGGCAGCCATTGATACCTTGGGTAACCTCAGCAGCCAGCAGAAGAGCACCGCTAAGGCACAAATTTCTTCTGCTACCAGCATTGATGGCGCGATTGAGGCCCTGCAGTCCACGCTGGGTACCAATGTCACTACCCTGCCAACCCCTGGTACGACCCCAGCCACGGCCAAGGTTAATGACATGCTTGATTCCTCCCTGAAGGACTTCAAGACCGCTGCCAAGAATGCTATTGATGCGATGGTGAACCTCACCGAGGATGAAAAGACTGCGGCGAAGAACACCATTGATCAGGCAACCACTGAGGTCAGCGCACTGGCTACTGTCAATGCAGCAACCAGTACCGATATTGATCGCCTGAAGCACCTGGATACCGCAAGCCGTGCGGATAATGTGACTACTGCACAGTCCTCCGCAACGCTGAGCAATACGGTGACCACGGACCTGAGTTCTTATCGCAATGATGCCATTACCCGCATTAATGCCCTGAAGAACCTTGAGGATAGCCAGAAGGCTGATTACCTCACCAAGGTCAATGCGGCCACCACGGCCAAGGATATTGTTGATACTTCTGATGCTGCCAAGGCTGAGGATGATGCCATCCTGGCAGCAGCAATGTCCCGTGCCCGTGCTGGTATCCAGGCCGCTGAAGCCCTGCTTGATAAGGTCATTTACACCCGCGCGGATCAGAACCTCAAGGATGCCTTTGACCAAGCACGCCAGCAGCTTGCTGCTCTTCTTGAGTCCGCAGCCAATGGTGATGTCACCGCTAAGGAGCTCGATGCCAAGCTTGCTGAGCTCACCGCGGCACAGGATGCCCTTAATGGTAAGGAAGAAAATAAGACCAACTGGGCACTCATCGGTGGTGTTGCTGCTGGTATTGCCGCCCTTGGTGCAGGTATTGCTTCCTTGGCTCACCAAAGTGATGGCCAGGCGCCAACCCAGGCGAATAATCTGGCGGGTGAGACCAATAGCAGTTCCAATGGCACTGCCGCCCAGGCCATCCAGCAGCCAAGCGAGCAGTCCTCGCAGGATGCTCAGCAGACCCCGGCACCACAGCCGCAAGCCCAGCCGGCAGCCAAGTCCGCGGTCTCCAAGCTTGCCCGCACCGGTGCGGACCTCTACTCCCCAATCTTCTGGGGTCTGGTCCTCATGCTTCTTGGTGGTACCGCCTATATTGCTTCTCGACGCCGCCATTCACTGGCCGGTCGTCATCACAATAATGGCACTCACAGCACCCACCCAATGTTGCGCCGTATTGCTAAACACCGTGCTGCACGCCATAGGAAGGAGGACTAATACATATCCCCTGTCTACAACTGTGATAGACATAGGATACCTTAATTTGCAATCTGCCAAATCTTAGATAAGATAAGGGTGTTTTTAAAGAATTTCTTAAGAATTTCAGATTTAATTTCGCCTTGCAAAAGAAGGAACCTATGTCTTACGGTAAGCAGTCCATTGCCACGATGATGGCACGCATGATGCTGTCCTCCACCATCGCGGTTAGCACCATTGCGGGTACTACTGTTATCGCCCATCAGAGTACCGCCCATGCTGCGGATGTTTCCATCGCCCCATATGTGGGCACAATGGATTCCCAGCTTGATCTGATGAACTATCTGGGCGATCAGAAGGAGCAGGCAAAGCAGGAATACGCTGCCGCGACCGACGACAATGCGAAGATCGAGGTGCTTCGCAAGTATGCCATCATCGATGCCCAAAATAATAACGGCAAGGATGGTTTTACTCCAGGTACCCTGGCAAGCGCAATTTCCGCCATCCAAAGCGGCGCTTGGCCTAACTTCGTGCTTCAAGCGGAACAGCAAAACGAGGATATCCGTAAAAACTTCCCAGACACCAACGACTACAAGCCATATAAGCGAAGCTATAAGCATAAAAGTACTGCCCAGGGCCTGATCAAGATGATCACGAATGATGTCGGCGATGGTGGTGCTTATACGTGGGACACTATCATCCCTTCAACGGATCCTACTTTTACCCAAAAGCCACTGCTGTACCTCACCAAGGAACAGCGCCAACAGTACACACAGGAAATCCTGAACGCGCCACAGTCTTCAAAGGACTCTACTGATCGCACCCAGATGGGCTACTACAATCTCTTCTACGATGCTGCTCAGGTGAATAATGATCAAAACTTCACCAAGACTGCGGATGAAAAAGCCCAATATGCTTCACTTTTGACGGCCAACAGCAATTGGGAAACGCTCGATGGTGGTAAGAATAACCCTTATTGGAGCGGCTCAACCAACGGTCGAAAGAACATTAGTAATATGTGGGGTACGATCCCGCCTGTTATTTCCTATATCAAGCAGATGAATTATCTGTCCGATGAGGAGAAGAACAAGCTCATCGAGGAAGTCAAGAATCTTGGTACGACTCCTTCTACCACGCTTACTGATCTGACTGGCAAGCTCCGCGACGCTGCCATTGAGAATACTAAGAACAACACTACTCTGACCACGGCAGAGAAGGACGCACAGATCGCTAAGCTTAATGATCCTAATGCTAAGCCAGAAGACATGGCTGACGTGTCCAATAAGAAGGGTCTTAAGGATAAGGCTCTTGAATCAATCAAGAAGCTTAGCTACCTGACCAAGGATGGTCAAGTTCAGCCAGGTGAGACCAGTGATATTGCACAAGCTAAGAAGGACCTTGACCAAGTAACGACCGAGGAAGAAATTGATCAAGTCTTCCAGAAGTACGCCAACAAGAACGCCGATCAGAACACCACTATGTCCCCAGA
>JAUMUD010000007.1:49009-69981 GCA_030530875.1 Corynebacterium sp.
GGAAGACATCGACAAGATCTTCCAGAAGTACGCCAACAAGAACGCCGATCAGAACACCACTATGTCCCCAGAGGACAGGGCTAAGGCCAAGGAAAGTGTTCCTAACGCAAAATTCTCCGATCCTACCAGCATTACCACGGCCACGGATGCTACTAACAAGGATGGTTATAAGCCACAGGCCAAGGAACTGATC
Source organism: Corynebacterium sp. (assembly GCA_030530875.1). Lineage (GTDB taxonomy): Bacteria > Actinomycetota > Actinomycetes > Mycobacteriales > Mycobacteriaceae > Corynebacterium. Next base: position 49,203 of record JAUMUD010000007.1, read on the forward strand.
GGTAACCTTTCTTTCCTGACTGACAAGGAAAAGCAGGACGCTAGGGACGCGATTGATGCTGCCCAGACCAATGCTGATATTGACAAGATTGTCAAGCAGTATGCTAAGACCAACCTGACCAAGAACCCTAACCAGACCCAGGGTGAAAAGACCAACACTGGTACTACTATTGATGATTCGACTACTTCCCCTAAGGACGCAGTCGACGCATCTAACAAGGGTGGCCTGAAGGACGCAGCTGACAACGCTCTTGAAGAAATCAAGAAGCTTAGCTACCTGACCAAGACCGGGGAAAACAACGACATTGATCAGGCAACCAAGGAACTCGACGGTGTAACCAGCGAGGAAGACATCGACAAGATCTTCCAGAAGTACGCCAACAAGAACGCCGATCAGAACCCGAATATGTCGGATGAGGAAAAGGCTGAGGCAAAGAAGACTGTCCCAGGCGCAAGCTTCGACACTCCAAGCACCATCACCACCGCCACCGACACCACCAATGGCGACGGCTACAAGACCACTGCCAAGGGTTATATCGAACAGCTTAAGAATCTCACTCCTGAGCAGAAGGAAGATTTCAAGAAGCAGATCGATGCGAAGGGTCCAAAGGGCGATATTGATGATGTCGTCCGTGAGGCTGCTAAGACCAGCGTCGATAACAACCCAACCATGACTCCGGGTAACCGCGAGGCAGCAAAGACCCAGATTGAGAATGGCGATGCTGCCAGCGCAGTTACCACTGCTAATGGCACTGGTAATGCGGATGATGCTAAAAATTGGTCCACTGTTATTGAAAATATGAAGTACCTGACTCCTCAGCAGAAGGAGGAGGCTAAGACTGCTGTCAAGAATGCCTCTGATAGCGCAGGTATCGACAGTGTTATCAAGCAGTACGCCCATACCAACACCGATCAGAATACGACCATGTCCACCGAGGACAAGGACCGTACTAATACCCTGATTGATGAGAGCACCACGACCCCTACTGCAGCTATCACGGCCTCTAATGAGGACGGCGAGAAGGTACCTGCTAAGGCGCTGGTCGACAAGCTCAACTACTTGAGCGATACTGAGAAGAAGCAGCTCAAGGATGAGATTGATGCTGGCACGGTGAAGACCAGTGCAGATATTCTCGCCAAGGTTAAGGAAGCAGCGGAGAAGAACACTGATGCCAATCCAACCCTGACCGATGCTGAGAAGACGAGCACCAAGACCGAAATCCAGCAGGCCACGACCCCTGGTGGCACCGCCGTGGATAAGTCCAATGATGTGGGCGCCAATGGCACCCTGGATCAGATCAAGGATGCTGCGAAGAACTTCATTGATACCCTGACCAACCTCACCCCTGAGCAGAAGACCCAGGCTAAGGAGAATGTGGATAAGGGCACCAACTTCAATGATGTTCTGGATAAGGCAAAGCAGGCTGCCCGCGATGACATCAACGGTTCTACTTATGCACCACAGAGTGAGCTCGACGGCCCACTGGGTGATGTTGATACTGCTACCAGCTTCAGTGACCTGGGTAAGGCCACCACTGATGGTGTGAAGGCTGATGCCACTGCCCTGGTGGATAAGCTCACCAACCTCACCCCAGAGCAGAAGGAGGAGGTCAAGGAGCAGATTAAGAACTCTGGCTCTACTCCGGATGTTCTCAAGGAAACCAATACTGCGGTCAATACCGATATTGGTGGCATGACGCATCGCACCGCTGGTGAGGGTGATACAACCCCTGCCACCAGCATTCGTGGTGCCGGTGATAAGAACCTGACTGCTCTGAAGGAAGATACCAATGCGGCTATTGATAGCCTGGGTAACCTCACTCCTGAGCAGAAGACTGAGGCCAAGGGCAAGGTGAATAATGCCACGGATAACTCCGGTGTTATTACTTCCCTGACCGATACGGTGACCACCAATGTGACCCATCTTCCTGTGGCTGGTACTTCCCCATCCGGCACCAGTGTTGAGGATATTATCAAGAGCTCCCTTGAGGATTATAAGACTGCTGCGAAGTCGGCCATTGATAATATGACCAACCTCACCGATGAGGAAAAGACCGCTGCAAAGAAGGTCATCGATGAGGCTCCTAGTGAGACAGTGGCCCTTAAGCAAGTGACGGAGTCCTCCATTACGGATATTTCCCGTATGGAGCATCTCGATCCTGCAAGTATCGCGGAACTGGTAAAGCAGGCTCAGACCGGTACTACCCTGACGCAGACCACCACCACGGACCTTGGTTCTTACCGCGATAATGCCATTGCCCGTATCAATAAGCTGCCTAACCTCTCCGATGAGCAGCGCAAGGAGTACATTGACAAGGTCAATGCTGCTAATAGCCCATCGGATATCAACGGTGCTGCTGATGAGGCCAAGAAGACCGATGATGAGCTGCTCCAGGCGGCCATTGAGCGTGCCAAGAAGGGCATCACTGAAGCTGAGGAACTCCTGAGCCAGGTCCTCTATAACCGCGCTGATTCCGCCACCAAGGAGGAGTTTGATAAGCTCCGCTCCCAGCTCACGGAACTGCTTAATGCTGCTTCTAATGGCACCATTACCGCCAAGGAACTCGATGAAAAGCTCGCTGAGCTCACTGCCGCCCAGCAGAAGCTTAATGGTAAGCCATTCAACTGGATTCCAATCATCGCCGCAGTGGCCGGTGTTGGTGTTGTCGGCGCTATCGCCTCTGCTCTGTCCAATGTGCACCTGGACGGCGCCACCGCTACCAATGGTGAGGCTGCGGCCAATGGCGCTGCGGACAACGGTGCTGCCAATGGCGCACCACAGCAGGCTCCTGCTGAAGGCGCTTCTGCTGATAATGCCACCGCTCAGAACGGCAATACCCAAGGCGCTGATCAGGCTGCCGCCAATAATCAGGGTGCTGTGAATAATCAGGGTGCTGCCGATGCCAAGGCTCATGCCAATGGCGTTCTGGCCCGCACCGGTGCCAATAGCTACTCCCCAATCTTCTGGGGCATGGTATTGGTCTTGATGGGTGGCGCAATTGTGGTTTCAAGTCGCCGCCGCCACGCCTTCGCCCTGGGCCGCCATCACCGCGATGAGGATACCCCGCATCCACTGCTAGGCACCATCATCAAGCGCGGTCTGGGCCGTCACCGCAAGGGTGAGTAATCCCTCACCGCGACCAAATGGCTGACCAAGCATTAGACCCATCCGAGTAATTCGGGTGGGTCCTTTTCTTTAAGACACCACAAGCGTGCCACCAAGGCGCCTACCAGGGACAATGGGCAACTATTTCGTTTTATTCCTGTTGTAGTTTATTATTGATTGCACTACTTCGGTTTCCTTTCATTGTAGGTAGGCGCTATGTTTGCTCTCTCTGCTATGTCTGCCAGCGCTAAGAAGTCTTATTGGCAGACCTCTCTCACTTTCCTCCTTTTCTTTGCCTCGTGGGGTATCTGGTGGTCCTTCTTCCAAATCTGGCTGACCGACCCTAATGGCCTCAACTTTGATGGTAAGCATGTGGGCACCGTCTATTCGGCTAATTCCCTTGCTGCACTGATTCTGATGTTCGTCTATGGCGCCCTGCAGGACCGTCTAGGTATTCGCCGCCATGTAGCCATCTTTGCTTCGGTACTGATGACCTTGGTCGGACCATTCCTCATCTTCGTCTATCAGCCATTACTGACTAATGCCTTTATGCTTGGTGTGGTTGTGGGCGCTATCTTCCTCTCGGCTGGCTTCATCTCTACCTGTGCCCTTTTTGAAGCCTTGGGTGAACGCCTCTCCCGCCGTTTCGGCTTTGAGTACGGCCAAGCCCGTATGTGGGGATCCTTCGGCTATGCCATTGTGGCTCTAATTGCCGGCTTTACCTTCACTCGTAACCCTCACCTTAATTTCTGGCTCGGTAGCCTTTTTGGTCTCGCATGTCTGTTGGTCCTCATCTTCTGCAAGGACCCACAAGTTAGCAGTCAAGATGATGACACTACTGAACAGTCAGATTCTGAAAACTCCATGCCTGGGCTCAAAGATATGCTGGCTTTGCTGCATATGAAGGCGCTGTGGGTTTTCATCATCTTCGTGCTTTTCAGCTGGACCTTCTACACAGTCTTTGACCAGCAAATGTTCCCGGATTTCTACTCCAGCCTCTTTGCCACTCAGGACCAAGGCCGTCAGGTCTATGGCGTGCTGAACTCCATCCAGGTCTTTGTTGAAGCCGCAATGATGGGTGTAGTGCCGCTTATTATGGCGCGGCTAGGTGTGCGTAAGACTCTGTTGTTGGGTATTACGGTGATGTTCCTCCGCATTGGTGGCTGTGCCCTGGTCGATGGCCCGGTCCTGGTGAGTGCAGTAAAGATGCTTCATGCCCTCGAAGTGCCACTGGCTATTTTGCCGATCATGCGCTACTTCACCCTCCACTTTGACCCGAAGCTTTCTGCCACCCTTTACATGGTTGGTTTCCAAATTGCTGCGCAGGTCGGCAATATTGTCTTCTCCACTCCACTCGGCATGCTGCGTGATCACATTGGCTACCGCCCAACCTTCTATGTGATCGCCGTTTGTGTCTTGGCCGCTGGCATCTTTGGTTCTCTAATCCTGAAGAAGGATAATGAACATGTACTTGGTGATCCACTAGTCCCCAATGAAAGGAAGTCCCGTGTCGCTTAACCAGCCATTCACCGACCACAATCTCGCTCTTAGTCAGGCAGAGGCGTTTCGTGCTGAGATGGCCAAAGAGCTCAATCCTCGCTGGTATCCGGAGTTCCATATTGCTGCTCCTGCTGGTTGGATTAATGACCCGAATGGCCTGTGCTTCTTCAAGGGCCGCTATCATGCGTTCTACCAGCACCACCCTTATGGCACGCAGTGGGGTCCAATGCACTGGGGCCATGTCTCTTCCACCGATTTAGTTCATTGGAAGCATGAGCCAATCGCCCTTGCCCCTTCCATTGAAGCTGACCGCGATGGTGTATTCTCTGGTTCTGCCATTGTTCATGAGGATATTCTCTATGTCTTCTATACCGGTCACCAGTGGCGCAATGGTGTTGATGACTCCGCCGGTATGCGTGAGGTCCAGTGCCTCGCTACGTCCTCTGATGGCATTCATTTTGTGAAGCACGGTGTGGTGGTTGATTGCCCAACAGTCAATGGTCAGGAAGTCATGCATTCCCGTGACCCCAAGGTCTGGAAGGATGGCGATACTTGGCGCATGGTCTTTGGAGTCGCAGCGCCACGCCCAGATGAGAATAATGAGCTTCATGAACGCGGGGAAATGTGGATGTATGAAAGCAAAGACCTGCACCATTGGGAATTTTCTCAAGTTCTCTACCAGGACCCGAATCCTGCTGTCTTCATGTTGGAATGCCCTGATTTCTTCAGGCTCGGCGATCACTGGGTGCTGGTCTATTCCCCAATGGGCGCAAAACCCGATGGCTACCAGCACCGCAATAAGCACAATGCCGGCTATGCCGTGGGCACCTGGGAACCTGGCAGTCCATTTAACCTTGAGCGCGAATATTCCCACTGCGACTGGGGCCATAATTTCTATGCCCCACAGACCTTCGCCCACAATGGTCGCCGTATCCTCTTTGGCTGGATGGGTTCATTCAATAATGACCTCGCTTCCCAGACACAGGATAATTGGGCTGGTCAGCTCACTCTACCGCGCGAATTGCACCTGGATACAGACCTCACGCTCACGCAGCATCCTGTCCATGACCTATCGCTGAATTCCACCATGGCTCTGAGTATCCCTACGGGTAAGGATATTCCGCTCCCCCTCTCCAAGCACTATCAGCTGCGAATCAACACAGCCACCAGTACCGCTGAGCGCATTAGCCTTGCTGTGCACAAGACAGAAGCCCTAGGTGCAGCGGGTAAGGCGAATAGCACCAAGATCGTCTACGATACTCTCGCTGGGCGCGTGCATCTCGACCGTGGTGAGAATGCCAATACGGACCGAGGCTACCGCTCAGTTCCAGTGGACAACCAGGATGAGATTCTGCTAATTGATGTCTTTGTTGACCGTGGTTCCGTGGAGGTTTTTGTGAATAATGGCCGCTATGCCATGTCGAGCTTTGACTTCCCACCAGAGGGCGAGCAGAAAGCAGTACTTTCTGTCGAGTCAGGGTCCGCATCCATTACCATTGACATGCACCTCTAACCAGCGAAAGGTACAATAGCCTCATGATTCTGATTAATGTGAAGTACAAGGTAAAGCCAGAATATGTTGAGAACTTCCGCGAGCTGGTAGATGAGTTCACTCAGGCCACCCGCGCTGAGGAAGGCAATATCTTCTTCGACTGGTATCGCAGCACCGATGAGCCTGATGTTTATATCCTGACGGAGGCTTTTAAGGACGATGCCGCTGAGGCTCATGTCTCCTCTGCTCACTTCAAGAAGGCCTGCACCGATATGGTCAAGCTTCTTGTGGAAACACCAGTGGTCATCAATACCCTGATTCCAGGCAAGACCGAATGGGATCTCCTCGCTGAAATGCCAGTGGAGAACTAAGACGTCAAAAGAAAATGGCTCGAGCACAATGCTCGAGCCATTCGAATCTACCAAAGTCCTTCCGATTACTTACTAACCGGAGGCATATGCTTAATCACGCACTCTGGCACCCATGCGTGGTAATCACCGCCGTAGCGGTAAATTTCCTTCACAATGGAGGAAGAAACATAGGACCACTTCGGTGCCGTGATGAAGAAGAGGCTATCAAGATCGCCAATTTCCTTATTCACGTGTGCCATTGGTTCTTCATAGTTGAAGTCCTTGGTATCGCGCAGGCCCTTAATCAGGGTGCTAAAGCCATGCTCCGCACCGTAGGTTGCCAGCAGCGTGGTGCAGGTATCCACCGTGACATTAGAAAGATGCGCGGTGGCTTCTTCAATAATGGCCACGCGGGTGGCAGGGTCTAGCAGTGCGCTGCTTTTATTGGGGTTATAGGTAACCAGGACACGAAGTTCTTCACAGACCTTGGCGCCACGTTCAATCAAATCAAGGTGGCCATTGGTCAATGGGTCAAAAGAGCCGGGAAAGAGTGCGCGCATATTACTCCTTAGTCCTCAACGAGTTCGCGGTGGAAGACAGCCATATCCATGCGGGCAATGCCGAAAGTACGCTTCTTAAGCTTCTGTGTGGTTGGCACGAAGCAAGCTGGCCAAGCAGTTTCTTCGGAGTCACGGTGACGCTCAACAACAACCGCTGCGCCATCGACCAGCGATGGGATAAGTGCGTTGAGCATATCAACTACAGCATCATCAGCAAGATCATATGGTGGGTCTGCCAGCACCATGTCAAAGTATTCGCGCGGCGCCTGCGCCAGATACGTGGATACCTTGGACTCAATCACGGTAACATTTGGGTGCTTCACAATCTTGGCATTGGACTTGATAATCTCTGCGGCCTGGTGGTTATTCTCCACCAGAATCACATGGCCTGCACCACGGGAAGCCGCTTCAAGACCCAGGGCCCCGGAACCTGCAAAAAGGTCAAGGACATTCGCATCAGTAAAACCAAAGCGCACTGCCAAGGAAGAAAAGAGCCCCTCGCGTGCACGATCAGAGGTTGGTCGTGTGCCCTCTGGTGGAACCTTGATTTTACGGCCACGAGCTTCACCGGAAATAATGCGTGTCATACCCATAGCCCTGAGTATATCGAAGGAAGCCTACCAACTGCATCCTAAGACTTTTCAATAAACTCCTGTGCACTCAAATCCACATCACTTACCAAATGATGGGCCAAGTCAATATTGCGGGCAACCAGCGCCGAAGCATCCTTAGCAGCGCGCTCAATCATAGGTGCATCATCAATAAAGTCAAGGAAGTACACGCGGCGCTTGCCACCCGACTGGGCAGTACCTAGAACATCACCCTCTTGGCGGGTGCGCAGGTCAATCTCTGCCAGCTTGAAGCCATCGGTGGTCGATGCCACTTGCTCCAAGCGCTGGTAGGAATCTGAGTCCTGTGGCTGGCTGGTATGCAGCAAACAGATACTGGCGTATTGCCCACGACCAACACGACCGCGCAGCTGATGAAGCTGGCTCACACCAAAGGCATCGGCATCACGGATATACATGACAGTGGCATTTGGCACGTCAATGCCCACCTCAATGACGGTAGTAGCCACGAGCACATCATAATTACCCTTGGCGAACTCGGTCATGACCTCATCCTTTGAATCTGGGTGCATCCGGCCATGGACCATTGCCACTCGCAAATCCGGATACACCGAATCCTTCAAGAACTCATAGGTCTCTTCTACACCGCCCTCACCATCAATCTTCGGGCACACCACGAAGGCCTGACGGCCCTGTGCGACTTCCTCTCGGATGCGCTCCCAGGCTCTAGCTTCCCATGCGGGCAAGGCGGATGGCACCACAGTGGTGGCAATAGGCTGACGGTTCTTTGGAGGACTAGAAAGAATGGAAACTTCCAAATCACCAAAGGCCGTCATGGCGATGGTGCGTGGAATAGGCGTTGCCGTCATCACCAGCAGGTGCGGGGTCAGGCCATCCTTAGCCTTCGTCCGCAGACTATCGCGCTGCTCCACACCAAAGCGGTGCTGCTCATCGACCACAACCAGACCAAGGTCAAAGAACTCCACAGACTCCTGGATAAGGGCATGGGTACCAACCACAATATTGGCCTCGCCGGAAACAATATGCAGGAGCGCCTCACGCTTTGCCGCCGTACTCATTGAACCTGTCAGCACCACAACACTGGTCATCAAACCAGCATCCATCAGCATCTGCGTCATGGAACGCGCATGCTGTACTGCCAGCACCTCTGTTGGTGCCAACATCGCACACTGCTTTCCACTATCCACCGCAGCAAGCATGGCCATCAGTGCCACCACGGTCTTACCAGCACCAACATCCCCCTGCAAAAGACGGTTCATCGGGTGGGACTTAGCCATATCCGCATAAATCTCACCAATAACCTCCTCTTGCCCCGAGGTCAGAGAAAATGGCAGATGCGAGGACAGAATTTCACCACTGCTGCCCGGCGCGAGTGGGGCTGCTTGTTGCAAGGTGGATTCCATTCGGCGAATAGCCATGACGAGTGCGAGTGACAGCGCCTCGTTATATTTGATTCGCTCCATATACGGCTCAGGACCAGCCTCATCTGGCTGGTGGATATGTCGAATGGCGGAGTCAAAGCTTGGTAAGTCAGCAGGTGGCTCATCCAGTGGTTCTGGTATCTCTGGGGTGTTGGCCAATACTGCATTCATGGCGCCGAGCAATGCCCATGAGGTAATGCCTTTACGGATTGGGTAGACGGCTAGGTATTCCAGGGCTGCGAGAATCTCTTCTAATTCTTCTGGGGAACCGAAGGCCGATAGTGTGCGCAGGCCACCCGTTGCGATTGCGCGGCGGCCTGAATCTGGTTCTGGAATCACCACGTAGGACGGGTGTGAGAGTTGTGGTGAGTCGCGGAAGTATTTGATCTTGCCGCTAAACATGGCTCGGGTTCCTACTGTGAGCTGGCGTGCTGGTAGGCGTGCTTGGAAGAAGGTCGCCGTAATAGTATGCGCTCCTACAGCAATGGCGATAGTGTGCATGAATTTGCCATTACGGGTGTTACCCGAACGTGCCTGGGTTATACGGCCCACGAAGGTGACAGTGTCGCCTTCCATGGCTTCCCCGAGACTGGTGGCATTGCCGTGGTGAGACCAGTCGCGTGGGAAATATAAGAGGAGTTCCCCAACGGTACTGATACCTAGAGCTGAGGTAATGGCTTTAGCCACACGGGCGGGCAGGATACTGCTAAGTGGTCGTGAGTCTTCCCAGGCGAGCATGAGTTAGAAGAGTCCTTCTGTTGTTGGTAGTTCCCAATTTACGGGTTCTCTGCCAAGTGCCGATAGTAATTGATTTGCTCGGCTGAAGGGTTTGGAGCCGAAGAATCCGCGTCGGGCTGATAGTGGTGATGGGTGTGGGGAGCTAATTACGTGCTTATCTTTATCTAGTGAATCGAGTGCCGGGTTTTTGAGCACTGATTGTGCTGAGTTTCCCCAGAGGATATAGACGATATTGGGTTGGATGCGCATTTGGGTACGGATAATGGCATCAGTGACTACTTCCCATCCAAGTCGGATATGTCCACCGGCTGCATGGGATTGGGTGGTGAGTGTTCTGTTTAGAAGTAGCACGCCTTGGGATGTCCATGGGCTAAGGTCACCGCTAGTTGGTAGTGGTAGGCCTAGGTCATCGTGGTATTCGGTGTAGATATTGGCAAGGCTGCGTGGTAGTGGGTGCACGTTTGGGCTTACGCTGAATGCGAGTCCCATAGCATGGCCTGGGGTTGGGTATGGGTCCTGGCCGAGGATAAGGACTTTGGTTTCTTCTGGGCTTTGTCGTAGTGCGCGGAATGTCGCCACTAGTGGTGGGCAAATACTCTGCCCTGTCTGCAGGCTCGCCTCAACATTGGCGATGCGCTCTGCCATGATGGGGAGGGTTGGTTTTACTGATTCGACCCAGCCTTCGTGCATTTGGGTTAGCCATTCTTGGCAGATGCTTTGTGCACGTGCTTTGGTGTCCATCAGCTAAAACTCTCCCAACAGTGGTTTGACGTTATTGCTTCGCCATTTAGGTAGATACCCGGCTCTACGCTGGGCCGTGTAGTTCCTATAATACGGTACCCTTCGGGCAAAGGTTGCGTATCACCGATGATTCCCAGCAAAGCATGATCTTCTCCGCCATTAAGTATCCAGTCATAGGGTGATTCGCCAAGATAATTCGCAGCCACCCGAAGTGCTTCATCAATTAGCGGGTACTGCTCCTCATCAAGGTAAATAGATACCCCACTCGCCCGCGCAAGTGTCCCTGCATCCTTCATGAATCCATCCGAGCAGTCCGTCAGCGCCCGCGCCCCGGCGCGAGCTGCATTCACCCCAGCATTCATGTCTAGGCTTGGGCACCGATGTAAGGCGATAAGACGATCAAACGAACCGTCGGCATAAGATCGACCATCGTCAAGCACTCCATCCACGTGACCACACTTCACACCTTTAGCAAGTAACGCTAGGCCTGCAGCACTGTGGCCAAGATTGCCGTTAATGATGAAATAACCCGGTCCACTAATTCCTGCGTTAAAGCCAATAGGCTTATCTACGAGTTTGCCCATTGCGGTTATGGATAGGACGATCTGTGGGCTTTGGGTAAGGTCCCCGCCGATAAGCGAAATATTATGTGGTCGGAGTACTGAGTCGATACCGCGCACTATGTCTTTGACTACGCCAATGGGAGTGGAACCGGGTACGCCCAGTGCCAGGGTGATGGCTGTGGGTTTTGCCCCCATGGCGACAATATCGGCAAGGTTCTGGACAGTCACCTTCGCACCCACTTCAAATGGGCGTGAATATGTGCGCAGGAAGTGTCGGCCTTCCACGGACATGTCTGTGCCGACTACCCCCTGGGCAAGGGAAATAGCGGCAGCATCATTGCCGTTGGCGTCAGATGGCGAAATTGCCCGAATAGCGGCAATCACAGCGTCCTCGCCGAGTTCAGCACAGCTGCGCTGTTCAGCAGGATCTGTTGGCCACCATTCGGGCAATGCGTCATTCATAGTGTAAATTTTCCGGTCTGCTACTCCGGTAAAACTTGATTAGCGGACAGCGCTAAGAGCCTGATCAATCAGGATACTCAGAAGCGTATCGTAGGATACACCGGCCGCCGCAAATACCTGTGGGTACATGGAGATTGGGGTGAAGCCTGGCATGGTGTTGATCTCGTTAATCACTGGACCATTTTCGGTAATGAAGAAGTCAACACGGGAAAGACCCATGCCGTCAATGGCGTGGAATGCCTTGATGGAAATGTCCTGGACTTCCTGCAGAGTCTTCTCATCCAGTGGTGCCGGAATAAGCGCAGCAACCACATTATCGAGATACTTGGTGTCAAAGCCATAGAAGCCTTCATCACCGGACTCAGTGCCCTGAAGCTGTGCTGGTGGAACAGCAACCACGCGGCCATCGGCATATTCCAGGACGCCACATTCAACTTCCACACCACGGTTCTCAGCCTCAATAATGGCCTTGGAGTCATTGGCGAAAGCCAGGTCAAGTGCTTCCTGGAGCTTATCCCAGCTGCTTACCTTGGAAACACCAATGGAGGAACCGCCACGGGCAGGCTTCACGAATACGGGAAGACCTAGATATTCCTTATCTGCCTCGGTAATAGAGCGACGACCATCGGCAGTCACGGTAATGCCCTTACCAATTGGCAAGCCGGCTTCGTGGAGCATGTGGCGGGTATATTCTTTGTCCATGGCGGCAGCTGAGCTAAGCACACCAGTACCAACATAAGGAACGCCGGAGAGTTCGAATAGGCCCTGGATGGTGCCGTCCTCACCGAACTTGCCGTGAAGCACTGGGAAAATCACATCTGCGGTGGCATAGAGAGAGCCATCAATACGGCGAATCTCACCCTTACGCAGTGGGTTTACCGACAGGAAGAGCTCATCCTTAGGATCCGTGAGAGTAACGGATGGAAGGGTGCGATCCTGGATTCGCAGGGAATCAGTATCAGTGGTACCCACGGTCCACACACCATCAGTAGTGATACCAACAGGGATAATTTCGAAACGCTGAGGGTCAAGATGGCTCATGATAGCCCCGGCAGAAACACAAGAAACAGAATGCTCGGTGCTACGACCACCATAGAGCACAGCAACGCGGATTTTCTCAGGCATAATACCCTCAATCATAACCTAAAACGGGCGAGCTTATTCGATCTTTCCGTTATCAGTCATGAGTGCTTCAATAGTGTTTTCCACCGGCTTACTTTCATGGCAAACCCCATAGACAGCCTCAACAATCGGCATATTTACACCCTGATGGTTCGCCAGCTCCCAAATGGAGCGGGAAGAATGAAAGCCCTCAGCAACCTGACCGTTGGTAGCCTTGCGTGCTTCCTCAATGGTGTCGCCCATGCCCAGGCGATACCCAAAGGTACGGTTACGCGACAGTGGCGATGAACAGGTAGCAACCAGATCGCCCATACCTGCAAGGCCAGCAAAGGTACGAGGGTCTGCACCCAAATGCTCACCCAGACGAGTAATTTCTGCCAAGCCACGCGTAATAATCGAGGCCTGAGTATTCTCACCGTACTTCATGCCCGCAGCCATACCGCAGGCAAGAGCAATCACATTCTTACAAGCACCACCAATCTCACAACCAATCACATCGGTAGTCACAAAAGTACGAAAATACTTCGTGGCCAAAGCATCAGCAATCTGGTGGGCACGGTGAAGATCAGGGCAAGCAATCAGGGTGGCCGAAGGCTGCTCAAGCGCAATCTCACGGGCAAGGTTCGGGCCACTCAAAGCAGCAACCCTATGTGGCTCAATATCAGCAACCTCACTAATGAGCTCACTCATACGCAGGTCAGTCCCCTTCTCAATACCCTTGACCAGGCTAAGAAGCGAAACATCCTCGCTGCAATAGGTGTGGATAAGGTCGCGCCACTCGGCCAAATTCTGGCGAAGCACACCCGAAGGAATAGCAAGAATTACAATATTGGCTCCGCGCAGCGCCTGGGCTGGATCAGAGGTGGCCGACACAGTGTTCGGCAGAGTCAAGCCTGGAAGATAGGTCTTATTCTCACGGGTAATCATAATTTCGCGGGCCAGCTCCTCACGCCTAGCCCACAGGCGAACACCATTACCGGCATCGGCACAGACCTTAGCCAAGGTCGTACCCCAGGAGCCGGCACCCATAATGGCAATACGCTGCCCATCAGTACCCCACTCGGCGATACTATCTGCCAAGTTATACAGGGACTTCTGCATGAACTTAGTAAAAGTCTTCGGCAAAGACATGCCACTCTTGGCAGCACGTGCTGCTTCCTTCGCTGCTGCCCTCTCCGCGCGTGCTTGTGCGCGGGCCCGTGCCTTCTCGGCAGCCCTTTCTGCCTTAGTAGCCTTGGCCGACTCGTCATTTACAGGATGGTTATCCATATCCACCAACTTTCGTTGAAAAAAACCGTTCTCACACGGCAGTCATTCACCATTCTAATACGAGCAATGCTCCGCACACATAATTCCCCAAGTTTTCCGTTATAGAATTGTACCTATGGTTAAGAAGCTCCGTGAGCAAAATAAAGACGTCCACCGCGCACTTCTGCTACGTGGTCGCCATCAGGAAATTCCCCACCACGTTGATCGCTATTTCTCTCGCCCAATCTTCGCCGCCGGCGCAGTTCTGTGGCGCGATGGCCTCTACGCTGTCATCCACCGCCCATACTACGATGACTGGTCTCTGGCTAAGGGCAAGGTCGACAAGGGTGAGAATCTCCCACAAACTGCCCTCCGTGAGATTCATGAAGAAACAGGCTTCCGTATCCACCTGGGTAAGCTGATCGGCAAGGTCACCTACCCAATTAAGACTCACACCAAGGTGGTCTACTACTGGACCGCTGAAGTTATCGGTGGTGAATTCACCCCGAATGAAGAGGTCGATGAAATCCGCTGGCTCCCATTTGAGGAAGCACGCGAACTCCTCTCCTATGAAGTCGACCGTGCCGTGCTGGAAAAGGCGGAAAAGCGCCGCCGCGTCCCAACTGACTCCCGCATTATCCTCGTGCGTCACGCTCATGCTGGCGACCCTAATGACTGGGATGGCCCGGATGAAATGCGCCCTCTTATCGAAAAGGGCAAGAAGCAAGCAAAGATGCTTGCCAAGGAGCTCATTGGCTTTGCCCCTACCGATATTTACACCGCCACCGTCAAGCGCTGCGTAGATACTTCCCGCCCGCTAGTCAAGGCCACCGGCATTGGTGCTAGCACCACTAAGCTCCTTGATGATGCTTCGTGGGTTGAAAATCCAAAGCCCACGGAGGAATTCCTCTCAGAACTATCAAAAACCCCTGGTGTTCATGTGGTTTTTGCTCAGCGTGGCATGATTACGGAAATCACCAACTGGTTCAGCGCCAATGGTCGCCTCCCACTCGATGACATCCACGCAAAGAAGGGCTCCGCCTGGATCCTTAGCTTCTGCGAAGGCGAGCTCACCGGCGCCGACTATCTCGCATCACCACTGCCAGTCCGCTAAGAACTAGCGGCAACAGAGCAAATGCCCCACGAACAAGCTTCAACGGCTTCTCGTGGGGCATCGCTAATTAATAATCACCAATTACATGCCTGGCACAGATGAACCTGCTGGCAGAAGAGTAAATGGGAAGCGAACCACCTTGGCATTATAGAACTGACCAGGGTTCAGGCTTAGGGCCTTGATTGTCTCAGTCAGATCACCAGAAATGTCACTATTATTCGCACCTGCTACTGCCCCACAGCCATCCAAAGTTGCACGGTAAAGGTCGTAGCGGGAGGCGACTGCCAGCGCGAAGCGGTCAACATCATCCTTACGCAAAAGTGCATTAATAGCCCGCATCTGGTTATAGCTCACCGGCTGGGAAGTGAACATCTGCAACAGCTCAACATAATGGCCGAAGGTAAGCGCATAAGCATTAGGCAACACACCCAAGCGACCAGGACCAGCAGCCATCTCATTAGCTAGGGTCAAGGCATTGGCATTAGTGCCAGCGGCCTGGCGGATACCACCAACAATCTCACCCCAGCGATCCCCACGAATGCGGTTCGTATTGGCGGCCTGCGACATAGTCGTGCGGATTACACTGTTATTTTCATATCCAGAAAAGCCCTGAATATAGCCACTGGCAGTGGCATTCTGGCCATTTACGTAATTATCGCGGTCTGTCTGAGTAAAACTGATGCCAAGTGCCTGCGCATTAAACATGAAGAAATCGCCAGCTGCAATGGCACTATCATTCTGGAACTGCAGATAGCGGCTAATATCGCCCGCATCCAAATCCACCGTGCATCCCTGCGAATCAGCCTGGCGCACAGTCATTGCCTGGGACTCAGGCGCACTCACCAGCGCACCACACAACAAAGAACCCGCAGCAAGAACACTCAATCCAATGGCTCTTGCACGGCTGGACTTGGGAAAAATCTGCAACACTACATGCACTCCTGTGAGTAAGAAAGAAAGCAACAGATACCACTCTATAATGGTTGGAGAGTACAGCAAAGTTCCTAGGTTCAAGGCGGAGCAATGGCCATCTACGATTCAATTATCAACAATGACAATTTTGTCTCCGACTACTTCATGACCTCGGAAGATTCAAAAGGAACTTTCTATGGTGAGGCCAAGCGCCTTGTCACCTATTGGAAGAAGCAGCAGGGCGTTGAAATCCACAAGCGTCTCGCCGCAATGATCAGCCCCTTCCTCACCGAATTCGCCCAATTTAATGACGAGGACCATGACCAGAGCATCCTCTACTCTTTGATTCATACTTTCATGGGCTTCCCAGAGGATCGCGTTATTCAGCACGATCTTGCGACTGATGGCGATGCCTGCAAGGAATTCCTAGTTAAGGGCTATCTCGCTTCCGGTAACCACACGCTCTACATTGACGCCACTCCCGCCGATGCCTTCGAAGATATCCTCAACACCACACCACTCACCGCTATCGTGGTTGATAGCAAGCCACAGGAGTGGAATATCTCCAAGACCCTGAGCCAGGTCTTTGCCTTGGACACTCCGCCGGAGTATGCGGTGGTTATTGCTGGTCAGTGGTTGGTGTTTACTTCTCGTGAGGCATGGCCTTATGGTCGTTACCTCGCTGTTAATATTCGCTGGGTCTGCGAGCAAAATGAATCCAAGGCCGGCGGTCTCAACGACCTGGCAACCTGTATTTTCGTGATTGAGAATACGAGTAAGCATCTGGATGGTTCTTGCTGGTGGGACAGTGTTCTGGAAGCTGCTAAGGAACATACCGCCAAGGTATCCGGTTCTCTTCGCCATGCCGTGCGTGATTGTGTTCAGATTCTTGGTAATGACGTACTCCAGCGCCGCGCAGCCCGTGGTCTTGAAAACACAGATGAGATTGCTGAGGAGCTTACCCGCGAGGCCCTGCGCTACATGTATCGCATCCTCTTTATTCTCTTTGCCGAGGCTTCCCCTGAACTTGGTGTTCTGCCGGTCGGTACTGATGAATACGACATGGGCTATGGCCTCACCCGTTTAACGAATCAGGTTCTTGAGCGCCCTAATAACTACGCTGCTAATAACGGCACCTATCTTTACCAGTCTCTCGAGGTTCTTTTTGAGAATGTGAATGGTGGCTCGGATGTGTCCACCGAGTTCGCCGAATACTACATGAGTTTTGCTGGTGTTGAAGCCGACATCTTCCTCCCCGAAAACACGAAGTATATTTCCGAGGTTGGCCTCTCTAATGCAGCTCTTCAGAAGATCCTCAACAAGCTGCTGCTTACCCCAAAGCCCGGCGATAAATCAGCAAGAGGCAAGAAATCTGGACGAGGTTCTGGTCGTGCTTCCAAGTCGACTGAGCGTGGCTTCATCTCCTACGCATCCTTGGGTGTGACAGAACTCGGCCAGGTTTATGAGGGTTTGATGTCGTATAAGGGCTTTGTTGCCCAGGAAGCTCTCTATGAGTTGGCTCCCGGTGGTGACAATTCTCAAGGTTCGTGGATGATTCCGTGCCGTATTGCTGATGCGGATGAGAAGCGCTACCCAAAGGACGACATCGTCGGCTACACCGATAAAGAAACCGGTGAATTTACTCCACGCCGCTACCCTCAGGGTAGTTTTGTTTATCGCCAGTCCTCCTATGACCGTGAGCGCTCTGCCTCTTTCTACACCCCAGAAGTCCTCACGAGTTTTGTTGTCGACCAGGCCCTCGAAGTTCTCGAAGAACAAGGCGCTATCAACAAGGCAGAGGACTATCTGCATCTGAGTGTTTGTGAGCCTGCCATGGGGTCCGGTGCCTTCGCTGTTCAAGCTGTCCGTAAACTCGCTGATCGCTATTTGACCATGCGTGAAGAAGAACTCAAGACTGAGTTGGGCGATGAGTATGTGGCCCTTGATCCAGAGGACCGCCCAGAGGAACTACAAAAGGTTAAGGCGTATATCGCTCTGCGCAATGTCTACGGTGTGGACCTGAATAATACTGCTGTTGAACTTGGCCAGATCGCTTTGTGGTTAGATTCGATGGTGAAGGGTCTTCGTGCCCCGTGGTTTGGCCTGCATCTTCGTGCCGGTAACAGTCTGATTGGTGCCAGCCGTACCACCTTTAATGCCAAGGACTTGGCCAAGGATGCGTCCAAGAAGAGGCCAACTTTCTGTTGGCTTGACACTCCAGCGGATAAGTATGCTGCTGATGAAGACTTCACGGGTAAGGTCTATAGCTTCCTGCTCCCTTCACCTACTTGGGGTGCCACAACTTCTAAGGTGGAAACCCATGTGAAGAAGCGCTTCGGCGATGAAATTAAGGCCATTAATGTTTGGGCGAAGGCTGTCTCCAAGCCAAATCTGTTGGGTGCTGTTCCATTCGAGGTTGACCGCCAGTACAGCATCAAGACCGTCACTAACTCCGCTAAATATGAGGTTGGTGGCCTGACGCGCCTTGAATTCCTTGAGCAGCTCTCTCTGCGCATTAACCAGCTGTGGGAGTTCGCTACTGTGCGCCTTCAGCTTGCTGAAAAGCAGATTGAGCGCGACTTCAACATTCGCGGTTATAAGCCCGATACTGTTGACCGCCAGGCCAACCGCCAAATGATCGAGGCATCTCTTGATGATGCTAATAGTGCGCTTCAGCGTCTCAAGCTTGTGATGGATGCGTGGTGTGCTCTAAAATTCTGGCCAATCATCACCCCACACGACAATAACGGCAACAAGATCGTCCCGCCCTCTTATGATGAATGGCTCCAAACCATTGACCTCATTGTGGGTGAGTATGTCCCCGAGACCCAGGGCAAGAATGGGCAAATCTCCTTCGGCACCATCACCACCTGGAATACCCTTGAAGAAGCAGAACGCGACAATGCCGCCTTCGCCTTCGCTGGCCGTGAGCAAGATATAGAGAAGATTGTTGCTGCTACTCCATGGCTTCAGGTTGTACGTAAGCTTGCTTCGGAGCAGAATTTCTTCCACTGGGAGCTCATGTACGCCCAGGTCTTTGCTAATGGTGGCTTTGATCTTGTCATCGGTAATCCACCATGGGTACGCCCACAGACAGACGAGCAGGCAGCTCTGGCAGAGTTCGATCCATGGTGGATCATTGCAAAGAAGACCACACAAGCTGAACAGAAATCTGCCCGTGAAGAGGCACTCGCAAATCAAGATTTCCTACCTAGTTACGTTAACGCCATGACAATCCCTGTCGTAACGTCAAAGATTCTCAATGATCCAACACTTTACCCAGAATTACTTGGTCAGAAGGCCGACCTTTATCGCGCATTTATGGTGCGTAGTTGGGATATAGTCAATTCTGCTACTGGTACTGCTGGTTTGATTCATCCTGAATCTCACTTCACTGAAGAAAAAGCTGCGCCCCTACGTAAAGAGGCATATTATCGCCTTCGTCGCCATTATCATTTCAGTAATGAATTAAAGCTTTTTGATATTGGAAACAGCCGATTCTTTGGTGTGCACATTTATGGCCCACAGCAGACAAGCCTCTCATTTATCAACATGACGAGCTTGTACCATCCATCGACAGCTGCCGATACTCTTCGATACATGCCAGAATTGCCAGATTTGCCGGGAAACAAGACTGCCAATGGTGAATGGGACCTGCGGCCACACGCGGACCGTAAACAAGTTGTCAACGAGGATACGCTCTCCCTTTGGTGTCGTGCTGTGGAGACCGAGGGTACTCCCATCGACGAGACCCGCATGATCTACACCATCAACACCACCGCCACTAATATCCTCGACAAACTCGCCGTTCAGACGAAAATCCGAGATCTAGGCCTCCACTTTCACACAGGGTGGAACGAGACTATAGATCGTCGAAAGGGCTATTTCGAACACGGCGCCAGCACTCCAACATCATGGGAAGAGTCGGTCTTGCAAGGACCGCATCTTGGCATAGCTACCCCTTGTAGTAAACAACCAAACCCAACTCTCAAAAGTAACAAAGACTGGAGTGATACTAACTTTCAAGAGATCCCAGATAATTTCGTCCCAGCCTGTGCTTATACACCAAATATCGACGAAAAGTACCGAAATGATTATGGCTCGTTCACTTCAGAAAATGGCCATACGATCCAATACGCTGACACATTCCGCGTAGCCTGGCGTGAAATGGCTGCTCCTACGGGATTCCGCACGCTTTACCCATCGGTCATTCCGCCGGGAGCTACACATGTCCATGCGGTTCTTTCATTAACGACGGATTCCTACCAGCCAAAGTTGCTACTTCAAATTGCAGGCTCGATGGCTTCCCTAGTGGTCGACTTCTGTGTGCGCTCATTTGGTTCCGCACACATCCCAGTTCCTTATGCTGAGAAACTGCCGGTTTCTTTTGATGAGCGACTGCTTCCTATTACAGCCAAGCTCAACTGCATCACCGAGGCTTATGCTGACCTGTATAAGGAAGCCACCGGTGAGGAATGGACCTGGGACAGCCCCCTGCGCCGTGAGCTGGATCGTCAAAAAGCTCTTGCGGAAATTGACGTGCTTGTGGCCAAGGACTTTGGGCTTAGCTTGGACGAACTGATTTACCTCTACACCAAGCAGTTCCCTGTCGTGGCTCGCTATGACAATGAGTGGATGTATGACGCCAATGGCGACCGCGCGGAGGAAGGCGAGGTATTTGACCGCGTGGCCTATTACAGGGAATTGTGGGCTAGCAGCTAGGAGCTAAGCCACTACCCCGCTTATGACGAAGGACCCTGGTTCGCAATGAACCGGGGTCCTTGATGTTTAGGCTTAAGCCTTACGTGAGTGGGCCTTACATGCCTGGTACGGAGGAACCGGCAGGCAAGAGACTAAATGG
>JAUMUD010000062.1 GCA_030530875.1 Corynebacterium sp.
AAAGTCGGGATAACAGGATTTGAACCTGCGACCCCTTCGTCCCGAACGAAGTGCGCTACCAAGCTGCGCTATATCCCGGCACGAGATTTAATGTTAGACCTATGATTGGAGTTTTGCAAAGATCTTAGTTCTCTTCTTTGAGCACCAGGAGGGTGACCGATGGGCGGCAGAAGAAGCGCACTGGGGCGTACTTCGAGGTGCCCATGCCGTTGGAGACGTACATCCACATGCGGCCGAAGCGGTGAAGACCCTGGGCGCGTGGGCGGTCAATGCCACAGTTGGTGACAATGGCGCGGCCACCGGGCAGGCAAATCTGACCACCGTGGGTGTGGCCGGAGAGGGAAAGCATGTAGCCGTCCTTCTCGAACTGCTCCAGGATGAATGGTTCTGGGGAGTGGGTTAGCGCGATGGACAGGTCCGCATTTGGGTTTGGTGCGCCGGCGATGGCTGGGTAGTCATCGAGGTTGTGGTGGGGATCGTCGACACCGCTAATGGCGAGGCGGACATCACCGACCTGGAATTCTACGCGCTTATTGTTGGCGTCGTGCCAGCCGCGCTCGATGAAGGCTGCTCGCATGCCTCGCCAGGGGAGTTCGATGCGGGAGACCTTGCGCTTCTTGCCGAGCAGGTAGCCGAATGGGTTGACTGGGCGTGGGGCCCAATAGTCATTGGAACCGAAGACGAAGGCGCCAGGAATGGAGAGCAGTGGGTCGAGGGACTGGATGACTGTTGGTACGGCCTGGAGATCGGAGAGGTTATCGCCGGTGTTGATGACCAGGTCGGGGTTCAGTGCGGCCAGGGAGCGGACCCATTCCTTCTTATCGGTCTGGGCTGGGGTCATGTGGAGATCGCTGATGTGGAGGATACGAAAGTCTTTCTTATCCTTCAGGGTTCCCTTTGGGAGGATGGGGAGCTCGACGGTCTTGAGCTGATACATCTTTGTTTCGACATAGCCGTAGGCAGGAATTGCGAAGAGACTAGCCAAAAAGGCAAGGAAACCGTAGCGTGCTTTCATGACTACTAGCTTACTCATACAATGGGAGACATGTTGAAAGATGAGATTCGTAGTGACCTGAAAGAGGCCATGAAGGCCAAGGACCATGACCGTGTCGGTGCTATCCGCATGCTGCTGAGCGCTCTGACTTATGAGGAGACCGCGAGCGGTGCCAAGGCGGAGCTGACCGACCAGGATGTCCTGCGTGTTATTGCCCGTGAGGTCAAGAAGCGCAAGGAGAGCATCGAGGTGTACGAAAAGGCGGGCCGTGATGAGCTGGCTGCCAAGGAGCGCGCTGAGATGGAAGTTCTTGAGGCCTACCAGCCTGCGCAGCTGAGCGATGATGAGTTGCAGGCCCTGGTGAAGGAAGCTATTGCCGCGCAGGAGAATCCAGCGCTTGGCCCAACCATTAAGGCCGTGCAGCAAAAAGCCGCCGGCCGAGCTGACGGCCGACGGATTTCGGAAATGGTGCGCGCAGCTCTGGCTTAGTGCGAGAGCTGCTGCTAGTGGTAGTGGTTAGCCCGGTGGGTTAGTTATTAGGGGCCTGGGCTGGCTGTGCCGGCTGTGGGGCCTGGGCTGGCTGGCCAGGTTGTGCGCCATTGCCATTCGGCTCTACGAGACCCTCATCGGTTCCTGTGTGGACCTCGGTGGGGGTCGTTGTTGTAGGTGCAGCTGAGGTAGTGGTGCGGGTCGTGCCATCGGAGACATAGATGGTGACCGTATCGCCACGGAAGCGAACGGCGGTGGTATCTACGCTGACCACGCGGCCACGGGCGGTGCCATTACCAGCGGTGTAGGCGATGCGGGTTTGGTAACCGGCGGCTTCGATACGCCTTTGGGCGTCCTCAGCGCTCAGACCCGTAACAATTGGAACATTGCTGACTGAGGTGCCTTGCAGGTACTTGGAATCCACGGCCGGTAGGGTCGGATTCTGGGCTCCTGGGACTGCTGTCGCCATGCCAAACCAGGTGCGGGCTGGTTCATAGCCACCGTAGAGGTTACCGGTGGAGCACTGGCGCACTGGGGAGGTACACAGTGGGCTGGTGCTGGTGCCGTCATTGAAGATAACCGGGGCGGCGGAGAGAACGGAGTTGAAGCCGATGAAGGCGGCGGAACCGTAGTTCTCAGTGGTACCAGTCTTAGCGGAGAGCTGGCCGGACCAGCCGGCGGAACGGGCAGCGCTGGAAGCGGTGCCGTTGACCACGTCCTGGCTCAGTGCGGTCTCGAGGGCGCCCGCAACGCCGGAGTCGAGGACCTGCTCGCAGTCAGGGACATTGAGGTTGACCTCGGAGTTATTGAAGCCGGTGATGGACTCAATTGGGGAAGGCTCGCACCAGGTGCCGCCGGAGGCGATGGTGGCGCCGACATTGGAAAGCTCGAGGGCATTAACTGGGGTGGCGCCAAGGGTGAAGGAACCCAGGTTATGGTTGGAAACATAGTCCGCGATGGAGCTTTCGCCATCATAGGAGCCGGCCTGGGTATAGGAACGCAGACCGAGCTTGACGGCCATGTCGACCACATTCTTCACACCGAGCTTGTCGATGAGCTCAACAAAGGCGGTGTTCGGGGACTGGGCGAGGGCCTGCTGGAGGGTCATGCGGGCAGCATAGGCGCCGTCATTCTCCACGCAGTAATAGCCGGCTGGGCAGTTAGAGGCACCACCGGAACCAAGGCCCTGGGCCTGGTAGCGGCGAGGGACATCAATATAGGTGTTCACACCAACGCCATGCTCGATGGCGACAGCGGCGGTGAAGATCTTGAAGACCGAACCGGCGCCATTACCAGTGAGCATATATGGCTGGTTGTAGACGGTCTGGCCCTTATCGAGGTCGAGACCATAGTCGCGGGAGGAGGTCATGGCAAGGACCTTGCGGCTATTGGTACCAGGCTGGATGACATCCATGACCTCGGCAACACCATCGGTGGTGGTGGAAACATTGCGGGTGGCAGAAGCATGGGCAGCATCCTGGATATCTGGGTCCAGGGTGGTGCGGATGACATAGGAGCTCTGCTCGAGCTTGTCCTCATCATAGCCCTTATCAGCCAGATACTTCAGGACATAATCGCAGAAGAAGCCGCGGTCGCCGGCATTGATGCAGCCATTAGGGAGACCCTGTGGACTTGGGAGAACGCCCAGCGGCTGGGTCTTGAGCTGGGCTGCTTCCTCGGCGGAAATGGCATTATTATCCGCCATGGTATCCAGCACCGTATTACGGCGGGCAATCACGCCCTCCTCATTGGTATACGGATTGAGCACGGAGGAGGACTGGACGATACCGGCAAGCATCGCTGCCTGGGCGGTATTGAGGTCCTTGGCGGAAATGCCGAAGTAGGTACGGGCGGCGGCCTCGATACCATAGGCGCCATTGCCGAATGGAACCAGGTTGAGATAGCGGGTGACAATCTCATCCTTAGAGAGGTTCTTATCGAGGTCAGCTGCCATCTTCATTTCACGAAGCTTACGAGGGATGGACTGCTCGATGGCGGCATCCTGCTCTTCTTCATTGGTGGCATTGACAAGGAGGAGCCAGTTCTTTACATACTGCTGGTCAAGGGTGGAAGCACCCTGCTCAACAGAACCGGAGACGAGGTTGCGGGCGATGGCGCGGAAAGCACCCTGCCAGTCAACACCCTCATGCTCATAGAAACGTCGGTCCTCTACGCTGACAATAGCCTGCTTCATGATTGGGGCGATATCGGCGGAGGCCACCTGGAAGCGGCGCTGCTTATACAGCGTGGCAATAGTATTGCCCTTGGCATCCAAGATGGTGGTCACACCGGGGGCGTCGGCGGAGACAATATCCGTCGATTTGCTATTCATGGCTCGGTCCGTGCCAATCACAGCAAGCGCGCCGACAGTGGCGATAGGCGTAAGAGCGAGCGCTGCAATCACGCCTGCGGTGAGAATCGCACCGATGATCGTCGATAAGCTTTTGAAGACGTGCACATAATCACAATACCGTATAGCAATTGAGAATCAGTTATTCTTAAGACATGACTACACAATGGGAATATGCGAGCGTGCCTCTGCTCACGCACGCCACGAAACAAATTCTGGACACCTGGGGTGAAGATGGCTGGGAGCTTGTGAGCGTAGTCCCAGGTCCGAATCCTGAAAATCTTGTTGCGTTTTTGAAGAGGGAGAAGAACTAATGAGTTGGTCTGAGGTTTTGGCTGCTAAGGGAATTGAGCTGCCTGCGGTTGCTGCGCCGGTTGCTGCCTATGTGCCTGCTGTGAAGGTGGGTAATCAGGTGTGGACTAGTGGTCAGCTGCCATTTA
Organism: Corynebacterium sp.; assembly: GCA_030530875.1. Lineage (GTDB taxonomy): Bacteria > Actinomycetota > Actinomycetes > Mycobacteriales > Mycobacteriaceae > Corynebacterium. The sequence goes on from JAUMUD010000062.1 coordinate 4,274, forward strand.
TTGAGGGCAAGTTGCCAGCTACCGGTAAGGTTGGTGCTGCTGTTTCAGCTGAGGCTGCTGAGGGTTATGCGCGTCAGGCTGCGCTCAATGCCTTGGCTGCTGTGGATGCGCTGGTTGGTATTGACAATGTGAAGCGCGTGCTGAAGGTTGTTGGTTTTGTGGCTTCAGCTGAGGACTTTGGTGGTCAGCCGGGTGTTGTTAATGGCGCTTCGAATTTGATGGGTGAGATTTTTGGTGAGGCTGGGGCGCATGCGCGCTCGGCCGTTGGTGTGGCAGAATTGCCGCTCGATTCGCCTGTCGAAATTGAAATCATCGTGGAAGTAGTAGACTAAGGTTTATGGAGCATCCAGCTTATAGCCAGCTGCGTCCTGTGACGCACAGCGTTGGCGTTGTTCTGTGCCCCAATAAGAGCTACGCTACGCTTGAGGGCACCAATACGTGGATTGTGCGCGCCCCTGAGGATCCTTGCGCCATTGTTATTGACCCAGGTCCTGCTGATGAAGGCCACTTGAATGTGGTGCATGCGAAGGCGGGCGAAATTGCTTTGATTTTGGTGACGCATCGCCATGCCGACCATGCCGATGGTGCTGCGCGATTCCGTCAGCTCACTGGTGCGCCTGTGCGTGCGATGGACCCGGCGAACTGCCATGGTGGTGGGGCGCCGCTCAAGGATGGTGAAATCATCAAGGTTGATGGGGTTACCCCGCAGCTGGAAGTGGTTGCTACGCCTGGGCATACTGCTGACTCGGTGTGCTTCTTTGTGTGGAGCGGTGAGCCTCATAAGTCTGAGCTTGAGGGGATTATTACGGGTGACACCATTGCCGGGCGTCATACCACGATGATCTCGGAGACTGATGGCGATTTGGGTCAGTATCTGGACACCTTGGAAATGCTCGAGGAGCGGGGCAAGAATGTGCCGCTTCTGCCGGGTCATGGTCCGGATGCTCCGGATACTTCGGCTTTTGCTCGAAAGTATTTGGACCGCAGGCATCAGCGCCTGGAGCAGGTGCAGGCTGCGCTGAAGAAGCTTGGTGCGGATGCGCCTTTGAAGGCCATTGTTGATGAGATTTATACCGATGTGGACCCGGTGCTTCGTGGTGCTGCGGAACAGTCGACGCGTGTGACCTTGCGTTATTTGGAGACGCACTAGGGTTTCTGCGGTCGATTGGACACGGTGACAATCGCTATTGTAAAATGGTGGTAATTGAATCGCAGCCGCATTTTTTCTGACATAGAACTATACCAGCCTAAAATTATTTAGGGTTCCTCCAATCCGCGGTGTCGCCTTGATAATGGTCGTTAATGCAAGGTGACGGTGATTCAAGAGTAAAACCCCGGTTCTCTTCGGAGAATCGGGGTTTTGCGCTGCGCGGGGCAGTTGGTTGGGGTTGGGTGGGGCAGTTGGTTGGTGCGGTAGGGGTGGGGTGGCAGTGGCTGGTGGGGAGCGGTAGGGCTCCCGCGGAAGACCTGGCGGTCTTCCTTGGGCAGAGGTTGGTTGGCGCATAGGTTGGTTGGC
>JAUMUD010000008.1 GCA_030530875.1 Corynebacterium sp.
CGGCCGAAGAGCGACGCTTTTTGGCGGGCATGCTTAGGCATTAGTGCTCCATTCATAACCAGTAGTGAATCATAGAAGATTCTAGCAAAATTTCAAGCAAACTGGAAACTGAAGCTAAAAGCTCCCTGAGAATTCTCAGGGAGCCCTAAGGTAATAATTTGAGGCTAAATAGTACTTTTACCAGCAAAAAGATTAACGGCCGATGGCCGATGGGCTAATAATGCCATGGTTAATGAGCTGTGCGACCAGGTAGCCGATGAGGACCACAGCGGCACTGATACCGAAGCCCCACAGCACGATAGTACGAGGCAGGTCACCATTCAGCTTTGCCTTGGCTGCGTAGATTGCATCGGTGGCATCCTTCATCTGCTGATCATTGGAATCCGGATTGGCCAGGATGAAACGACCATTGCTGACAGCCTCAACATAGGCAAGACGGAGGTCCGTGGTTGAGCCAGTGAAGGCAAGACTTGCGGTCGTACCGTAGTAATCATCAATAGCAGCGCTAAGACCATCGGCACTTGGGCCAACACCCTGCAGGCGGTTAATTGCGTTGACAATATCGCGCTGCGAGGCGGTCAGGTCATCGGAAGTATCAACGTCAGACTTGGTATCCACCAAATCCTGAGCAGCAGAGATAGCCTCATCATACTGACGGCGGGATTCAGAATCCGCGTAGGCATAACGAGAAGACTGCGTGACGGTATTAGCGTCACTAATGGTCTCCTTGAGGATGCCCTGGTCGCGAGCAATGTCGAGCACTGTCTTCTCAAGGGTACGCAGATCACCATCATTACTGATATTAGCCATGGCCTTAGCCAGGGCATCCTTCTGCGCACTATTAAGGCCGCTATTGACCACGGAATTCACAAGAATAGCAGCCTGGATACGCTCCTTGGCCACCTGCAAATCGCTCTTGCCGTCGAGGTTATTACGCGTGGTCTGCAGGTCAATAACTGCCTGCTGAAGCTGTACGACTGTAGCAATATTGACGTTGTTATTTGTGTCGTCGTAAAGCTCCTTGCCAGCCTCATAGGCGCTGCGATAGGCATCGCGAACTGCCGTGGTGGAGTTACGATACTTCTCGCTGTATACAACGGAGCTATATTGACGCAGCTCATTATTGAGTGCGACCAGCGCCAAGTTAACATTCGCAACACCGTCAAGGCCGTTATACCCTGCTTGCAGATTATTAAGCACGTTCTGCAGGGTGCTGATGTCACTGGTCTTGAAATTGTCAAGATTCGTCATCGTACTCTGAGCAGCGTTCACTGCCTGGTCGTACGAGTTCTTGGCATTTGCATTGGCCTCGGTATAGCGTGGTCCAGCCTTAACCTTCTCTACCTTCTTCAGCTCATCCTGGATGTTCTTAATAAGCTGAAGGAGCTTCGGCAGATTGCTGCTGAAGTTCTTGAGCAAGGTCGCGTCAGTAATACCGTTCAGCTCACTAAGGAGCGTATCGTACTGACCATTGGTGAGCTGATCCCTGTACGTGTTGAGACTTGAAAGAGCAGTCTTATAGTTCTCATTAGAGGTGTACTGAGCATCAGCATCGGCCTGTACCGCGTCCAGCTGCCTCTTCAGAGTCGATGTCCGAGTCTGAATTTCCGATGCTGTCTTGGTTTCCGGCGCATTCAAGAATGCTGCTCCTGTGAGGAACAAATTCAACAGACTTTTTGCGGCAGTCTGATCACTAGCACTATTGAAACGCACAGTAAATGCAGGTGCGGTCGTCTTAGAGCCAACCGCGTCCGCCTCATTATATGCCTTGACAACTCCCTGAATATCCGAAGAATTAAAGATAAACTTACTTACCTCTGTCAGCTCATCATTCAGGGCAGAAAGATCGGCCTTAGTTGGCAGAACACTAGTGTTATAAGAGCCAAAAGTCTTGCTGGCCTTATTTATTGCCTGCTCTAGGTTATTATAGGTATCACTATTCGGATTATTCTCGTAATCCTGGTTGAGCGAATTCAAAGTAGTGATGGTGCTATCCAAGACCTTCGAAATCGCACTATAGTAATTCGCATTATCAGCAAAAAACGTCGATAGGTTTGACAGTTCAGTCACCAAGTTTTGGACACGCGTATCGAAATTCGCGCTACCTTCGATCTTGTCTTGGATAGCACTAAGCGCTTTATTAAAGGTTGCCAGATCGGTAGCCGCAAGACCATCAATTTCTGTCGCCCAAGAACTATTGACCGAGTCAGTGAGCTTGTTCTTGACAGCCGACTTCATCATGGTGACAAGGGCGTCAATACCCTTGCCAGAGAGGACATTCATATAAGCGCTATAGTCCTCCCCTGCCCCAGGAATATTGCCATTGAGCGCACTGCTCTTATATTCCGCAGGTATTGAGGTCGTACCGTCAGTTGTAACGTCGAATGAAGCATCCGCAGATGCAAAGGAGCCGCAACCATTGGCGACACTCTTAGCATAGGCACTAAAGTCTGGGCGGAGCTTGTAGGTTGATCCAATAGTTTTGAGTAGCTCTACTGTCTCCGAAGGAGAACTTTCAATTAGCGCCTTATTATCCTGACATACCTTGCGATAAGCAGCAGCTGTCGAATAATTGCCCTGCACGATCGAGGCAACATCCAAAAGGCTCGATGCCGAATCCTCCCTCATCGTCTCCAGCGTAGCGGCCCTAGTAATAAAAGTATTAGAAGCCGAAGAAAGAGCATCGGAAGTTGTAGTACCGAGATTTTCGGCCATGTAATTTAAGAAAGCGTCCCTGGCACCTTTCGCAAGGAGATTCAGGGCGTTAGCCTCCTGTGCATTGTCAACGATGGTACTAGTACCCAGCAAACCCTTAGCGGCTTTGGATGCAGAAACAGCGAGATCCTTGGCTGTAGATGGCGTGGTGGAAAGCGAACCAATGACCGAACCAAAGGCAGCATTATATTGCCCACGCTGGTTTGACTCCAGCTTATTGTAGGCGGGATTTACAAACCCCTGGAAAAGCTCCAAAATACCGCCAATAACGGTGCTAAATGAGTCAAGCTCGAAACCGTACGATGCAAAGTCATAGCCGGAATCGGTAATCCACTTGAGACCAAAGTCATAATAGGCCGGGTCATTGCTTCGTGTAGTACCCGAAAGGAATGTTTCCAACGCAGACTTACGAGCGCTCAGCTCACTAGTAACTGAGGACATTGCGTCTGCATAATTAACCGCCTGGCCATCGCCATCTTTTACATTCAATTCGTAGGCAAAGCTGTTAGCTTTGAAGACATAGGTGGTACCGGCAATGGTCACGGTTGGATAAGCCGTGTAGCTACCAGCACTGGTGATCGTGCCATTCTCTACGGCATTATCGCTAGAATCATAGACTGCGACACCAAAATCGGTATCGGTGGTTGAATACCCAACGGAAACTTGGGTGGTGGGATTATCCGCATGGGCACTAGCAGCGAACTGTGGGCTATCGGGGGCAACGAGCTGCGCAAAGCAGATCGCCGTTGCCAATGAGGCCGATAGCGAGGTTGCAAAAAGCGTGCGGTGGGCCATCTTCGAGCGCGGAGCCGAATGCTTGCCCATAGTCCACTCCTTTCACAACAACTTGTGGACCTAAAGTCACGGAAATTTAAGGGGGAAAACTATTAAATTTTCAAAATCTAGGGGTTCTCCAGCCTGAAAGCTGGAGAACCATAATGCTACTTAGCCTGGGTTACAGCGAAGCCAGCAACTGCAACTGCGGCGAAGAAGGCAATAATTGCGAAGACAATAGCGAAGATCCTAGTCCTGCCACTGTCATTGCCACCAGGGTTATTTGGCAGCTGATCCTTAGCGGACTCGAGCTCGCTGGAAACAGTGTCAATGTCATTTTCCGTTGGGAACTTCGCAGTGCTCACAGTCTGTGCAGCTGCGAGAGCGAGGTCGAAACGAGCCTGCTGCGACGCAGAAGCAGTTTGATAATAGCTAGTGGCACGGTACTGAATAGAGGCATCCACGAGCTTATTCAGGTTATCCTGCTTTGGCGAAGTACCATCAAGGGCAAGCACAGTCTTATTGATGTTCTCACTGAGGCTATTGACCCGCATCTTCAGCTTGTTCAGCTCATTCTGGTCATCTGTGGTGTTATCCGCAGTGCGACCAGCAAAATAAGCATCGACATCAGACATAGCCTTATCGAAAGCCGCTTTCTTATCGGCAGCAGCGTTCATATAAGGGATGGAGAGCTTCACCTTGGAACCGAAGGACCACTGGTTGTAGACAAGACGCTGGGCCTGACCAATACCGTTGTAGTAGGTATTGAAGAGGTTCTTCATCTCGCCCCACATCAGGGCATTCTTCTTCTGCATCAGCTGACTAGAGATTGCAGAAATCTGACCCTCAGTGTAATAAGTGTCCGTGCCAGACTTATTCGTGTTATTCAACAAAGCCACGAGGTATTGGTAGTAATTCTCCAAAACAACATCGCGAACCTGTGTCATGAAAGTATTATCGGCATTCTTAACAGCCGTTAGCTGGTTCGCGTCAATTGCCTTAACGTCTTCATTGTAGCCATTTTGCGCACGATTAGTGGAGGACGTCAGCGCCGTAATACCAGAGATCTTGAGCAATGCGGCAGCGGCCTCATCAAAAGCCTTCGCCTGATCACTAGCCGTACCCGAAGTGTTAGCGATGAGGTCATGGTAACTCGACCAATCATTATAGGCAGTCTGCTGGGCCAGGTTAAGATTAGACAGGTTCGTCAAAATGGTACTACGCTGACCAGCAGTTGTTGCCGTATTATATTGAACCTCTGCTGCCTTAAGCTGAGCCTCGGTCAGATAGATGTATGGGCTAGAGTCGAATTTTGCACCAATAAGCGCGTTATAAGAACTAACAAGTTTATTGTAGTTAGCAAGCAGTGTCTGAAGTTTCGTATAGTCGGCCGAATCCTTAGCTGCACCACGGGAAGTAATCAGATCCTTGACCTGGGAAGTCAAATCAACAGAAACAGATCCCAAGGACGTAGCATTGCTCCCGAGAGTACTCCTTGCTCCTGTCATGAATTCAGTGTAGCTAGTATCCGTGGACATCACCGTCTTAACATTCGTACCATCCATGAAGGAGTAGCCGAGAAACAGCTTATAATAAGCAAGGTAGTAATCATAAGCGGTAGTCAAATAAGTTTGACCCGTTGCAGTCAAGTTTTCTTTGTCGCTATAGCCTGAGTATTGGAGCTGGGTACCATCAGTTGGGGCAGTACTGATGGTCAGATAACTCGACATCGAGCGAATAATTAAGTCCCACTGTTCTTGGATCGCAGCACTGCTCAATTGAGTCGTAGCCGTTCCAGAGAATAAATTTAGCTCGGCGGTAAACTTGCTAATATAGTCCTTTTCAGCAGTACCCAAAGAACTCTTATTTGCCTTGTCCTGAACGTCTGTGAGCTCTTTCTGCGTCGCGACGAGCACCTGGGAAACAGCGTCTTCAATAGCTGCAGGGGTAAGAGTCGCTGCATCACCAGGTACTACACTGTTACCAATTGAATTGAGCTTTTTATCAGTAATGAACTTAGCAATATCTGCCCTATACTGCTGGCCTTTATTATCGAAAGCAATCTCTTTAGAGTTAAAGAGATTCCAAAGCTTGTCATAAGCGTCTTTCAGGGAGCTATATTTAGCAGCAATATTTGCAGCCTGATTAACAATACTTTGGTAGTTAGAGTCGTTCACAGCATCCTGCAAAGTCTTGCCATCAGTCTTACCGTATGTGGCGAAAAGTGCGCCAATGCGGGTCCTGGCTTCTGTCGCATTCGCCACTGTATTGGAGGAGGTATCTTCTGCGCTAGCAACCTTGGGTACGGAAAGTCCATCAGCTACAACAACACCGGTGAGCAAAAGACTCACAGCAAGCATCGCAGGAGAGAATACATTGCTAGACTTCACAGTTTTCCTCGCTTCAACGAAGTTTTCTAAATTACATTAGATCCACCCTGTACATATCGCACGCGGATGAATGGGACTACAGTCTCTCTAAATCTATCAGAAAGACAATTTTTAGTCTACTTTAAGTTTTCTCAGCGCGTTATCAACGTCGCTCCGAATGGCGCTGAGCAGTTCATCCACGGAATCAAACTTCTCCATAGATCGTAAGAAATCAACAAATTCAACAGTGGCGATACTGTCATAGAGATCTGCATCACGCCCGAGCACATGTGCTTCCACGGAACGAACGGCATCGCCGAAGGTCGGATTTGTACCCACTGAGATTGCGGTGGGATAACGGACACCACGCACAACATCCCCACGACGTTCTTCCTTATTAGGGAAGGAGACGACACGGAACCAGCCGCAGTAGACGCCATCCTCCGGCAGCGCAACGGTGTCCGGGAAGTAGAAATTGGCCGTCGGAAAGCCAAGTTCCCTGCCACCGCGACCAGCGCCACGAGCGACTGTGCCAGTGACTGCATATGGGCGGCCAAGGAGGCGGTCAGCCTCGGCCACGCGGGAGTTGAGTAGATCCTCGCGGATACGGGAGGAGGAGACTGGACGACCATCATCCATGACGAGGTCGACTACGTCAACAGTGAAGCCATACTGCTCCCCTGCTTTTTTGAGGGTCTCAATATTGCCCTGGGCTTTAAAACCGAAACTAAAATTGGAGCCGACAAAGACGGCTTGGGCATTATAGGTTTCAAGAAGAATCTTGCGGACAAATTCATCGGGCTGCATGGCAGCCATGCGCTTATCAAAAGGAAGGGCGATGACTTCATCAATGCCAAGGCGGTGGGCGTATTCCACGCGCTGCTCAAAGGTGCTGAGCATTGGCGGCATGGTGTCTGGGGCAAAAATTGCCATTGGGTGCGGCTCAAAGCTTAGGAGGATGGAACGGGCACCGCGCTGGTGTGCACAGTCCACTGCTGCTGAGATAAGCTTCTGGTGCCCCCTATGTACACCATCGAAAACGCCGATGGTAATGACATTGCGTAATTTATCCGTCATACGTTCAAGCATAGCCTACTGATAAGATAGAAACGTGAATGAGTTAGCTGGAATCGTCATTGTAAATAAGCCTTCGGGTATGACTTCGCATGATGTGGTCTCGCGTCTGCGCCGAATCTTCGGGACAAAGAAGGTCGGCCATGCCGGCACCTTGGACCCAATGGCTACAGGTGTGCTGGTCACTGGTATTAATCGCGGCACCAAGTTCCTTACCCATGTGGTGGCCCATGATAAGCGCTATATTGCGGAAATCGCCTTGGGTGTGAGCACCATTACGGATGACCGTGAGGGTGAGATTATCGCCACTGCTGCCCCGGAGGCCCTCGCGGCCCTGACTGAGGAAGGCATCCGTGAGGCTCTCGAGTCCTTCCGCGGCAAGATTATGCAGCGCCCTGCTGCTGTGAGCGCAATCAAGATTGATGGTAAGCGCGCTTATCAGCGCGTGCGTGATGGTGAAGAGGTGGATATTCCACCACGTCCCGTGGAAATTTTCGCCCTGGATGTGCTGGACATCGACCTTGAGGCTGATCGCCCCAAGGTCACTATCGCCGTGCACTGCTCCTCCGGTACGTATATCCGCGCTATTGCGCGTGACCTGGGTGAGAAGCTTGGTGTGGGCGGAATGCTCACCAGCCTCTGCCGCACAAGCGTGGGCCCATTTGGCCTGCATGCTGCATATACTTTGGAAGACCTGGAAAAGGAACCACAGCTTAGCTATGACCTGGATGCCGCTTTGCAGCTCTGCTACCCTGTGCTCGAGCTGAGCTTCCCTGAGGCCCGTGCCCTTTCGCAGGGCAAGTGGCTTGCTGCCCGGGGCCTCAAGGGTATCCACGCTGCTGTGGACCCGGACCGTCATGCCGTGGCGCTGGTGAAGGAGTCTGGCAGCAGGCTGTCGACCATCTTTGTGGCAAGGCCATCGACGCTTTAGGTCTTTACCGCGCTGTGTGGCGCTTAGTGCCTTTGTTCTTTTGTATTTCTAGGACTTCTAGTATTGCTACTACTTGGTGATAAAGGTACTGGCTAGAACATAGCCGCCCTGCTCTGCCCAGCGGCCCTCGATAAATGGGACTGGGGTTGGGCGGATGAGCAGGTGGGAGCGGAAGGTGCCGTCGGGGCTGAAGTGAATCTCGGCATGTTCAAATCCAAGCCAGCGGTGTGTGATTGGGAACCAGGACTTGTAGGTGGCTTCCTTGGCACAGAAGAGCACCTTTTCCGGGGCATTAATACCCCAGCCACGTAGCTTTTCAATTTCGGGGAGTTCCGCATCACGGGCAATGCTTGGGAGCACACCCTCAGGTAGTGGTTCGGAGACCTCACAGTCAATGCCCATGGAGCGAATCAGCAGACCAGGGGCGAGGACGGCCCCGCGGAAACCGCGGGTATGGGTAAGGGAGCCCGAAACAGCGGCAGGCCAGAGAGGCATACCGCGTTCACCACGAAGGATAGGGGCGCCGGTATCGCGGCCAAGGACGCGAAGTGCTTGGTGGGCGCAGTAGCGGGCATCGCCGAATTCGGCTTTGCGGACATCCACGGCGTGGCTAACAAGGGCCTGTTCCAGGGGGTGGAGGCGCTGGAAGTGGGTCAAATCCGTGCTGTTATTGGTATGGATATAGGCGAATACAGCGGATTCGGGGAAAAGATTAAGGTCACTGAAGAGGTCAGGGCCGGACCCAACATTGACTGTCCTATTGGCGATCTTACTCATTGGTTTCAACCACCGGGTATGGCCAAGGTAGTGGGTGATCATTATTTTCCCATTCCCGTGGGTAGCCCAAGGAGACCTCAATATGCTTGACACCGTCGACCTCAATGACGGAAGGCATGTGGAGGTGGCCATAGACTACGGCCTCAGCATTATAGCGGGAGGCCCAGGACTGGGTATGGCGGGTACCGCACCACAGGCTAAGCTGCGGGTAGCGTAGGCGGTTAATGGGCTCAGAGACAAGGGGCCAGTGATTAATGAGAATGGTAGGGCCTTGCACACGAGAGAGGCGCTTAATGGAATAGGCCAGGCGATCCCAGCACCATGCGCGAATATCCACAAAGGGGGCGATGGCGAACTGGTCGGTCATCACAATCTGGTTAGCATGCGCGGAGGCCAGTGCTTGTTCCAGGCTCATGCCGGCCGGGCGGTAGGAATAATCATAAAGAGTAAAGAGCGGGACAATGGTGCGCCCAGCAAAGACCGGATAAGGGTCTTCGGGGGTGAGCACATCAATATCGCGCAGGCCAGCAACAATCTCACTGTACTTGGCGCGGCCCTGGTTCTTATCAACTGAACGGCAAAAGAGCTCGTGATTACCCGGCACCCAAATAACTTTTTCAAATCGGGAGCGCAGGGTTTGGAGGACGTGGACGACGACGTCGGTACGCTCGGCGACATCACCGGCAACAATCAACCAATCCTTGGGGTGGCGTGGCTGAATGGAGTCAATGCGGGCGGAATTACCGCGCACGGCTGCGTGCAGGTCAGAAACTGCCCAAAGCGTGGGGCCAACCATAGTCCTCCTTTCAGTCCTTATTTAGCCTAGCACCCTAGGCCTGGCTGTTCCACTGGTGGGTCCAAGCGCCGCTGTGGAAGCGCCAGGCACCGGCGATGAGGCGGATGAGCAGGAAGGCAATGAGGCCACCCCACACGCCCGGAAGACCCCAGTCGAAGATGAGCGCGGCGACGGCGCCAGGAATGTAGCCGATGAGGACGGCAGCAATGGTGGCATTACGCAGGAAGGCGGCATCGGCGGCACCAAGGAGCACGCCGTCCAGGGCGAAGACCACGCCGCCGAGAACCAGCATGATGAGCAGACAAATCCATGGGCCGTGGGTGGTGGCGATAATGGCCGGGTCATTGGTGAAGATTTGCGGGATGAGGTTGTGGGTGGCGCCCATGATAATGGCCAGGAGGATACCAAGGCCGGTGGAAATCTGAATGACCATGCGGCCGGTGGTGGTGGCTTTCGCGGTGTCCTTGGCGCCCAGTGCCCCACCGACCAGGGCTTGGGCGGCAATGGCGATGGAATCAAGGACTAGGGTGAGGAAGGACCAGACCTGATTGAGAAGCTGGTGGGCGCCAAGGGAGTTGGCGCCGAAGCGGCCGGCCACGGTGGCAGCGGTAAGCAGGGCGACCTGCATGCCCAGGGAGCGGGCGATGAGGTTCACGCCCAGGCGCAGCTGTTCTTTGATGAGCGTCCACTGGGGTAGGTAGGAGTAGCCCTGGCAGTGTTTGGCCAGCTGGATAATGAGGGTGATGAGGAAGAGGGCTGCAATAATGCCCTCCCCCAGCACATTGGCCCAGGCTGAACCAATGATGCCGTAGCGGTGGACAAAGAGTGGGACGCAAATGGCGGCGGGGATAACGCCGGCCAGGGTGAAGATTAATGGCAGGGTCGTATTTTGCACACCGCGCATCCAGCCATTGCCGGCCATGACAATGAGGGCGGCGGGGATGACTGGGCATGCGTGGCGCAGCCACTGGGTGGCAAGGTGAGCGACCTCAGGGTCATCGGCGATGAAATGAGTGAAGATCGGTGAGCCGATGGCAATAATGAGGGCCAGCACTATGCCCACACCGAGGGCCACCCAGGTTGCTTGGAGGCCTTCATAGATGGCTTTATCGCGGCGGCCCGCACCAAAGTGGTGGGAGGAGCGCGCCGTGGTGCCATAGGAGAGGAAGGTGAGCTGCGTGGTTACCACTGTTTGGATCACGCTGGCAGCACCCAGGGCGGCAAGATTAACCCCGCCCAGGTGCCCCACTACTGCTGTATCCAGCAGAAGGTAGAGCGGCGTGGCAATAAGCACGCCCAGGGCGGGGATGGCCAAACGCAGGATTTGGACAAGAAGAGAAAACATAGAATTTGGTGGGAGTTTTATTCCTCGGTCTTGTATGGGTTGGCGTCACCGGCCGGTGTTGCATTTTCCGCAAGCTTGCGCAGCTCCTCATCGCGCTGGCGGGCACGGGCCAGCAGGCTTTCCATATGTGCGGAGGCCTCCGGCATGGCGTCATAGGTGAAGCTCAGGGTTGGGGTGAAGCGCACGCCCAACTGGCCACCCACAATGGAGCGCAACTGACCGGATGCACGGCTCAGGCCCTCCTTGGCGCGGTCAAGGTCGGGTTCATCGCCAATGCGCTCACCGCGAACCGTGTAGAAAATGGTCGCATCATGCAGGTCACCGGTGACCTTGCAGTCAGTAACAGTAACCAGCTTCACGCGCGGGTCCTTGACCTGCGATTCAAGGGCCTGGGCGACAATGGTCATAATGCGCTTGGCCATGCGGGCGGCGCGGGCGTGGTCAGCCATGAGTTCTCCTTCTTTGGTGTCTTTGTAGTTCGTTAATTTTTAGTTTTGTTTTTGTCTTTTGGCTTGATGTTTTGGCGGCTTCCATCACAAAAGGGCACCAGCAAAGTGCCAGTGCCCTTGAGTTTACAGGACTTAGTCGCGTGGGACTTCGACCATCTCGTAGACCTCAATCATATCGCCGACCTGGATGTCAGGATAGGAGAGGACCATACCGCACTCGTAACCCTGGGCGACCTCAGTGACGTCGTCCTTCTCACGGCGCAGGGACTCGATGGTGGTCTTTTCGGCGATGACGGCACCGTCGCGGACCAGGCGGGCCTGGGCATTGCGACGAACCTTGCCGGATTCGACCATACAACCAGCGATGAGACCAACAGCGGAGGCCTTGAAGATGGCGCGGATTTCAGCCTTACCAATCTCATTTTCCTTGTAGATTGGCTTGAGCATACCCTTGAGGGCCTGCTCCACATCTTCAATGGCACGGTAGATGACGCTGTAGTAGCGAATCTCCACACCCTCAGCATTAGCTTCCTCAGTGGCCTTGCCCTCAGCACGGACATTGAAGCCGATGATGATGGCATCGGAAGCGGCAGCCAGGCTGACATTGGTCTGGGTGACAGCACCAACACCACGGTCGATGATGTTGAGCTGTACCTCGTCGTCGACCTCAATCTTGAGCAGGGCTTCTTCCAGAGCCTCAACGGAACCAGCATTATCACCCTTGAGGATGAGGTTGAGGGTGCTGGTCTCCTTGAGTACCTCATCGAGATCCTCGAGGGAGATGCGCTTACGGGCCTTAGCGGCCATGGCATTACGGCGACGTGCATTACGACGGTCAGCAATCTGACGGGCCACACGGTCATCCTCAACTACCAGCAGGTTATCGCCAGCGCCAGGAACGGAGTTCAAGCCCTGGACCTGGACTGGTCGGGATGGGCCGGCCTCAGCCACATCATTGCCGTGCTCATCGGTCATACGACGAACGCGACCATGGGCGTCACCGACAACAATGGAGTCACCCTGACGCAGAGTACCGCGCTGGACGATAACGGAGGCCACTGGACCGCGACCACGGTCGAGGTGTGCTTCGATGGCCACACCCTGTGCATCCATATTTGGATTAGCACGCAGGTCGAGGGAAGCATCAGCAGTAAGCAGAACGGCTTCGAGGAGACCCTCGATATTAATGCCCTGCTTAGCGGAGATGTCCACGAACATGGTGTCGCCGCCGTACTCCTCAGGAACGAGGCCGTACTCGGTGAGCTGACCACGGATCTTCTCAGGGCTTGCGCCCTCCTTATCGATCTTGTTGACAGCAACCACGATTGGCACATCGGCAGCCTTGGCGTGGTTAATAGCCTCAACGGTCTGTGGCATCACACCGTCATCGGCAGCAACCACGAGGATGGCAATATCGGTGGACTTGGCACCACGGGCACGCATAGCGGTGAAGGCCTCGTGACCAGGGGTATCCAGGAAGGTGATGAGACGGTCTTCGCCATCAACCTTGACCTTAACCTGGTAGGCACCAATGCCCTGGGTAATGCCGCCGGCCTCACCGGAACCAACATTGGTCTTACGGATGGTATCGAGCAGGCGGGTCTTACCGTGGTCAACGTGACCCATAACAGTAACCACTGGTGGGCGCTTGACCAGCTGGGACTCGCCGCCCTCGTCCTCACCAAACTGGAGGTCGAAGGACTCGAGCAGCTCACGGTCCTCATCCTCAGGGGAGACAACCTGAACCTTGTAGTTCATCTCGTCGCCGAGAAGCTCCAGGGTCTCCTCGGAGACCGAAGCATTGGCGGTTACCATCTCGCCGAGGTTGAACAGTGCCTGCACCAGTGCCGATGCTTCTGCACCAATCTTCTCAGCGAAATCTGCCAGGGATGCACCCTGGGCGAGGCGAATGGTCTGGCCGCCACCATCTGGCAGACGTACGCCACCAATCACATTTGGTGCCTGCATTGCCTCGTACTCGGTGCGCTTCTGACGCTTGGACTTGCGGCCCTTGCGTGGGGCGCCACCTGGACGACCGAATGCACCTGCGGCACCACCGCGACGGCCACCACGACCGGCGGTTGGACCTGCGTTACGGCCGAAGCCACCGCGGCCACCGCCTCGGTTGCCATTGCCATTATTATTGCCGCCGGCTGCGGACTTGCTTGGCATCTGGCCTGGGGTTGGCATAGCTGCCTGGTTAGGCATCTGTGCTGGGTTTGGACGCCTACCGCCACCCTGACGCTCAGCATTGAAGTTACGGTCCTGACCCTGCTGGCGGGACTCATTCTTACGGCCACGGCCACCGCCGTTGCCATTATTGCCATTACGGCCACCACGGCCCTGGCCCTGAGCCTGACGCTGGGAGCCAGTGGAGAATGGGTTATTAGCCACACGTGGGGCACGGCCACCTGGCTTTGCCATTGGGCGTGGCATTGCAGCTGGGCTTGGAGCCGCAGACTTAGCAGCATCCGCTGGGCTGGCAGCTGGCTTAGCAGTGGCGCCTGGCTTAGGGGTGCTTTGTGCGCCTTGTGCGCTTGGCTTAGGTGCTGGCTTTGGTGCTGGTTTTGCAGCAGCACTTGGCTTTGGTGCTGGCTTTGCCGCTGGCTTAGGAGCCGGCTTTGCAGCGGCACTTGGCTTTGGAGCTGGCTTTTCCTTGGAAGCTGCTGGCTTAGGGGCGTCCTTAGTCGCAGTATCCGTGGTGATGCCGAGCTTGGCATAGTGTTCTTCCATTTTCTTTACCACTGGGGATTCAATGGTGGAAGAAGCGGTCTTCACAAACTCACCCTGCTCCTTGAGCGTGGCGAGCAGTTCCTTACTGGTTACGCCGAGCTTCTTTGCGAGCTCGTGTACACGTAGCTTTCCGGGCACTATTCTCCTATTTCCTGAAGCGCTGGGGCCAGGATTTAGTCAGGCCACAGGCTTCTATGTGTTTACTTGGACGTTCATCGCTGATGCTTCATCGTAGTGTGCTCATCAGTGGTCGGTCTTTCTCTTTTCTTCGATGTACTCACGTACTGCGCTGGAATCAAAGCTGCCCTTGATTTTCAGCGCGCGCCCAAAGGCGTTTCTCTTCTCGGCTATTGCATAGGCTTCAAGGCTGGGCTCAATCCATGCCCCACGGCCCGGCAAAATTTTCTCCGGGTCGGGTTCGATGGTGATAAGCCCGTTGGTGTCCACACGCGAAACTACACGCAAAAGCCCAGTTGTTGGTTGCTTTTTACGTGTGGCGATACACATTCTTTCACGAATTGCGTGCTTTTGTGTCACCAACACCCCTTGCAAATCCAGACAATACCGACTTCTAATCTTAGAGTATTGCCTGGTTCTATGCAAAAGAGGCAGGGCTAGTTTGTAGCCTCCGCATCGGAGTGAATATCAATCTTCCAGCCGGTGAGACGAGCAGCCAGGCGGGCATTCTGCCCCTCACGGCCAATGGCCAAGGAGAGCTGATAATCCGGCACAACCACGCGGGCACGCTGCTCCTCACGGTCAAGGATTTCCACACTCACCACGCGGCTTGGGGCCAGGGCATTGCCCACATACTTTGCTGGATCCTCATCGTAGTCGATGATATCAATCTTCTCCCCGCCAAGATCCTCACTAATGGCATTGATGCGCTGACCGCGTGGACCAATGCAGGCACCCTTGGCATTTAGACCTGGGTCCTTTGGGCGAACGGAGATCTTGGAGCGGTGACCAGCCTCACGGGCAATGGAGACAATTTCCACACGCTCGCTGGCACATTCTGGAATTTCGAGCTTAAAAAGACCAGAGACCATCTCAGGATGGGTGCGGGAGAGGTTAATATCCACACCACGCTGGTGGCGGTTCACATTAACCACATAGCACTTGATGCGCTGACCGTGCTTGAGCTTCTCCCCAGGGATCTGCTCATTTGGCAGCAGGTAGCCCTCGCAGAAGTCACGCTCGGAACCAATACGTACCTTCACAATGCCCTTGGCATTGGCCATGGCATCGGCTTCCACAATGCCGGAAACCACGGAGCGCTCCAGCGGCGCATACTGGTCAAAAACTCGACCAATATCGGAATTACGAATGACCTGGTGGATGGTATCGCGCACCACGCGAATTGCATTAACAGCAAAATTCCATGGGGTGGCGTCGCGTTCCTTGAGGACATTACCCTCTTCGTCCTCGGTGTAGATGACCACGGATACTTCGCCAGTTTCCTGGTCAATATCGATACGGACCTTCTCATTTGGGGCAAGACGGTTGCCGTATTCATGGTAGGTGTGCAGAAGCGCACGACCAATGCGCTGCTGCATTTCCTCGAAGCCTACGCCATGTTCTTCTTCAATGGCGCGCAGGGCGTCAAGATCAATATTCACTTTTGCCTTTCTGATTAAGTTGTCGATGTTCAGTTAAATTGTGAATGGGAGATTAATTCTCATCCTCAGCTGCTGCCAGAACCGCTGCTTCCTCAAAGTCGAGTTCGCACAGGCTCTTCTGCTCTGCTGGTGGCTCCTTGAATTCAATTTCCACGCGAGCACCAGCCAGTTCACCCAGCTGCAGCTCGTTAATTTTAACACTCTTTTTGAGAATTTCAAGTGCAATAATGGCATCACCCGCATCATTAAGCGCACCGAGACGATAGAGCTTATCGCCCTTTTTCACCAGGCGGCCACGGTTCTGACGGAAGTGACGGGGGCTTTCCAGTGGGCGGTCCACACCAGGGGTACCCACTTCCAGGGTATAGCCCTCAGGGAGTTTGATAGCACCCTTCTGTTCCGCTTCATCGAGCGCATCAGCACAAATCTTGGAAAATCGCACACAAGAATCCAGGTCCGGACGGGTATCCGCATCAATAAAAATGCGCACCACGCTCTTCTTCCCCGCTGCCGCATAGGTGAGATTATCAATATCCACCCCAAAATCCTGGGCGAGTGGTTCAAGGATGGCGCGGAGGGACGCCACGCGGTCATTCAATTTATCAGCCATGGGCTCTAGCTTAGTAGACTATAAGCGTGCATCACCTAAAGAAGCGTCCAATTGCCCTCATTTTCACTGCCCTGTGCGGCTCATCTGCGCTGGTAGCTTGCTCCCATGAGCAGACTCCTGCCCCAGATGCTTCCCTGGTCACTCTGGCCATGTCCGCGCGTGTCGACGGCCGCACCCAGCAGGCAACGGAGCTCTTTACCGAGATCGCTAGGCTCTGTGGCCACAAGGCCAATGGGGAGACCCCAGAGGAATGCTCCCAGGACACCATCATTAATAATTCCACCACCATGCCCGCCCCGCAGGATATTTCGGCTGCTGCCCGCCAGATTCGCGATCAGTCCCAGGCCATTCCGGTGAGCTCGCGTGGGCTCATCGCTAGTCAATATAGTGCCCTGATTTCCCAGGGCGCGGTCAATGCCCCAGCCGATCTCAAACTCCAGATCGCCTCCTCCACCAATACTGCTGATATCAATGCCATTAAGGACGCGTTAAGCTGGGAGTACTCCACCATTGCGGGTCTGTCCATTGCCTCGGCTTATACCCATGCCGATGTGGATTCCATCCTTGCTGCCCACCGTGATGTGGCTGAATATCTGGCACACCTTTTGCAGGCAGCCAATATTGATGCCCCCGTAGCCAGCGCTGGCTATACCTTCAATGGCACCACCCCGAATAATGAGGATACGGCCAATGCCTTTGTTGCCCAGGCCAAAACCCAGGCGGTGAACCTCTGGCTCAATGCAGCACAAAACGCCCAATCCTCACAGTGGTACGCTGCTTCCCTGTGGGCCTTGGGCGCTGTGTCCGCTACCTAAATCTCCTGCCAGCTTGGCTTATTCTTAAAGGCATAGGAGTAGTACTCAATAAATTTGAGCTTTGAGGCCGCCGCCTCATCAATAATGAAGGTGGCGTGATTATGCAGCTGCAATACTGAGGCCGGGCAGAATGCTGCCAGCGGCCCCTCAATAGCATTGGCAATGGCCTCCGCCTTACCCGCACCGGTGGCCAAAAGCAGCACATGGCGCGCCTCCGAAATGGTGCCAAGCCCCTGGGTCAGCACGTGGATTGGCACCTCATCCTCGGAACCAAAGAAGCGCGCATTATCCTTAATGGTCTGCGGGTGCAAGGTCTTAAGGCGGGTTCGCGACCGTAGGCTCGAACCTGGTTCATTGAAGCCAATATGGCCATCAGTACCAATGCCCAGAAGCTGAATATCAATCCCGCCAACCCGACGAATCTCATCATCATAGGCCCTGCCGGCCACGGTCGGATTCACCGCAGTTCCCTCCGGGCTTAGCACCAAAGCATCATCAATATCCACATGGCTGGTTAGTTCCCGGCGAATGGTGGAATAGTAGGATTGCTCATGGTCACGGGGCAAATCCACATATTCATCAAGCAAGAAGGCACGGCACTGGGCGAAGGACAGGCCCTCTTCCTTATGGCGGCGAATAAGCTCCTTATACATGCCCACCGGGGTTGAGCCCGTGGCAAGACCAAGGGTGGTACGCCCCTTAGAAATATAGCTTTCAAAAACATCGGCGCCGAGTTTGGCAACCTTCTGCGCATCCTGGCAGATAATGACTTCCATAGCTTCTCCTTCTGGCTGGCTCCAAGCTGGTAGTCTTATTATCGCACGTTTTAGACATAAAAACGAAGAGCAGAAGTTTTGGTGTCGCTAATACCTGGCAGCTTATTATGGTCCCAGTGCCAGACCGCGTGCAATCGCCCAAGGATCACACCCTCATTTGGGCTTATCGACGCATCATTAAATGCCACATATTTCATCCCCTCCAAGTCCTCAGGGATAAACTTTTTTGTAATCTCATTGCCATCACACCAAATCTGCTGGCGCACATATTCCGCACCCGTGTGCAGCTGTTGTTCACCAGCCAGGTCACGGGCTTCAATAACAAGTGGCCCATTATCATCCTGCACTAGCTCCATGCGAACATCAGACTCCCCTTTAGTATCTGCCTTAACGCGGATGCCAAGGGCTTTTTGGGTTAGCGGGCCGTTGTAGCCCTCCCAGAGATGCAGGGTATAGCCCTCATCATTGGCATCTTGGAAACTATAGGGACCACTGCCAATGGGGTGTTCCTCAAAGGCCTTTTTCCGGTTCGGTGTATCCGTGGCGTGCTTGGGAATAATCCGCGCATCCAGATTCACGGCTGATTCATCACTAATGCTAAAGTGCCGGTCATCAATAATATTCACGCCTGTACCCTTCACGGTACCCGCAATGGACCAGGCAATATCCTCACTGGTTACCCTGCTGCCATCATGAAAATTCGCCTTCTCACGAATTTGGTAGCTCCCATCTTCTTGCTTTTCACAGAGGGCCAGAAATGGTTCAAAGACATGGGCTAGCAAGATAGGTGAACCCACAACGGGGCTAGCTTTAAGAGGATAATTCACCTGGATAATCGGCAAATCCTGTGGAAGCTCCCGCGTGGTAGTAGTCGCAGTTTCCTCCTCCACGCTTTCTTTAGTTTGGCCTGAACATGCCGAAAGCGCCGCCACTCCAGCCAAAAAGAGGAAATGACGGCGCTTCATTTTTCTAATTACTTGCCCAGAAGTGCGCGCAGTTCAGAGAGTGCGTCCTCGAACTTAATCTGACGAGGGTTCTCCAAATCATCACGCAGGCGCAGTTCCACATTGCCCTCAGCAAAGCTGCGGCCAAGAACGAGGGTATATGGCATGCCAAGGAGCTCAGCATCCTTGAACTTCACACCAGGGCTGACCTTTGGGCGGTCATCGAAGAGGACATCAATGCCAAGGGCACCAAGTTCCTCCACGATCTTTTCGGCAGCTTCCATGGCGGCAGCATCCTTATTAGCACAGACCACATGGACCTGGTATGGGGCCACAGATGCTGGCCAGTTAAGACCGTGCTCATCGTAGCGCTGCTCAGCCAGAACGGCAATCAGGCGGCTCACACCAATGCCATAGGAGCCCATGGTTGGGGTAACCTGCTTGCCATTTTCATCCAGGAAGCCCACATTAAAGGCCTTAGTGTACTTGCGGCCAAGCTGGAAGATGTGGCCAATCTCAATGCCGCGCTCAAGCACCAGGGTGCCCTTGCCGTCCGGCGCTGGGTCGCCTTCACGGATTTCGGCGCATTCGACAAAGGCATCGACCTCAAAGTCACGGCCGGCCACAGCACCAATCACATGGTGCTCGTGCTTATCAGCGCCGGTAATCCAGCTAGTACCCTCCACCACGCGTGGGTCAGCATAGAGCTTAAAGCCCTGCTCGCGGATGGCCACTGGGCCCACATAGCCCTTGTGCAGGAAGTCATTCTTAGCGAAATCCTCCTCAGTGGCAAGTTCCACCACGGCAGGCTCAAAAGAGGCCTCAAGACGCTTTTCGTCCACTTCACGGTCACCAGGAAGAGCAACCACAGCAAGCTCAGGCTCCTCGCCTGGCTGGGTCACCTTAACCACAATGCACTTCAAAGTGTCAGCAGCAGACACACCCAGACCCATGCCATTGGCCCAGTCAACCAGGGCCTCAATGGTGGTGCAGTCCTTGGTTTGCTTAACCTCGGCTGCTGGGGCATTGCTATAGTCCTTGGCCTCTGGGGCTGGGGTGACCAGAGCCTCAACATTGGCGGCAAAATCGCCCTCAGTGGAACGCACGAAGGTGTCCTCACCATTAGGGGAGATAGCCAGGAATTCCTCAGAAGCGGAGCCACCCATAGCACCGGACATTGCATGGCAGATGGCATATTCCACGCCAAGACGGTCAAAGATATTCTGATAGGCACGACGGTGACGCTGGTAGGCGGCCTCCAGGCCTGCATCATCCATATCGAAGGTATAGGAATCCTTCATCACAAACTCGCGGCCACGGAGGATACCGGCACGTGGGCGCTCCTCATCGCGGTACTTGATCTGGATTTGGTAGAGAGTGAGTGGCAGGTCCTTATAGGAGGAATACATGTCCTTGACCAGCTGGGTGAACATTTCCTCGTGGGTTGGGCCGAGCAGGTAGTCGGCACCCTTGCGGTCCTTGAGGCGGAAGAGGGCATCGCCATATTCAGTCCAGCGGTTGGTCTGCTCATATGGTTCACGTGGGAGTAGGCCAGGAATCAGAATCTCTTGTCCACCAATGGCATTCATTTCCTCACGCACAATCTCCTCAATCTTGGAGAGAATACGCAAGCCCAGTGGGAGCCAGGTATAGATACCGGGGGCCACACGGCGAATATAACCAGCACGTACAAGTAGCTTATGACTTGGGACTTCCGCATCGGCGGGATCCTCACGCAAAGTGCGCAGGAACATGGTGGACATTCGACTAATCATAAGTTCCTACTATACCCGATATAATCGGGGGCATGCTCATTATTCTTCCACCTTCAGAGACTAAGGCCTGGGGCACTGAGGACAGTCCTCTAAACATCCAAGAATTATCCTTCCCTGGTCTTAATGAAACCCGCGAGGAAATTATTCGCGACCTACTAAGTCTCTGCGAAAATATGGAAGAAGCACTGAGCGTGCTCAAACTCTCCTCCCGTATGGAGGCCGAGGTCAAGGCCAATCGCGTCCTCTTTAGCGCGCCTACTTCCCCCGCTTTTGAGCTCTACACTGGGGTGCTTTTCGACGCCCTCCAGCTCCCCTCCCTCTCCCCTTCCGCCCGCCGCCAGGTCTGCATTTCTTCTGCACTTTTTGGTATCACCATGGCGGAGGATTTGATTCCACACTATAGGCTTTCGGCCGGTTCGAAGCTCAATTTGATGAAGCGCTGGCGCGGCCAAATCTCCGCTGCTCTGAACGATGCCAAGCCCGGTCTTGTGCTCGATTTGCGCTCCACTGCCTACCAGAAGCTTGATGATTTGAGTACCTATGAGGGTGAGCATTATGCGGTGAAGGTAGTGAAGAAGGATTCTGGCACTGCCATTTCCCATACCTCCAAAAAGCACAAAGGCCTTCTTGCCCGTGAGATTCTCGAAAAGGGCTATGAAAGCCTGGACGAGATTCTCCAGGTAGAAGGCCTCGAACTCGACGGCGATCAGCTCATCTACAAGGTTTAATCTACAGGTTTAATCTACAAGTTTAGAGCGCCTGCGACATTTGCTCTGCTGCCTTACCCTCAGCCACATCGGCTGGGGTAAACCTCACGCCCACTGCAGCCACCACTAGCACCAAGGCGGCAAGGCCCGCGCAGATAAGCAGACTTTGTGGGTATGCTTGGCCGACCATATAGGCGTGGGTACCACTAAGGCTATTCATTTTTGATGTGGTATACGCGGTAACAACGGCAAGACCCAGTGGGCCGCCAAGGGTCTGACAGACCAAGCTCAAGGCCGTAAGTGGGCCAACCTGTTGTGGTTTCACACCGGCCACCACACCCACCGTCAGTGGGATAAGGACCAGGCCAAGACCGATACCAATGACCAGGATGGCCGGGAAGAGATTAGTCCAGTAGCGGGCGCTATCATCAAGGCGGGAGCCATAGATAAAGCCCAGGATAAGCACGAGGGTGCCGGGGACCACAATGGCGCGTGGGCTGAACTTTTCCACAAGCTTGGAGGCAATATTAGAGCCAATACCCAGGGCAAAAGCGAATGGGATAAAGGCACAGCCGGCAGCCAGTGGCTCATAGCCAAGGGCGTCCTGAACAAAGTAGGCGACCTGCACGGTCATGGACATAAGCAATGCACCGACCAAAAGCAGGCAGATAAAGACGCACACGCGCGAGCTATTAGTAAAGAGCCCCAGTGGCAGCACGGCATGTTCGCGGTTTCGCTGGCTGAGGAAGAAAAGCACCAGGAAGAGTGCACCGATGGCCAGGTAGATCAGATGGTAGAAGGTCAGGCCAAAGACCAGGAAGCTTGAGCCAGCCACGGCGAGAACTGCACCGCGCACATCCAGCGGCATGCGGATGGCTTCCTCATGGGCACGAAGGGCGACCAAACCACAGACCAAAATCAGCACACCAATTGGGATATTAATGAGGAAGATCCAGCGCCAGGAGGCCTGAGTAAGTGCGCCACCAATGACCAAACCAAGCACCGAACCAACACCGGTCATCATGGCAAATACACTAAAGGCACGGTTACGCGCCGGGCCGGCCGGGAAGGTGATAACAATGAGCGCCATGGCTGTTGGTGAGGCGATGGCAGCGCCCATGCCTTGGACGATGCGGGCACCAAGCAGTATTACTTCACTATTTGATAGGCCACATGCTAGTGAGGCCAAAGTGAAGAGGCCCACACCAGTGAGGAAGGTGCGTTTCCTGCCCCAGACATCGCCAATGCGACCACCGATAAGCAGCAGGCCGCCGTAGGCCAGTGCATAGGCGGTGATAATCCAGGAGCGGGAGGTATCGGAGAGGCCGAGTTCATCCTGGATGCGGGCAAGGGCGAGGTTAACCACTGTGCCATCAAGGACCACCATCAATTGGAGGGCGGAAATAACTATGAGGGCAAGAAGTGGGAATTTCTTCACAGACCTGCTACCTTTCCAATCACAATCACGGCCGGAGGCTTGATTTCCTCCTGCTCGATGGTCTTGCCAAGACCAGCCAAATCACACCTAAAGGAGCGCTGCCCCTTGGTTGTTCCTTCTTGAATAATCGCCACAGGGGTCGATTCTGTTAGCCCGTGGCTAATTAGCGCCTCAGCAATTGCGCCGCCATTCTTCACACCCATAATCACAACCAGGGTGCCATTGGTCTTTGCCAGGGCCTCCCAGTTATTAAGCGACTGCGGGTGGCCGGGTGGGAGGTGGCCGGAAATCACGGTGAAGTTATGCACCACTCCCCGCACGGTCACTGCTACCCCATCAATCTCAGGCACCGAAATGGCGGAGGTAACACCGGGAATGACCTCAACACTCAGCCCTTCCTTCGTGAGTGCCTCCATTTCTTCAAAGCCACGGCCAAAGACATAGGGGTCCCCACCTTTGAGACGTGCGACCTTGAGCCCGGCCTTGGCTTTTTCAATCATGAGCTCATTAATTCGCTCCTGTGCCATTTGGCGGCCGTATGGGAGTTTAGAGGCATCAATTAGCTCAACAGAGGCGAGCTTTTCCGCATCGAGGAGCTTATCCAGGGCCTGGGTAGGGCCAAGATGATCGGCAATAATCACATCGGCGGCACGCAGTCTATCCAGGCCACGCAGGGTGATGAGATCCCAGGCGCCAGGGCCACCACCAATGAGGCTGATTTGGTAATTCACATAACCACGATACTAAAAAGCCGCCCCAAGGTACAGGACGAGCCGGCACCCCTGGGGCGGAAAGATAGAGATTATGTGTGTGTAAAGGGCCCGGGACTACTCCCGGACCCGGCTACCGACACACACAACGGTAACCTAGCAACCGAAGTTGCTATCAAAATCCTAGAAAATAAGAGTCGTTGTGTCAAATCACAATCATTTTGCACTTAGAGCGCAGAAATAAAACGCTCCAATGCCGCCAAATTCCCTACCGGATGAAGATGTAAATAGCTCGCATATATTGCACCATCCACAAATCCCTCGACCCCCTCGCGCATGGCCCAAGCCGGGGATTCCTGGCCGTATGTCATGCGGGAATGATGAAATTCATGGGCGCGAACGCGGGCACCCGCTGGCGCTATCACACTATCCTGCGTGGCGATTGCCTCCCTATAACCTAAGCTGAGGGTTGACATGGAAGCATGCGCATCGATAACACCACTCATCGGGATGCCATCTATATCCTTGACCAACCAGAGAAGTCCGCCACATTCAGCCCAAATTGGCAGGCCTTGGCGGGCTTTATCCAGCAGATCCTTCGTTGCCTGTGAGCTGCTTAAATATTTGGCATGAACTTCCGGATAACCACCTGGGATATAGAGGCCATCGACCTCCGGAATGGGTTCAACCAGCGGATCAAACTCTACTACCTCCTGGCCACAGAGCTCCGCCCACTCAGGGTAACGGAAGCTAAAGGCACGACCAGTTGCAATACCAATCTTCTTGTTTTTATTAGCTAAGGGTTGTAGTGATACAACATCTGTTGTAATTTCCCGCATGAGAGTGCCAATTGTGTCAATATCGCAGTACTTTTCCACAAGGCCGGCACAGGCCCGCAAATATGCTTCAGCCTCATTATTTTCCTGGACGGTCATAAGCCCAAGATGGCGGCTCGGCACATGGAGTTCCGCATTGCGCGGAATCAGACCCAAAAGCGGCACACCCGCCTGTTCCGCGGCAGCACGGCAGATCGCTTCATGCTTGGCCCCACCGACAAAATTAATGATGACACCCACCACAGGCACAGGGCTTTCCATCACATAACCACGAATCATGGCGGCCAAAGACTGGCCAATATGGCGAGCACTGAGCACCAGAATCACCGGGGCACCAAGAATCTGTGCCACATGGGCACTGGAGGCCTCGGCAGGAACCTGGACTCCCACGCGCCCATCATAAAAGCCCATCGCCCCCTCAATGATCGCGCAGTCAGCGCCCATAGTGCCATGGGCAAATACCTGCCTCAGGCCCTCCTCCCCGCACAAAAATGGGTCGAGGTTCCGGGCAACCCGGCGCGAGCCCATGGCCTGGTAGCCGGTATCAATGAAGTCGGGGCCCACCTTGAACGGGGCCGCATTGAAAAGCCGCATGAGCCCCAGTGCGATGGTGGTTTTGCCGACCCCGGAGTGGGTGCCCGCCACCATGAGTGCCTTTACCATTCAATCCCCTTTTGGCCCTTGCGGCCCTGGTCCATTGGGTGCTTAATCTTGCGCATCTCAGTCACGAGGTCCGCAATTTCAATCAGTCGCGAGTGCGCATTACGGCCGGTCATCACCACATGCTGGGTACCAGGCCTATTTTTTAGCGTATCGACGACCTCTTCCACATCCAGCCACCCCCACGTCACCGGATAGGTAAATTCATCAAGAATATAGAAGTCATTCTCCTCTTTTTCCAGGCGGCGTGCGACCTCCGCCCAGCCATCCTTGGCGGCCTGCTCCGGGTCCACCCCCTCCTTATGGCGAATCCAGGACCAGCCGGTGCCCATCTTATGCCACTCCATGCCAAGTTCCTTATAGACAGCCTCCTCACCAACCTTCCACTTGGGTGACTTCACAAACTGAAAGACCGCCACATTCATCCCCGCATGGTGTGCTCGAAGACCCATACCAAAAGCAGCCGTGCTCTTGCCCTTACCATCGCCAGTGTGGACCGCCGTGATCGGAAGCAAGCGTCGCTGGCGCGTCGACAAGCCATCATCAGGAACCGTAACTTTACCCTGAGCCATAATTTCTCCTACTGATTCAAGCCAGGACCCGCAGCCAAGAAGGTAAGCAAAAGCTCCGCCTTAACCACCGGATCATTCATATTAATATCGCAAATTTCACTAATCATATGCACCCTTGCACGCACCGTATGCCGGTGAATACCCAAGGTAGCAGCAATATTCTGCACATGACCATCCAGACGCACGAAAGCCTCCAGGGTCTCACGCAGATGCGTACCATTGGTCTCATCGTACTGGGTGAGCAAATCAAAGGTCTGTGAGCGACGCAACTGCATACTGCTCACAACCTCCTCATTATGCAGCCAAATCGGAAGGGAGGAGCGCGCCACCGTACCACGAGCCGCACTCATGGCCTCCGTAACAAGCTTCTGCGTCAAATCCGCATTAATATCCTCAATGCGAGTCGGCCCACCAATAGCGCAGCGCAACTGGAACTTCTCCGGCTCCACCTGCTCCTTAATCTCACGGGGCTTGCGCGATCCACGGAAAAACAACAGCGCCAAATCCGAACCAAAAGGCAGGGCAAAAAGCGCGCGCCCACGCGCCTCACTCTGCTCATCAATATGCTGCAGTGCCCGCTTAAGCCGCGCCGGGTCCGGGGCCTCGATCACCACCGGGCGCACACGCCCATCCGAATCAATCACCTGCTTAAAGACAGTATTGACCGCATTGCTACCTGCATGGGTTTCACCAATCAAAAGCGCCATGGCCAAGGTATTAATCTCCGTATGGGTCTCACGCACCACCACCGGCTGCTGCAGCAAAATCTCCGCCAGACCCGCCACATGCTTAAAAGCCGTACGAAGCCGCGAATCAAAAGGCGCTGCACGCACACCCACCAACAAGAAAAAGCGCTCACCCTTGGCCCGAAGACGCTGACTCAACCCATGCTTCTCCCCCGCGGCCAGCGCGCGACTCTGCGTCGCCCCCTCCGCCAGGGCCTGACGAGCCACCGCTACAACCTCATCATCCCCACCGGCCTGCACGCGCCCATCATTATCAATAATGCACAGCGGCATCTCAAGCTTGCTGCTCACATAATCCATCAATGCACTAAGCCCACCCCGATTGGCCGCCCCATTACAGCGCTCCTGAAAATCAATCAACCACTCCGCATCCAAACGGCTACGACGCACCAACTCCGCCTGCACCCTCTGAATAATCGACGCAAAAGCCACAGGCTTCGGCACAATAAAAAGCTCCATGCCCACCTGCTCACAGGTCCAAATCAACTCAGCTGGCACCTCATCAAAATGCACCTCCACCCCAAAGCCAATCCCCACAGCCCCCTTCGCCTGCAGGGTACGCACATAACCACTAAGCTCCGCAGCATTGCGCGCCTGCTGGCCCGTGGTCAGCACAACCGCGCCGGGCAAAATAAACTCGCAACCAAAATCTTCATTGGTCTGCAAGGGGCCAAGCTCCCCACAGACCTGATTGACCGGCCTCAAGTCCAGGGCTTTTTGCCCATATAACCACGTAAACGTAAGCATTCTTCCATCCTACCCCATTGGGCCACAGTGGACAATAGGAATTTTTTCTTTCACCCACCCGTACATACTCCCCGGCGCGGCCGAGCCCTGAAACTAATAAGAACACAAGCAACCGAAAGGAACCCCATGCGAGACCTCAACTACCGGCTCCCACAGAAGCGCATCTTCGCCGGCACCCACGCCAAGTCCGAAGCCCTCGATGCCGAGCGCGCCACCTACGTCGCCCGCGCCCTGCAGCCCGGACTCCCTGGCTATGTCACAGATGGTGACGGCGGTGTGCTTCTCGACGCCGACGGCAACCAGTATATTGACTTCGCTTCCGGCATTGCAGTGACCAGCGTCGGCGCTTCCAATAAGGCCGTGGCTGAGGCCGTCGCCGCCCAGGCCGCATCCCTCACCCACACCTGCTTCATGGTTTCCCCTTATGCCGGCTATGTGGAGGTGGCCAAGGAGCTTGCCGCCCTCACCCCTGGTGATTTCCCAAAGAAGACTGTGCTGCTCAACTCCGGCGCGGAGGCCGTCGAGAATGCTGTGAAGATTTCCCGCGCCTATACCGGCAAGAATGGCGTTGTGGTCTTCGACCGCTCCTACCACGGCCGCACCAACCTCACCATGGCCATGACTGCCAAGCACAAGCCATATAAGACCGGCTTTGGCCCTTTCGCCCCGGATGTTTACCGCATGCCAGCCTCCTACCCACTGCGCGATAAGCTCACCGGCCCTGAGACCGCCACCATTGCTATTACCCGCATGGAGCAGGAAGTCGGCGTGGATAACCTCGCCTGCATTGTCATCGAACCAATCCAGGGCGAGGGCGGCTTTATTGACTTCGCCCCAGGCTTCCTGCCAGCACTCTCCGAGTGGTGCACCGCCAATGGCGTCATCTTCGTCGCCGATGAAATCCAAGCCGGCTTCTGCCGCACCGGCGACTGGTTCGCCGTCAACCACGAGGGCGTCATCCCTGACCTCATCACCACTGCCAAGGGCATTGCCGGTGGCCTGCCACTTTCCGCAGTAACCGGCCGTGCGGAAATCATGGACGCCCCGGTAGTCGGTGGCCTCGGTGGCACCTACGGTGGCAACCCAGTCGCCTGTGCCGCAGCACTTGCCACCATCGAATACATGCGCGAGGTCGACCTCAATTCCCGCGCCCGCGAGATGGAGGCCATCATCCGTGAGGAATTCGCCCCTATTCTTTCGCTTTCCGACGTCCTCGAGCTGCGCGGCCGTGGTGCCATGATGGCCCTTGAATTCCGCTCCGCCGCCCAGGTCAAGGACATTGCCGCCAAGGCCAAGGCCGAAAATATTCTCATCCTCACCTGCGGTCTTGATGGCACCGTGATTCGTCTTCTTCCTGCTCTTGTCATGTCCGAAGGTCTTCTGCGCGAGGGCCTTCAGGTTCTGCGTTCCATTATCGAGGAGGTTCTCAATGACTAATGTCGAAGTTCTCAACCCAGCCACCGGCCTGGTCATCGGCTCTGTTGCCGATATGAGCGTGGATACTGCGCTTGAATTCCTGGGTGCCGCGACCATAGCAGGTAGCGCTTGGGCCGAAACTGCACCGCGCACCAAGGCCACTCTGCTCTATGCCATCTTCGAGGCCGTAGCCGCCAGGACCGAGGAAATTGCCCAGATTATGCATGAGGAATCCGGCAAGACCTTGGAGGAAGCCCGTGGTGAGGTCGCCTATGGCAATGAATACTTCCGCTGGTTCGCTGAGGAAGCCACTCGCATTCCGGGCCGTGTGAACCAGGCCCCAGCCGGCACGGGCACCATTGTGGTTACCCGCACCCCGGTCGGCCCTGTTCTTGCCATTACCCCATGGAATTTCCCGCTGGCCATGGCCACCCGCAAGATCGCCCCAGCCCTTGCTGCTGGTTGCCCAATTCTTGTCAAGCCCGCCCGTGAGACCCCATTCACCATGCTCAAGCTTGAGGAAATCATCCACGAGGTCATGCGCGCCCAGGGCATCAATACTGATCTCTTCCGCGTCATTACCTCCCGTAGCTCCGCTGCCATTTCCGAAGCCCTCATGAATGACCCACGCCTGCGCAAGGTCACCTTCACCGGCTCCACCGCAGTGGGCAAAAAGCTCGTTGCCCAGTCCGTTCCTGGCCTTCTTCGTATGAGCATGGAACTTGGTGGCAATGCCCCATTTGTCATTGCTGCCGATGCCGACCTTGATGTGGTCCTCCCCCAGGCTATGGCAGCCAAGATGCGTAACTGGGGCCAGGCCTGTATTGCGGCAAACCGCTTTATCGTCGAAAAGCCAATTGCCGAGGCCTTCACCCAACGCCTCCTCGAAGAATTCCACGCCCTCGAGCCCCGCCCACTTATTACCGATAAGCAGCGTGCCCAGGTCCACGAACTCGTCCACGATGCAGTCGAGCGTGGCGCAACCCTGCTCACCGGCGGGGAAATCCCCGAGGGTCCCGGCTACTTCTACCCAGCCACCATCCTCACCGACATCCCTGCCGATGCCCGCATCCTCCGCGAGGAGATCTTTGGCCCCGTGGCACCAATCATCACCACCAACAGCCTTGACGAGGCCATCAACCTCGCCAATGACACCGAGTTCGGCCTTGCCTCCTATGGTTTCTCCACCAACCACAACACCTGCCAGCGCTTTGCCCGTGAACTCAAAGCCGGCATGGTCGGTATCAACCGTGGTGCCATCTCTGATCCGGCCGCCCCATTCGGTGGCATCCTCCAATCCGGCTTCGGCCGCGAAGGTGGTACCGAGGGCATCGAGGAATACCTCGATACCAAATACATCGCTCTCACCTAATCTCAACTTCACTCCCCCTATCCCCTTAGGAGGCTCCCATGCAAAAAGTGGGCAAACACCACATCAGCGCCATGCAGGGCGTGGCCCTAATTTTCGGCACCAATATCGGCGCCGGCATTCTCTCCCTGCCCTACGCCGGCCGCAATGGCGGCTTCCTCGCTCTGCTCATCGCCCTCATTATCGCCGGCACGCTGACCACCATCTCCATGCTCTACGTGGCCGAAGTCTCCCTTCGCACCAAAGAGCCCCTGCAGCTCTCCGGCCTGGCCGAACGCTACCTCGGCCAATGGGGCCGCTGGCCCGTCTTCATCGCCATCGTGATTAACGGCATCGGCGCCCTCATCGCCTATGCCGATGGCTCCGGCCGCCTGCTCCACAACCTCCTTGGCCTCCCACCCACAGTCGGCACCCTCATCTTCTTCGCCCTGGGCGCCTGGGTCATGTGGAAGGGCCTCCACGCCACCGGAATCGCTGAGGCCGCCATCACCACAGGCATGGCCATCATCATCGCCATCCTCTGTGCCTGGACCATTTTCGGCCCCGGCATCAGCGCCGATAACCTACTCATCCTCCATCCCTTCTATATCGTGCCCATCATGAACCTCGCGGTCTTCACCTTCCTGGCACAATACGTGGTCCCTGAGCTCGCCCGCGGTTTGGCCGATCACAACCCAACCGCCATCCCCAAGGCCATCGTCGCCGGCATGGTCGCCACCGGCTTCACCCTTGCCGCCGTCCCCTTCGCCGCCCTTGGCCTCATGGGAACCAATGTCACCGAAGTTGTCACCATCGCCTGGGGCGAACGGCTGGGCACCTTCGCCTACTACCTGGCTAATATCTTCGCCCTGCTCGCCATGCTCACCAGCTTCCTGGCCATTGGTTTCACCACCATGCGCAATGTCCTCGACATCCTCCACTGGCCACAAAAGGGCACCCCACGCGTCATTGCCGTCGCCCTCACCGTCTGCATCCCACTCATCATCGCGCTGCTCGGTGTCACCAGCTTCGTCGATGCCCTGGGATATGCCGGTGGCTTCTCCGGCGCCATCATGTCCATTATCCCGGTTCTGCTCCTCCATGCGTCTCGGAAGAAAGGCGACATCACCCCGCCATGGACGGTCGGCTGGTATGGCCACGCAAGCATCCAAGGTATAATCATCATCGTTTACACCCTCGCTTTTATCTACTCCCTGACCAGCCTCTTCGGCATCCTCCCCTCCGGCTGGTAAAACCCGCCATATCACATATCCGACATACCAGGGTTCACCCCTGTGGATAACCCACCTCTATCCACAGGCTCGGGCCCAATTTTCAAAAATCGCACCCACGCGCCCGCCAAATATGCCAATCTAGGTTCACCTTATCCCCAACCCCCAAAGGAGGTGAACCGCATGCAACATCGCTACGCAACCATGCAAGCCGCCGAGCGCATCTTCGCCATGGACTGTTGGCAGCAATTTGGCAATCACAATAAAGCCAGCGTCGACAAGCTCACACAGATGCTCAACTGCTCGCGTGTCGACGCCCGCAATCTTCTGCTCGCAGGCGAGCTCCTGTGCCACAACCTAGTGGCTGGACTGCTAACGCAATACAATATTCCGATTAGCTCCATTGCCCGCATTGGCCAGGCTCTTTCCGGATTGAAGGAAACCCGGAGTCGCTTCCGCGACCTCCACCTCTTCCTTCGCCGGGCCATCGACGAGCTTGAAGAGGACCGTGCAGAAGGCATCGTCGCTGGCGTTCTTCGCTTTATTCGCGAGCATAACACTGCGGTCAACAAGAAAAACAAAGAGGCCGAGGAAGCACATCGTCGGGCTCGCCGTGAACAAACCATCAAGGAAGACCGCGCCGCTGTTGAGCGTGAGCTTGCTATCGCCAATGAAACCGGGCTCTATTTCCAACAGTTTGGGCGTTTTACTACCCCAGGCTCCGAGAATCCCGGCATGAGCATGGAGGCCGTGCAGCAGCGCACGGGACTCCCCAATTATCGCGCGCCCCTTGGTACGGTCTTTCTCGATGTGGTGACCCGCGAGGCTGAGGACAATATGATTGTTCTTTCCGGGCTCACTACTCTCGAGTGCCTGATTCTTACCAATGCTGTGCGCTCGCTCATCAAGGACCTTCCGGATGAGCTTCTGCGCCTGCCTGAGCGTGAGGTCATGGGCCATGCTGCCCGTAAGCTTCTGCTTGAGCATGTGCATACTCATCCAAAGACCGATCGTGTCACCACCACCGTGGTCACTTTCGCTAAGGACCTTGAGCAAAACAAGGACATTCTCTTCCGTGCTGCCAATGGCAAAGAGATTACGGCCGATGAGATGCTGAGCATCCTTGCCGAGCATGGCTCCACCCAGACCCAGATTGTGGTGGATGATACTGGCCGTGTTATCAGCGAGTTCGAAGGGCGCCTTGCACCAAAGTCTTTCCGACGCTGGCATCAGGTCGAAACCGACTGCTGCGCCGGCTGCATGACTGACCTTCGTCTTACCGAGCACCACATGGTGCCATGGGCAGAGTGCCAGGAAACCAGCTATGACAATATGGTGCCACTGTGCATTAAGTGCCACCCTATTGTGGAGAAGAATCCAGAAAACTTCGCTGTCTACTATGACCTTGGTTATTCTGTGATGCGCCGACCTGATGGACGTGTGCGTGCTACCCCACTTTCCCGTCGCTTTGCTGCAGTTTCTCGTGCACTAACGGAGAAGTACAACCTGGACCAGGAGGATTTTGTTGCCGCTGCGGCTATCCGCCAGAGTCTCAAGCGTCGCGCTATTGCGCGTTTTGAGCAAAACGGTGGAGGACCCAATGCGTAAATACATAATTCCACGCCCAGGTCAGTACACCTACACCTACCAGGACTGCTGCCCAGCTATAGGGCATGCCGGTAATTTCAATGACGCACAAAATGGCAAAGGCCATGGACTTATTCGTGATGCCCAAAATCACGCCTGCTCCTGCTGCGCAGAAGACGATAAAGACGCCCACATGTGTGGGGACCAGTCCACCCATTGCCAGCAGGAAGAAAATGGTCGAGCCAAAGGCAGCGCCTGTGGAGGCCGAAGGCATCAGCAGGCCACCGGCCATGCCCGAACGAAGACTAATGGCGGTAAGCAACGGCTTGATAATCAGCAAAGCCACGCTGATTCCCAGGCCAGCACTCATTGCCACATCGGGCTTATCCACGTCATAGTAAAGAGTTGCCGACCCATTACCCAGGGACTGCGGAAGCACAATACCCACCAAGGCGGTGATGACACCAACCAGGGTCATGCCCAAGATTTTGCTCTCCTCGAGCTTGCGGTAGCGGCCAAGAACCTGGCCAGGGTTTGCCACCACAATGGAGTTATTGGAGCGGCCTCGTGCCTGGTCCATCAGCCAACTAAATCCCCATGCCAGGATTGGAGCTAGTGGAATGACCAAGAGTACCCAGCCGAGACGAGGGAAGTCACTGATGTTATAGGAGCCGATATAGAGAACTGGTTTATGACCAACCACACTCCACGCTACTTCAGCAGCAATCCAGCAGATAGCGCCCGAGGCAATAACACCTGCTACCGTCCACGCACCATAGAGTGTTGTGAGGGCAAAGGGAATGCCTGCCCATGGTGCACCATAGACACTGGCCAGAGCTGCTGCCGCCCCGCAGCTAATAATCATCCTGCGGCGGTCCGGATCATCTAGGTCCTTAAAGAGTGGTACCTGTGCTTTGAGTTTGCCCAAAACGTCAATGCAGGCTGCCGCCATCTGACGGGGCGCACCCTCACGACCAATGGAGAATCCCGCACCTACAGCAATGAGCTGTGTCAATGCATCGGCCATGGTGCCGATAAATGGGAGCTTTGTTCCCTCGGTTGCGCTTTCCACACTGACCAGCTGTGTGCGTGCACGAATCACGTACCAGAGGCAGGCGATAAGAGCACCACCGATGATGGGGACGAGGATCATGCGGGTGGTATGGACATTCGAGTGGGCGTGCAGGAAGTTTGTGGAGTAGGTGCCATACATCAGCCACCGCACGAAAGAGAGAAAGTGAATTTCAACAATGCCAACTAGCCCTGCTATGACGCCCGCGATGGGAATCCAATAGCAGAGGTATAGATTGTTGCGCAGCCAGGCTGCCATTATCACTTTCCTTCCTCTTATAGATTCTTTTTCTTTACACCCTTGGAGGAATTAAGCATCGCACCAAAGACCACGACAACTACCAAGCCGATGGCAACATAGTTCGACACCTTGCCATAGGCCTTGAGAACATCTACTGCTGGTTCGCCCAGCCAGTAGCCCAGCGCAACATATCCGCAGCGCCAGATGAATGCGGAAATATAGTCGACAATGAGGAACTTCTTGATGTCCATCTTGTGTGCACCGGCCAGCACGTAGACTACTGTGCCGATTGGCAGCGGGATGGGGATATAGGAGATGAAGATACCAAACCAGCCGAGCTTCTTTGCCCATTTTTCGGCATTCTCAAAGCGCTTCTTCGCACGCTTTGAACTCGAGGCCCAGACTTCAATCATGCCTCGACCCCAGAGTTTGCCGGCCCACCAGTAGATCCAGTCAAACTTGATGAGGGAGAGTGCACCGAAAAGAAGCGGAATGAAGATTGGTGGATTTTCCCCCACGGCTTTGAGTGCGCCCAGA
Source organism: Corynebacterium sp. (assembly GCA_030530875.1). Taxonomy (GTDB): domain Bacteria; phylum Actinomycetota; class Actinomycetes; order Mycobacteriales; family Mycobacteriaceae; genus Corynebacterium. The sequence continues at coordinate 34,351 of JAUMUD010000008.1, forward strand.
CCGGTCGCACCCATATAGGAGCCCAGGAGGGCTACCATCCATGGAAGACGTGAAGGATCACCAAGCAGCCATGCGCGAAGTGGCATGATAGCAAAGCCGTATGCGGCAATCACCGCAAAAAGACTGAGACATGTAATTTCTTTACGAGTCGGCTTCTTCTTCCAGGGCATACCCGGTGCTTCCCACCATTGTGGTTCGCCCTGTTCCTTTGGCTCGGTTTGATCCATGACAACAAGCTTAGCAGCCTTGCCTAGTACCTAGACCACAACCAGCCCGGCGCGACCGCGACCTGCCTCACAAGCTCGCGATCAATCTTGGCCGAGTTCCACCAGGAACACGACCACCCAAGTAGCGCAACAATCTTCTGCCCTGCTCTCTGCTTCCTTGTCCCGGCCCTTTCGTTGCGTGCGTAACCACGCATGCCTGCTACCGGCCTGCTGCCCGCTCATGTGCGCAACCACACCGGCTAGTTCGCGATCAGCGTGCCTCGAATCAATCCAGAGCTGAGCTCGGTCAGGTTCACACAGGTTGCACCAATTTGTGCTGCGAGCTCCTTGGCGAGCCCAAGACGGACCCTGCCACCACGTTCGGAATCAACCACAATACACGGCCAATCGGCCAAGACTGGTGCTGCTTCTTTCAGTGATCCATCTGTTGCGCGCCCATCGGTGACTAGCACAATGATGGGGTTTACTGCCCCGTCCTTGTTCACAGCCCGGCGCGCAACATGATCAGCCAGTACCATTCCTGCACACAGCGGCGTCTTTCCACCGGTGCGGGCCTGGGCTAGGGCCCCGATGGCAAGGTCAATGGAGCTAGTTGGTTCCAGGATTGTTGTGGGCTTGGCGCCGCGCACGCTGATTACTGCAACATGATCGCGTTTTGTATAGGCTTCAGCTAGCAAGGAGGTGATTGTGCCGGTCACTGCTTGGAGCCTGTCGCGGGCCGCCATGGAACCAGAGGCATCGACAAGGAAGATGATGAGGTTGCGCGGCTGGCTTTGCTTGCGGGTTCCGGTGAGATCACTTGCCCGCAGTTGCAGGTGACCGTCCTTGATTTGGGCACCGCGATTGGCTGCTGCGGAAATAGTTCCAAGAAGATGGATGCCTGGTTCGGTGCCTGGTCCGATCACACGACCGCGTGGGGACTGTGAGGCTCCTTGGCCCTTGCGGCCCTGGGCAAGTTTCTTGTTTTTTCGTGGGTTTTGTTCAATTCCTGGTGCCTGGAAATCGGGCGCCCATGCGGGCTACCCCCTCAGGTGCTTGGCCAGTGGCAGGGTCCTGTGTGGTGTCACTATCCCCTGGTTCTTGCCCGCTTGGTTCTTCCGAGGGCTGCTCTTCCTGGTTAAAGGTATTGTCCAGGGCTTCATTGATGCGCTGCTCGGTCTCTTCGGGTTGGTCGAAGGGGTTGCGGTGTGCGCGATGTGGCAGAGCTAGGGCTGCAGCAATGCGGATATCTTCCTCCTCTACACTGCTCTTGCCACTCCAGGCAGCATGGGCTGTCGCGGCCCTGGCAATAACCAGGTCGGCTCGCATACCGTCCACATCCATGGCTGCACAGAGCTCAGCAATATGAAGCACAGCGTCATCGGAGAGCTCAACAGACGACAAAGCTTCCTTGGCAGCCACAATGCGGGCAGCCAATTCCTCTTCTGCCTTTGTGTAATTAGCCACGAAGGCCTCGGGGTCTTCTTCAAAAGCGAGGCGGGTGCGAATAATCTCAGCACGAAGCTGTGGTTCACGGCTAGCAGCTACATCAACAGCCAAACCACAACGGTCAAGGAGCTGGGGACGAAGCTCACCCTCCTCCGGGTTCATGGTGCCAACCAGCACGAAATTGGATGGGGATTCGTAGCTAATACCATCGCGCTCAATGCGGGTGCGTCCAGTAGCAGAGGCATCAAGCAGAGAGTCGACCAGGTGGTCGGGCAGGAGGTTAATCTCATCCACATAGAGAATGCCATTATTGGCATCGGCCAGAAGACCTGGCTTATAGGTGGCCTTACCGGTGGTGAGAATGGTCTCCATGTCGATGGAGCCAACAACACGGTCCTCCGTAGCACCCAGCGGTAGATTCACCAATGGGCCAGAGATAATGTGGGCAAAAGCGCGCACAGTCGTGGTCTTAGCTGTGCCCTTTTCGCCACGAATCACCACACCACCAATGCGGGGGTTAATCGCCGAAAGAATGAGGGCGAGCTTGAGATTATCTTGGCCACGGACTGCTACGAAGGGAAAATCCATGCTTTCTATCCTAACGAAAAGCCCCGAAAGCGCGAGTACGCACCTTCGGGGCTAGCACAAATGCCAATTTAGCTGTCAAGCTGCAGGGTCTTTTGGGTGTAATCCCACATTTCCTGGAAGAGCTCTGGCTCACCAGAGAGCTTGTGGCCATAGCTAGGAAGAATTTCCTTGACCTTTGGCGCCCATTCCACCATGTGCTCACCGAAGCAACGCTCGAGAACTTCCATCATGGCGGCAGGGGCAATAGAAGCACCAGGAGAAGCACCGAGCAGACCAGCAATGGTGCCTTCGGCGTTATTAATCACGGTGGTGCCGAACTCAAGGGTGCCCATGCGTGGACCGGCCTTAGGCTTAATCACCTGGACACGCTGACCAGCGGTGACAAGCTCCCAGTCCTCAGCATTAGCGCTTGGCATATACTCGCGCAGAGTCTCAATGCGTGCCTGCTCGTCCTTGAGAAGCTCAGTAACCAAGTACTTAGTCAGTGGCATCTCAGTCAGACCCACACCAATCATGGATGGGAGGTTATTGATGCGAAGGCTCTTTGGCAGGTCAAACCAGGAACCGCGCTTCAGGAACTTTGGGGTCCAACCAGCATAAGGACCAAAGAGCAGGCCCTTCTTGCCATCAATAACGCGGGTATCCAGGTGAGGAACACTCATTGGTGGTGCACCAACGCTGGCCTTGCCGTAGACCTTAGCGGCATGCTGCTCAATGATCTCCTCATTGGTGCAACGCAGCCACTCACCGGACACTGGGAAACCACCATAACCGCGAATCTCACGGATACCAGCCTTCTGCAGCAGTGGCAGAGCCATACCGCCAGCGCCAACAAAGACGAACTTTGCGCGCACGACGGAAGTATCACCAGTGTGGACATTGCGGGTAACAATCATCCAGCCCTTGCCATCGGCCTTAATCTTCTTCACCTCATGGCCATAGCGAATCTGGGTGCCACGGGCTTCAGCAGCATGCAGATACTGGCGGGTCAGCGCACCATAGTTAATATCAGTGCCGGCCTCAGTCCAGGAAATAGCAACAGGCTTGGAAAAATCACGGCCCTTAGCCATCAACGGCAGCTTTTCAGCAAAAGCACCTGGGTCCGCGGTGTACTGCATATTCGGGAACAGAGAATTGGTGCTCAAGGTGTCATAGCGCTGCTTGAGGTACTCCACCTGATCCTCACCCTGGGCAAAAGACACATGTGGCACAGGGTTAATGAATTCGCGTGGATTACCAAGCTTGCCAGCATTGACCTGGTGGGCCCAGAACTGACGGGAAAGCTGGAACTTTTCATTCACTGCCACTGCCTTGGCAATCTGGATCTTGCCATCCACCAAAGGCGTGTAATTAAGCTCGCAGAGAGCAGAGTGACCGGTGCCCGCGTTATTCCATGGGGAGGAAGACTCCATTGCGGGGCCATCGAGACGCTCAATCATGAGCTGCGACCAACCTGGTTCAAGTTCGCCCAAAAGCGCACCAAGGGTGGCGCTCATGATACCAGCGCCAATGAGTACTACGTCAACTTGGTCCTGAGACATGCTTCATCTTTCCATTCGGGTGGATAAGTCACTATTTATCGTACATTGTTTGCATTCTGTATTCTAATAGCATGACTTGGAATACTGATATTTTGGGCCCAGATTTTGAATCTCTCACTATTGATCTGGGGCCAGATCCGGCAAATGAGGGCGCTGAGGGCGAGATTTATGCCACTTTGGTGCGTCATAAGCCCACGACAGGACGCCATGCGCTTTTCTTCATTCATGGCATGAGTGACTACTTCTTCCAGGACCATGTGGCGGAGTTCTTCACAAACCATGGCTTCTCCGTTTACGCGATTGACCTGCGCAAATGTGGCCGTTCCCTGCGCCCTGGCCAGCGCCCCCATCACATTCGTGACTTGCATAGCTACGATAAGGAGCTCAATGCAGCCATGGATATTATTAGCTCTATGCACGAGCATGTGACGGTCATTGGCCACTCCACCGGTGGCCTTATCGCACCACTGTGGCTCGCCAATAATCCGCACCCGAAGGTCGTGAGCCTGGTGCTCAACTCCCCATGGCTTGATATCCACGTGGATAAGCGCAAGCTCAAGGTCCTGCGCCCCATTGTGAAAGCTATGCGACGCATCCTCCCAGAAGTCAATATTCCTGAGGAAAAAATCTCGAACTATGCCACCTCCCTGGCCGTTGACTGGGATTTTAACCAGGAGTGGAAGCCACTAGGTAGCCATAAAAAGACCTTCGGCTGGCTGGCTTGCATTATGGACGGCCAGGAGGAGCTTCATAAAGGCCTAGGACTTGAAATGCCAGTGCTTGTGATGCGCTCCGATAAGTCCAAGATTGGTACTGCTGCTACTGATGCCGACACTGTCTTGATGGTTGAGGACATGCAGTATTGGGCCCCACGCTTGGGAAATAAAGTCAGTGTCGTTGTTGTTGAGAATGGCATGCACGATTTGTTCCTTTCCAAGCCAGAGCCACGTGAGATTGCTCTTAATGAGGCTCTGCGCTTTATCCAAGAACACGGGGAGTAATTAATGGAACCCTATGACCTTGTCATTATTGGTGCCGGTACGGGTAATTCTTTTCCCAGCCCAGAGCTAATGGAGAAGTATCCACGTATTGCCATGGTGCAAAAGGGTGCCTTTGGTGGCACCTGTTTGAATGCGGGCTGTATTCCTACCAAGATGTTTGTACACACGGCCGATGTGGCAAATAGCGCACGTCATGGGCGAAAACTTGGCGTGCATTCCCGTGTGGACTATGTGGATTGGCCTGCCATTCGCGACCGCATCTTTGGCCGCATCGACCCCATCGCGGAGGGTGGTCGCGAGTATCGCCTCAATGACCCAGCCATTGATGTATATGAAGGCTATGGGCGTTTTACCGGACCGAATACTCTTCGGGTAAATGGCCAGGAAATAGAGTTCCGCAATGCCATTGTGGCTGTGGGTGCAATGCCGCAGATTCCTGCCGAGGTTGCCGGGACCTCTTTTTACACGAGTGAAAATATTATGCGCCTGGAGCAGCTGCCAAAGAAAATGGTGATTCTTGGCGGAGGCTTTATCGCATGTGAATTTGCACACGTCTTTTCTTCACTGGGCGTCGAAGTCCACCAAATTAATCGCTCCCCACGTTTACTTCGTAAATTGGACGAGGAAATTTCGCAGGCCTTCACCGAGGCAGTGAGCTGGGAAACCCACCTTGGACGCACCATCGAGAGTGTCCTCGAGGATGAGAACGAGATTGGTATCCGTCTTGATGATGGCACCATTGTTGTGGGCGAAGTGCTGCTCGTAGCCACCGGCCGTATCCCAGCCTCCGAGCGCGTCGGTGCTGCCGAAATTGGCATTAAGGTCGATGGCCACCGCATTATCACCGATGAATACGGCAGGACCTCCCTGCCACATATTTGGGCCATTGGCGATGTCTCCTCCCCGTATCAGCTCAAGCACGTGGCCAATGCCGAAATGCGAACAGTCCACCACAATCTGCTCCATCCTGAGGATCTCCAACCGCTTCCTCATAAGAATGTGCCGGCAGCCGTCTTCTCTAACCCACAGATTGCCTGGGTTGGTATGACCGAGGCCGAAGCTAAGGAAGCGGGCTATGAGGTGGCCGTCGCTAAGCAAAAATATGGGGACATTGCCTATGGCTGGGCCATGGAGGACCAGACCGGTTTTGCCAAGCTCGTGGCGGATAAGAAGACCGGGAAGCTGCTGGGTGCGCATATTATGGGCCCGCAGGCTTCCACGGTGATTCAGCCGCTGATTACCGCAATGAGCTATGGGCTGAGCATGAAGGATTTTGCGCGCTCGCAGTATTGGATTCACCCGGCCATGCCGGAGTTGATTGAGAATGCTGTGCTTCAGTTAAATCTGGATTAGTTGCGTTAAAATGGGTGAGTGCGAATTCGAACAGCGTCCCCGGCCATAGCCCTCTTTGTGGCTTTCTTTCTGGCCTTGATCGGGTCGAATTTCACTCACCGCTCCCCTGTTTATTCCGTGCTGGGCGCGGTTAGTGTGACGCTCTGTGCGGGTTTGTGCGTTGCTTTTTACCGGGTGTCTGCCAGGGCCTTTATTGGTGCGCTCTGCGGGCTTGCAACCCTTGGTGTGGGTTTTGTTGGGCTTGGGGCGCATTGGGCTAGTATGCGGCGTGCGGACATGATTGCCAATATGATTACCTACCGCTTTTTGCCGGTGGTTGCGGTGATTGCGCTGGTGGTGGGGCTGGTGCAGCTGCAGTGGCGCGTGGCCATTCATACTGCGGTGATTTGTGTGGGGCCGCTGGCTGCTGGCCTTAGTTCTTTGACACCCAATATTCCTCATGTGCAGTTGGCTGCGACTTTTACCCTGATTGCTTGTGCCAGTGCGCTGTTGAATCTTTATATCGGCCCGCGTATTCGGGTGCTGCCACTGGTGCTATTTAGCCTGGCGTTGTGCATTGTCATTGTGGTGATGGTTTATGCCATTGCTGTGACCTTGGGCTATTCGCACCTCTGGCCGGGCACCCTACTGGCCTGGCTCTATATTATTGCTGCTCTCGCTGGTTTTATTGGGGGTTTGAGTTTTCCAGGAAGTAGCGCGCCAGAGGCTCACAGTGATGAGCTAGAAGCTCAACCTGTTGATCCCGCGCAGCCTTAAAGTTCGCTTTCTGGCCCTGGTAGCCCAGCATCTTCAGATAGGCGTATCGACGCTCATCATCCTCAAAATACCCATGCCTATGCGTGCCCCAAATTGGGCCTAGGGCTGGTTCCGTCCCGTGGACGCGACCATGGTGAATCTCATAGGAGCCGTCCTCATAGTGGGCGAGGACTTTCTCCTCTTCAAAGACAATGTCACAGTCAAAAATTCCCAGGCCTGGCACTTCATCGTGGCATTCAACTGGGTCAATGATTCGTCGGCACATCATCTGATAGCCACCACAAATTCCAAGAATTGCTCCTTGACGCTCCAGGAGGGCCTGGTCAATGCCACGCTGGCGAAGCCACTTAAGATCATCGACGGTGGCCTTGGACCCTGGAAGAATTACAAGATCTGCATCGCGAACGGACTGTGGGTCGTCTACCCAACGGACGGCAATATCCGGGTGGCTAGCGAAAGCTTCTACATCTGTGGCATTGGAAATACGTGGGAAACGGATGGCGGCGATGCTAAAGGTGGTGTGGCTTTTTGGTGGGCCAACAAGCTGGCCGATTTGGCTTTGAAGGGAGTCTTCAGCATCAATCCACAGCCCATCAATCCATGGAAGTACGGCGATAGTTGGTACACCAGTGCGCGCTTCGAGCTCGTCGAGGCCTGGGTCGAGGATGGACTGATCGCCCCGGAATTTATTGATAATAAAGCCCTTGATACGGGCCTGGTCCTCAGGATTAAGGATCTGGTGGGTGCCATAGAGGTGGGCGAGCACTCCCCCACGATCAATATCACCCACGATATAAACCGGCACATCAGGAATACCAAGATTGGCGATGTCCGTGTACCTGAGGTTGATTTCTGCAGGGCTACCAGCGCCCTCAATGATCACCCAGTCATAGCGTGATTGGAGGTCGCGGAGAGACTCGGCCACAATTTCGCGCAGATAGGCGCGGTGCTCGATATAGTCCTTGGCGCCGACAGTGGTCTGGGCTTTGCCCTTAACTACGAGTTGTGAGCGCCTATCGGAGCCTGGTTTTAGCAGGATGGGGTTGAAGTCCACGGAGGGCTCAAGGCCGGCTGCATAGGCCTGGAGAGCTTGGGCACGGCCAATCTCCCCGTCCTTGCATACTGCCGAGTTATTGGACATGTTCTGTGCCTTGAATGGGGCAACGGAGATGCCCATATTTCTCATGGCACGACAAAGGCCGGCAACCACGAGGGATTTGCCGGCGTCAGAGGAGGTTCCTGCTATGAGGATGGTGGGCATGTCAGAATCTCATTGCCATCTTCAGTGATCACAATGGTGTGTTCAAACTGAGCAGACCACTTGTGGTCATTATTCTGGACAGTCCAGCCATCATCGAGGATGGTGTATGGGAGCTCACCGATATTAATCATTGGCTCGATGGTGAGGGTCATACCTGGGACCAGCAGGTCGGTGTAGCGGTCGGAGTCATAGTGGAGAACAACCAGACCATTGTGGAAGGTTGGGCCCACACCGTGGCCGGTAAAGTCACGAACCACGTTATAGCCAAAGCGCTTGGCATAAGACTCAATCACGCGGCCAATCACGTTGATTTCACGGCCAGGCTTAGCAGCACGAATACCACGCATGGTGGCCTCATAGGTGCGCTCAACAAGCAGACGGTGTTCCTCAGAGACATTGCCAGCGAGAAAGGTCCAGTTGGTATCACCATGGACGCCATTCTTATAGGCGGTCACGTCGATATTGACAATATCGCCATCCTGGATGATTTCCTTAGGGTTTGGAATGCCATGGCAGACAATCTCATTGCGGGAGACGCAGCAGGACTTTGGGAAGCCCATATAACCCAAGGTCGATGGGTAGGCGCCGTGGTCGCACATGTACTCGTGAGCGATGCGGTCGAGTTCGTCGGTAGAGACACCTGGGGCTACTGCCTTGCCGGCCTCATGGAGAGCACCGGCAGCAATAGCCGAGGCCTCACGCATCTTCTCAATGGTCTCCGCATCCTGAACATATGGCTCACCATAGGCCTCATGGGCGGTTGGCTTGCCAACATATTCAGGACGTTCGATGGACTCAGGTACTGGGCGGTATGAACACATGTATTTCAGTCTATCACCCAATTATTGCTGTCCGGCGCGAAGAGCGTCCAGACGCTGGAAGAACCTATCGGTGATGGAAACGGAGATTTCCGAGCCACCACCCAACACAACCAGGGTGGCAAAAGCAATATCATCATCGCGGTAACCGGCGAACCATGCATGGGAACCACCGGTGATTTCGGCCTCACCGGTCTTACCGTAGATGGTGCCACCAGCACGCATGCCGCGGGCGGTACCGGTGGTGACCACAGCACGCATCATATCGCGAAGATTACTAATCACGGCTGGATCCGGTGCAGCAACCTGCTCAGAAACCTTGGTCTCATGGCCAGAAATCAGGGTTGGTACTGGAGTGGAGCCATGAGCGGCAGTGGCAGCAACCAGAGCCATGCCGAATGGGCTAGCCAGGTCAAGACCCTGGCCGAAGCCAGACTCAGCACGGTCGGTGATGTCATCACCGTTTGGAATAGAGCCAGTGATGGTGGTCAAACCAGGAATGTCATAGTCGAGGCCAAGACCGAAGCTCTTGCCCATGGTGGCGAGCTGACCAGGCTGGAGACGGCTCGAGACATCCGCAAAACTGGTGTTACACGACTGGGCGAAGGCCTTTCGCATGGTGACATTACCAAGGCTGAAGGCATTGTAGTTAGTCACGATACGTGGACCAATTTCCATATTGCCTGGACATGGCACGATGGTATCTGGGTTCATGCCCTCATAGGTCATACCAGCGGAGCTGGTAATCATCTTGAAGGTAGAACCTGGCGGGTACTGGCCGTTCAGGGCCACGTCGCCATCCTCATCGGCAGACTTGGTCTGAGCCACCGCAAGAATTTCACCAGTGGATGGGCGGATAACCACCATCATTGCCTTGGAAGAAGCACGGGCCTGCAGGGCTTCCTGGGCAGCCTGCTGAACATTGTGGTCAAGCGACACACGCACCGATGGGGATGGGGTTGGGGCCTGGGACTGCAGGGTCTCAATCTGTGCACCATTGGCATTGGCAATCACCACTGCCCAACCATTATTACCGTCGAGCTCATCCTCAACCAGTGAAGAGACGCGGGCCATAATGTCAGGTGCGAAGTCAGGGTCGACATTGATGAGTGTGTTTTCCGCATTGACGCTGACACCGTCGACGTCGGCAAGCTCAGTTTGGACCATTGGGCCCTGGGTGGAGTTTACGGTGGCAACGGAATAGTTGCCCTGGAAGTCGGCCAGGGTGCGTGCAAGGTCTGACGCATTGATCGTCGCAATGCTGCCATCACGGTTGTGCGCATTCTGCAAGGCCTGGGCCACGCGGGTCGAAGCACCAGCAACATTGGAGACCTTCTGTGGGTTAATCACCACGCGGTACTGCTGCCCTGGTGCGAGCACTTCCTGACCATCGGCACTGACCACACCGGCACGGTCAGCCTGCAGAGCACGTAGCTCAAGGTGCTGGTTGGCACCCATGGATGGGTGGATGGCGGTTGGCTGCCAGCGAATGACCCAACGGCCATTGTTCTTGGACAGCTGAACCTGGGTCTGGTAGCTGAAGTGGCGGTCCTTTGGCAGGTTCCACGTCAGCGTATAGGAGGCTGTGGCATTGGAGCCGGTGGTATCGGTGAGGTCCACCTTGTCCAGGTTGGAGCTCACCGATTCGGCCTGGAGCCCGTCATAGGAGGCCTGAAGGGCCTGCTGGGCCGTAGAAGATGAATCAGTATAGGTACTAGCCTTGGCAAAATCGGCATTGCCAATGGCCTGGAGGAAGTCCTTGACTGTTGGGTCCGGGGCTTCCGGCTTTGGGGTGCAGGCGGTGAGCACGACCAAAATAATGGTGGCGATAAGGGCGCCGGCTGATTTCATCTTCTGGCCTTCCTGGGCTAAGGGGTAATGACCTCTGGGGTACCCTCTTCATCCATAGTTTCGGCAATCTTCATTGCCTCTTCGATGAGGGTTTCAACAATCTGGGATTCAGGGACGGTCTTCACAACCTCACCCTTAACGAAAATCTGGCCCTTGCCATTGCCAGAGGCAACACCGAGGTCAGCATCGCGGGCCTCACCTGGACCATTAACCACGCAGCCCATAACGGCAACGCGCAGCGGCACTTCCATGCCCTCCAGGCCGGCAGTGACCTTCTCAGCCAGGGTGTACACATCCACCTGAGCACGGCCACAGGATGGGCAGGAGACAATCTCAAGCTTGCGTGGACGCAGGTTCAGAGACTGCAGAATCTGGTCACCAACCTTGATTTCCTCAACTGGGTCAGCAGAAAGGGAAACACGGATGGTATCACCAATGCCCTCAGCAAGCAGAGCACCAAAAGCAACAGAAGACTTGATGGTGCCCTGGAAGGCAGGGCCAGCCTCGGTCACACCGAGGTGCAGTGGGTAATCAGTCTGGGCAGCGAGCTGACGGTAAGCCTCAACCATGATGACTGGATCATTATGCTTCACGGAGATAGCAATATCGCCAAAGCCGTGCTCCTCAAAGAGGCCAGCCTCCCACACAGCGGACTCAACCAGAGCCTCAGGGGTGGCCTTGCCGTACTTCTCCATCAGACGCTTATCCAAAGAACCGGCATTAATACCAATGCGGATTGGAATACCAGCATCGCCAGCGGCCTTAGCCACTTCCTTCACACGGCCATCGAATTCCTTGATATTGCCTGGGTTCACACGCACAGCAGCACAACCAGCATCAATAGCGGCGAAGATGTACTTTGGCTGGAAGTGAATATCCGCAACCACTGGGATTGGGGACTTCTTAGCAATAATCGGCAGAGCCTCAGCATCCACCGTCTTAGGGCAGGCCACGCGGACAATATCGCAACCAGTAGCAGTCAGCTGCGCAATCTGCTGGAGGGTCGCATTCACATCGTGGGTTTTGGTGGTCGTCATGGACTGGACGGAGATGGGATAGTCACTACCCACACCAACATTGCCGACCATAATCTGACGGGTCTTCCTACGAGGAGCGAGCGTCCTTACTGACTCCTCAGGCATACCCAAATTAATCACTATGTGCTCCTTTCACAACTTTTATTATTTTAGCCCATTAGTTCAGCCGAATTGGGTTGACCACATCGGCTGCCACAGTAATCACACCGATAAGAATCAAAATTGCGCTCACAACCCAAATAATCGGCAATACACGCGCATAATCCACCGGCCCAGCATCGCGGCGCAGCACGAGATTACGGATCTTCTCATAGAGCACGATGGCCACATGCCCACCATCCAGCGGTGGAATTGGCAGCACATTAAAGAGGGCCAGGAAGAAATTCAACGAGGCCAACAGCAGGAACATAAAGGCCCAGTTACCCTGCCCGCCAATGCGTGTAGCACCGACCACACTCATCGGACTATCAGTATCACGCTGCTTGCCGCCAATAGATTCAGCCACACCAGGCAGCTTCTCAGGGAAGGCAGCCAAGCCCTTCACGGCACTGGCAATCATCGAGCCACTAAAGCGGGCGGTCGCAGGCACAGCCTCTACTGCCCCGTACTTCTTCACCGCATCCACCGGCGCACTCACCACACCAATGGCCGCATCAGCACCCACAGTCACCGGAATAGACAGGGTCGAACCATCACGGTCCACGCTAAAGTTCAGGGTCGAAGAAGGATGCTCAGTGACAATCTTCTTTACATCGCTGAAGGTATCTGTCGGAGTGCCATCCACCGCACGAATGACGTCGCCAGGCAAAATACCAGCCACAGCCGCCGGTCGGTCCTCCATGACCTGTCCAATGCGCGCCGAATAATCAGCATTCTGGTTCGGCAAACCGAATCCCACGGCCACGCAGTACAGCAGCACAAAGCCCAGAATCAAGTTGAATACAATGCCACCAAGCAGCACAATAATGCGCTTCCACCAGGCCTGCTTACACATAGCCCATGGCTGGTCAGCATCCTCATCAAGGTTGGTCATGCCAGCAATATCGCAAAATCCACCAAAGGGGATGATTTTCAATCCGTACTGGGTTTGCCCCTTGCGGAATGAAAAGAGGCTCGGGCCGAAGCCGATAAAGAAACGGCGGACCCGCATACCGCAGGCCCGTGCCGCACTCATATGGCCGAGTTCATGGAATCCGATGGTGAGGATAATGCCGATGGCGAATGCCACATAACCCACTAGGAAACACCTTTCGCACGCATCTTTTCATGGGCCTTGGCGCGAGCCCATTCTTCGGTGGCCAGGACATCGGCATAGTCGCGTGGCGCCGTGCCCTCAGCCTCATTCATGACTTCCTCAATAATATCGGTGATATATGGGAATGGCAGTTTGCGCGCAAGGAACGCAGCTGCAGCTTCCTCATTAGCAGCATTATAAATTGCTGGGAAGGTGCCCTTTTGGTCCACAGCTCGCGCCGCCAGCTCCACAGCTGGGAAATTTAGCCTATCGACGGGCTCAAAATCCCACCGCATGACCTGGCTAAAGTCCAGGGCCGGCTGGGCCCCCGCCACACGGTGAGGCCAATCCAGGGCCAGGGCGATTGGAAGCTTCATCGATGGTGGGCTTGCCTGAGCGATGGTGGCACCGTCAATGAAGGTCGCCATGGAATGAACAATGGACTGTGGGTGGACAACCACGTCAATGCGCTCAGATGGAAGTCCGAAAAGAAGACTTGCTTCAATAAGCTCAAGGCCTTTATTCACCAAGGAAGCAGAGTTGAGGGTATTCATCTGCCCCATGGACCAGGTTGGGTGTTTCGCGGCCTGCTCAGGGGTGACATCCATCATCTGCTCGCGAGTCCAACCACGGAATGGGCCACCGGAGGCAGTAAGGACGAGGCGGTCGAGTTCACCGTGCTCGCCACTGCGAAGGCACTGGGCCATGGCGGAGTGTTCCGAGTCGACTGGGACGAGCTGGCCGGGCTTTGCCCGATCAAGAACCAGGTGGCCACCAGCAACAAGAGATTCCTTATTGGCAAGAGCCAGGGTTGAACCAACTTCAAGGGTGGCCAGAGTTGCACCCAAACCCATGGAGCCTACGAGGGCATTAAGTACGGTATCAGAATCAACCTTTCGTACTATTTCTTCTGCAGCTTTTGGCCCATGGATAACCTCAGCTGCCACACGGCCCTTGAGGATTTCGGCTGCTTCAGGGTTGGCCACAGCGATGACCGGTACCCTAAATTCCTCGGCCTGTTTTGCTAAAAGGTCGACGTTATGGCCGGCTGCAGCCAATCCAACAACCTCGAACTTATCCGGATTTTCACGGATCACATCGAGGGCCTGGGTGCCGATGGACCCAGTGGAACCAAGAATCAGAATCTTTTTTGACACCCTTCCATTATTACCTCTTTTGAGAAAAATGTGGCAGAATAGGTACCAGAAACTCATCTCGATTTCACAAAAGGAGTACATCGTGTCCGGACATCATGCCCTAGCTCCTGAGGTCTATAACGGTGTGTCCACCCTGGACGAGCCTTCGGCAGCCTGGGGTTGGCATAATATTGGTCGTCGTGCCGTTCAGATCTCCGGCTGGATTTCCGTAATTTTCTTGCTGTGCATGCTCATTGGTAATCACCATGGCCACATCGAGGATATTTACCTCGTTGTGATCGCTGTTGTGATTGCTCTTGGTCTCATCCTGCAGCTTCTGCTCCCAGGTATGCACCTCAAGCAGCGCACCACTGTTACTGCTCGCAACAAGGCACCTGGCCACAAGGAGCCAGATTGGGCCTATGACCAGAAGCACCTCAAGGGTGTTTATGCTGAGCTGAATGATTCCCAGCTGCGTTCCCTGAACGTTGACCCAGCTGCTGCTAAGTAATTAGCCAAAGACTATTCCCTAGCCCCGAACCGGGACTAGGGAATTTTTTGTGCCCAAGAAACTCCCGCAGGGAGTTTCGCGGGAGCCCAACTAGCGGTTTTCAGCCGCGAGCTGACCGCAAGCAGCCGCGATCTCCTGGCCACGAGTATCACGGACCGTGCATGGAACACCCTGAGCAATGACACGACGCTGGAATTCGTGCTGGCGCTCAATTGGGCTGGCATCCCACTTAGAGCCTGGAGTTGGGTTCAGTGGAATGAGATTCACGTGCACGCGAGAACCAAGGGCCTTGTGCAGCTTCTTACCGAGCATATCGGCACGCCAGCCATGGTCGTTGATGTCACGGATAAGGGCGTACTCGATGGACACACGGCGGCCGGTCTGGTCGGCATAGTAGCGGGCAGCATCAAGGACCTCCTGCACTGCCCAGCGGTTATTAGCTGGGACCAGGCTATCGCGCAGCTCATCATCTGGAGTGTGCAGCGAAACTGCCAGCGTGCAGGAGAAGCCTTCATCGGCAAAGCGGCGAATAGCTGGAGCGAAGCCCACAGTGGAGACAGTGATATTGCGCTGGCTGATGCCAAAGCCCTCAGGTGCTGGCCGGGTAATCTGTTCCAAGGCGTAGAGCACGCGCTTATAGTTGGCCAGTGGTTCACCCATGCCCATAAAGACAATATTGGAGAGTCGGCCACCATCAGCGGCCATCTCGGCTGCTGCCTCACGCACCTGGTCCACAATCTCAGCGGTAGAGAGGTTACGGTCAAGACCATGCTGGCCGGTAGCGCAGAATGGGCAGGCCATGCCACAACCAGCCTGAGAGGAGATACACAAGGTGGCGCGGTCTGGGTAACGCATGAGCACAGACTCAAGGAGGGTGCCGTCATGGAGACGCCAGAGGGTCTTGGTGGTCTCGCCATTATCGCAGGAGACCTTCTTCACCACTGTCATAAGAGTCGGGAAGAGCTTCTCTTTGACAGCCTCGCGCTTGTCCTTTGGCAGGTCACTCATGGTCATTGGATCTGCTTCCATACGACCGTAGTAGTGGCGGGCGAGCTGGTTAGCACGGAACTTTGGCAAACCAAGCTCCTTCAAAGCCTCAATGCGCTCCTCATTAGTGAGGTCAGCAAAGTGCTTTGGTGGCATGGCTTTGCGGGCTGCGTCAAAGACAAGCTTCATGGATGATTCCTTTACTATATGATGGTTGCATGGATACAAAAGTCAAGGGTTCACTAGCTGGTGCCACATGGGCTTCGCTTGTGGTTGGTATTCTTCTGCTCGTACTTCTGATTATCTTCATCCTGCAAAATCCGGACCCGGTAGCGGTCCAGTACTTCGGTTGGAAGTTTACCCTACCAACGGGCATTACAGTACTTTTGGCCGCTATTGTGGGCGCTGCGGTGATGGCTTTGATCGGTATTATCCGTATGTTCCAGCTTCGCAGGCAGGTTAAGCGCCGCGCTAAAGCCGCTAATAAGGCTGTTAAGAAGCTCGAGAAGGAAGCTGCAGAGCAAACCCATCGCCCGGAGGAAGCTGCTACTGAGAGCGCTCCTGAGGCCACTGAGCAAGCACCAGCTGATACTTCTGCTCCTGAACTCCCCCAGGCTGAAGAAGAGACGAAATAAAAGAACAAGAAAAATCGGAACCGCGTAATGCAGTTCCGATTTTGTGTTTCTAGTGGACGATAAAGCTCATAACCACCCAGGCTGCCATGGAGGCTGGCAGGAAGGAGTCCATGCGGTCCATGGCTCCACCGTGGCCGGGTAGAATCTGGCTCATGTCCTTGATGCCGAGTTCGCGCTTGAATTGAGATTCAATCAAGTCACCGAAGGTCGCGCAGATAACAATGCCGATGCCGAGCACAATGCCGACCCAGAATGGGCAGTGCAGCAAGAAGATGGAGCACAGCACGCCATTGGCAATGCCAAAGACCAGCGAGCCACCCATGCCTTCCCAGGACTTCTTTGGGGAAATCCGTGGTGCCATTGGGTGTGAGCCAAAGAGCACACCGGCCACATAGCCACCAATGTCATTGCAGACAATGGCGAGAATCACCGTGGTCACAAAGTGTGAACCAGGAGCACCCTCACGGGTCATGGTGGCAATATCAGCGCAGGCCACGCCGGCCAGGCCAATCCACATCAAAAGGAAGCAGGAAATGGAGAGGTCACGGACGAACTCCCCATGCTTGGCGCGCAGCAAGTGGACAATGCACAGCACCAAGAAGCTCACCATCATTGTGCCAACAACGAAGCTTGGGCCCAGGAATTGCTGAACCCACACCATGATCTCAGCAGCCACAATGAGAAGCGGGCCAGGAATTTTATGCCCATGCTCATTGAGGCGCTTGGAGGCCTCCCATAGACCCATGGCCACGAAGGCAGAAACAACCATCTGCCAGCCATAGGGAACAAAGAAGATACCCAAAATGGCCAGGCCACCAAGGACAATACCGGTGGTGATGGCCGCTTTGAGATCACGCCCAGCCGAGTTCTTTGGCTTGGGGAAAGAATGATGTGAGGTCATATTAAACCTCCATCAACTCCTTTTCCTTCTTCGCTACGACCTCGTCCACGCTGGCCACATACTTAGCGGTGATCTTATCCAGTTCCTTCTCGGCTGCCTGGACTTCATCCTCGCCTGCCTCGCCATCCTTCTGAATGCGCTTGAGCTCTTCCATGCCCTTGCGGCGAATATTGCGGATAGCAATCTTGGCATCCTCGCCCTTACCCTTGGCGAGCTTCACCATGTCCTTACGACGCTCCTCAGTAAGCTGTGGAACAGTCACGCGCAGTACCTGGCCGTCATTGGTTGGGTTCACACCCAGGTCAGAGTTACGGATGGCATTCTCGATAGCGTTCATGCTGCTCTGCTCATAAGGCTTGATGATGAGCATGCGTGGCTCAGGAACGCTAATGGTGGCCATCTGAGTAATAGGGGTTGGTACACCATAGTACTCAGCGACAAGGCCGTTGAACATGCTTGGGTTAGCGCGACCGGTACGGATGGTCTGCAGCTCCTCGCGGGCATGCTCGACCGAGAGGCCCATGCGCTCCTCAGATTCAAGAAGGGTGTCGTCAATCATTGAAATTTTTCCTTTACACAAAAATTAGCGAACCAGGGTGCCGATCTTTTCGCCGGCTACCGCGCGGGCAATATTGCCATCGACGAGCAGGTTAAAGACGAGGATTGGCATCTGGTTGTCCATGCACAGGCTGAAGGCAGTGGCATCTGCCACCTTGAGGCCTCGGTCAATGCATTCGCGGGGAGAGATCTCGCTGAAGAGTTCTGCATCTGGGTTGGTGCGTGGGTCATCGCTGTAGACACCATCGACGGCCTTGGCCATGAGCAGAACATCGCAGTCAATCTCCAGTGCGCGCTGTGCAGCGGTGGTATCAGTGGAGAAATATGGCATACCCATGCCGGCACCGAAGATGACAACACGGCCCTTTTCCAGATGGCGCTTTGCACGAAGTGGAAGGTAGGGCTCGGCAACCTGAGCCATGTTAATAGCGGTCTGCACTCGGCAGTCAACGCCACGACGAACGAGGAAGTCCTGGAGGGCGAGGCAGTTCATCACCGTGCCCAGCATACCCATATAGTCGGAACGGGCACGATCCATGCCCCTCTGCTGGAGCTCGGCGCCGCGGAAGAAGTTGCCGCCACCAATAACGACGCTCACCTCCGTACCGGCCTTCGCTACCTCAGCGATCTGGCGGGCAACATTGTCCACCACGTCTGGGTCGACGCCGACATTGCCACCACCAAACATTTCGCCGCCTAGTTTGAGCATTACGCGCTTAAACCCTTGACGTTTTTCCATGGCTCACTTTCTTCTAACCATCGACTGACACATACGCTTATTAAGTTTACTAAATACAAGAAAACCCCGCACCTTTTGAACTGGTGCGGGGCAAAAACTTTTGGCTCGAGAGCCTAAGTCTTACTTCTGGCCAACCTCGAAGCGGACGAAGCCCTTGAGGGTGATGCCAGCCTCATCCATGGTCTGCTTCACAGACTTCTTGGAATCGGAGACGGATGGCTGCTCGTTCAAGCAAACATCCTTGAAGAAGCCGTTGAGACGACCCTCAACGATCTTTGGCAGAGCTGCCTCTGGCTTGCCCTCTTCACGAGAGGTAGCCTCAGCAATCTCGCGCTCCTTCTCAACAACGTCAGCTGGGACGTCTTCGCGGTTGAGGTAACGAGCCTTCATAGCAGCAACCTGGAGTGCGGCAGCGTGAGCAGCCTCAGCATTGTCGCCCTCATAAGCAATGAGAACACCAACAGCTGGTGGCAGGTCAGCAGCACGACGGTGCAGGTAAACTGCAACATTGCCCTCGAGGGTAGCAGCACGACGGAGTTCAAGCTTCTCACCAATCTTGGCGGAGAGCTCAAGGATGAACTCAGAAGCTGGCTTGCCCTCGACCTCAACGGCCTGGAGCTCCTCTGGGCTGTTAGCCTTGGCAGCGGCAGCGGCAGCAGCAATCTTCTCGCAGGCTTCGATGAACTGAGCGTTCTTAGCCACGAAGTCGGTCTCGCAGTTAACCTCAACCATGGTGGTGCCGGAGACAACGATCAGACCCTCAGCGGCATCGCGCTCAGCGCGCTTGCCCACGTCCTTAGCGCCCTTAATACGGAGCAGCTCGATAGCCTTGTCAAAGTCACCCTCGGACTCATTGAGGGCCTTCTTGCAGTCAACCATGCCGGAGCCGGTGATTTCACGCAGCTTCTTAACATCGGCAGCGGTAAAGTTCGCCATTGGGCGATCCTCCTGATAACTAGTAGTTGATTTTACTCAGCGTCAGCCTTAGCCTCGGCAGGTGCCTCAGCCTCGGTCTTTTCGCCAGCTGCTTCCTTAGCAGCCTTGAGCTCACGCTCAGCCTTAGCCTTCTTGCCCTCTTCCACAGCGGTGGAGATCACGCGGGAGAGAAGACCGGTGGAGCGGATGGCGTCGTCGTTACCTGGGATTGGGAACTGAACAACATCAGGATCGCAGTTGGTGTCGAGGATAGCCACAACAGGGATGTTGAGCTTGTGAGCCTCAGAAACAGCGATGTGCTCCTTGTTGGTATCAACAATCCAGAGAGCGGAAGGAATCTTGTGCATGTTAGCAATACCGCCGAGAACGCGCTCCAGCTTGGTGCGCTCGCGGTTAAGCATCAGAACTTCCTTCTTGGTGCGGCCCTTGTAGCCGTCCTCAGCTGCATCCATGGCCTGCAGTTCCTTCATGCGGCCAAGACGCTTGGAAACGGTCTGGAAGTTGGTGAGCATACCACCGAGCCAACGGTGGTTCACATATGGCATACCGCAACGCTCAGCCTCAGTCTTCACTGCTTCCTGAGCCTGCTTCTTGGTACCAACGAAGAGGATGGTGCCGCCGTGAGCAACGGTCTCCTTCACGAACTCGAAGGCCTCATCGATGTAGGTGAGGGTCTTGCGGAGGTCGATGATGTAGATGCCGTTACGTTCGGTCAAGATGAAACGCTTCATCTTTGGGTTCCAACGACGGGTCTGGTGACCAAAGTGCACACCAGCGTCGAGGAGCTCGCGCATAGTTACAACTGCCACGAGAGTTCTCTCTTTCAATAGTTCGGTTAATGACATGATGCGGCTTTCCCGCATCCCTAGCAGCCCTGCTCAGCACACCCCGAGGGGACCATGCACTGACGCTTTTGTTGGACTGCGCGAATTTTTACGCCATTCGGAAATGACGCACCGAATAATAATACTCTATCCCTGCCCGCTTAAACAACTTATCCACAGGCGAAAACTCACTAGTCACAGCAGTACCACTATCCACAGCCCCCGAAGGCCACTCTGCCCACTTCAGCGAGAATTGATTTATGAACATTATCCTGCTTATTTGCACTCTTTTCGCCGGGCTCGCACCACCCCAGCCCGTGATCGCGCCTGCTGCCGTTGTGAGCGTATCGACGCCCTATTCTCCCCCACTCATGGGTGCGCTCAAGGTGACCAAGCCCTTTAATAAACCCGAGAAAAATTGGCTTCCCGGCCATCGCGGAGTCGACCTTGCCGCCTCAACCGGCACTGCTGTCTATGCACCAGCCTCAGGCGCTGTGCATTATTCCGGCATTATTAACGGCGTGCCGACTCTCTCTATTAACCATCCTGATGGAATTAAGACCACCTATCAGGCACTGTCCACCCACTTAACCCGTGGGGATATCGTGGTTCGTGGCATGTTCATTGGCATCTTGGCAGCGCCCGAGCTTAACTGGGGTGCGATTTATGCCGGGGAATATATTGACCCCATGAGCCTGCTTAAACCACCAAAGATCAGGTTAAAGCCCGTTTAATCGGCGAGCTTAAGCGCAGCTCAAGCTCGGGGGTGGGCTTGTTTATAGACCTCAAGAATATGGGCCGCCGAGACATGGGTGTAGATCTGCGTGGTGGAGAGGTTCTTGTGACCAAGCATCATTTGGATGGCTCGCAGGTCAGCACCATTATCAATCATGTGGGTGGCGGCACTGTGCCGAAGCGCGTGGGGGCCAAGGCCTTGGGTGGCTTCATAGACTATTTCGCGCACGGTGCGTTGATTAATGCGGGCGCCACGCTTACCAATAAAAAGTGGTTCATCAGGGGCCACTCCCCCACGGATTTCTACCCAATTATTAATGGCAGCAATGGCATGTTCACCAAGGGGCACGTAGCGTTCCTTATTACCTTTACCCAGTACGCGGGCTTGATGGTTCTCAATGGAGGAGCCGCTAAGCCCGCAGAGTTCTGCCACACGCATGCCAGAGGAATAGAGGACCTCAATAATGGCTTGGTTGCGGCGCAATTCCCACTCATCACCAGCAGGAACGCGAGCAATCACTTCATCAAAGTCGCGGGCGGCCATAATCTTTGGCAGATGCTTACCCACCTTCGGGGTGCTGAGTTTATGGGCAGGATCACCCTGAATTAGACCCATTTTGGTGGCCCAAGTGGAAAAACCGCGAGCGGAGGCCACACGCCTGGCAATGGTACGGCTACTGCGACCTTTTTCATGATCCTCGGCGAGTTTGGTGCGCAGCTCATATAGCGTAAAGTCGCTAAGTTTCTGCATATCCGCGCACAGAAGCTCAAGGTCTGAGCGGTAGCTCTTAACAGTCATTGGGCTTCGATGTTCAATGACCTCGAGATGTTCGCAGTAGCGGTCGATGGCCATCTGCACGACTTTTGCAGGCATGGTACCTAGTCTATCAATTTAAAAGACCGCCCAAACAGCGCAGTTTCTGCTTGGACGGTCAGACTCACCCATTCAAAGTGCATAACCTGAGAGGAAAAAGAGGAACCAGCCCGAACCTCTTTTCTTAACTTAGGCTTGCCTGTCCTACTTTAGTTGGATATAAGAAATTATGCAACCCCCATTCTGAGCCAGCCACCACTACCCCGGCCAACCATTCCGCGTTCTTGCAGGTCAACTAGGATACTGATGGTCAAACCAACACTCAAACCGGCTTCCTGCGCCAGTGTTTTTGTGTCTAATCCCACATTTGAGAGTGCATCATAGACTCGTAATTCATTGCGTGTGAGGGCCTGAACCTGGGTTGGTGCAAAGAGACTTTCTTGTTTGCCAGTCTCATCAAGCAGACGCTGACCAATGAGATTTCGTACATCATCGGCACTGGTGATTAGTTGCGCATCCCCGCTTTGAATCTTGACATGTGCTCCCAAGAAGGCCTGGTTGGCAATGGGACCAGGTGCAGCCATACCCACGCAGCCCAAGGTATTTCCCCAGGCGAGCGTTGAGAGCGCCCCGCTTCTATAGGCTGCCTCGATCACTAAGACCCCATCAGAGAGCGCTGCAATCATGCGGTTACGGGTAAGGAACCGGTGGCGGGCAGGAGTGGTGCCCGGTGGATATTCGCTCACCAAGGCCCCATGTGTAGCAATGAGCTCAAAGAGCTTCACATTGCTTGCAGGATAGGAAAAATCCAGGCCACAGGACATAACCGCAATGCTCTGACCGCCATGTTCAAGGGCCGCGCGGTGTGCACAAGTATCCACGCCAATGGCCCCGCCACTGACAATGGTCCAGTTATGTTGAACCAAGCCCGGCACCAATGCCGCCACGGCATCGCGCCCATAGGGACTAATGGCGCGCGTCCCCACCACCGCTACTGACTGGGCGGTCAGCATGGAGAGATTCTCACCTTTGACCCACAGGGCATGGGGTGCAAATGCATCGGAGCTGGTTGGTCGCGCATAGGGATTATTCGGGTTCTTGGCAAAACCAAAGGCCCTATCAAAGCGCTGAGTTGGCCATTCAGGATCGGTCGGGACAATCAGCCGCGCCCCGATTTTCTCCGCAGCATCCAAGTCCTGCTGGGGTTGATAGAGGTCATGGCGCGATTCAGTCGCGCGCAGCAAAGTATGCCCAATCCACTGCTCACGGTAGTAGATTGCGCGCGCAATCTCACGCGGGTCACGCACTTGCAAAAGTACTTCCATGGCCGGGTGCGGACCTTCCACAACACGGCTCAAATAGGCCCATGACAGGCGCAAATCATCAAAATTCGGGGTCATTGTACACCTCCGCTTCTAGTACATGGTCGATAGTTGGGGTGTGGACTCCAGCCAAATCTGCCAGGGTCCAGGCGATGCACAGCAATTTATCCGCGCGCCGGTGCGAGATTTTGCCCTTGCGCAAAAGCTCGTCGAGGTACAACATGGCTTCTTCGGTGGCGGGGAATTCCCGGCGAAGCACTGGGCCAGTCACACTGCTTCCCCATCGTGCGTGTCGACGCTCCCTTGCCACAGCCACAATTTCTGCAAGTTCCTCAGTACTACTGGCCCCTTCGAGATGGTCAATGCTTCCGCGTTTTTCGGTGGTGGTAAAGATGTCGATGCGGTCGCGAATGGGGCCAGAGAGATTGGCAAGATAGGCGCGGCGCTCCGCGCCAGTACAGGTGCAAATCTCTTGGCAGCAACGGCAGGGGTTGGCGGCCATCACTAATTGGAAGTCAGCTGGGAAATGGACTGGGCGGTGGTTTCGCACGAGTTTAATTTCCTTATGCTCCAACGGAAGCCTCAATGAATCAAGGACGCTGGCTGGAATTTCACTGACTTCGTCTAGAAAGAGCACGCCTTTGTGCGCAAGGCTAATGGCTCCGGGTTTAGCCCGCCCGCTACCACCACCAAGCAGACCTGCCTTGCTAATGGAGTGGTGCGGGCTAATAAATGGCGGGTAGAAGACAATGCCCTGGGGGTTATCCGAGATGGAGTTAATGGCGGTACATTCCACACGCTCATCAGGGGTTAAGGCTGGTAGTAGGCCTTGGATTCTTTGGGCAATCATGGTTTTGCCACTGCCCGGTGGGCCCATGATGAACATGTGGTGGCTGCCAGCTGCGGCAATGGTGGCGGCTTCCAGGGCTTTGCGTTGCCCGATAATATCGCGCACATCGGGATAACTGCGTGGTGGGATGGCGGGGATGTCGGTGGCTTCTGTAAGAAGGTGGTGGCCACTGACAAAATCGCAGACCTCGCGAAGATTATGTGCGAGAAAGACCCGCATGCCCTCAAAAAGGGAGGCCTCAGCAGCATTGGCAGCAGGGATTACTGCCCTGGTAATGCCTGCTTCTTTGGCAGCCTGCAGGGATGGAAGCACGCCGGAGACCGGGCGAATGCTGCCATCAAGACCAAGCTCCCCTAAGAACAGTGTGGTGGAAAGAAGAGAGCCGGAGGCTAGCCCATTAGCAGCAAGTACTGCCAGGACCATGGCCATATCAAAACAGGCACCATTTTTGCGCAAGCTCGCAGGTGAGAGACTGATGGTGATTTTGCTGCGTGGCCACTCAAGCCCGCTAACGGTGGTGGCGGCCTTCATGCGCTCACGGGATTCATTGATGGCAGCGTCGGCTAGCCCAATAATGTGAATGCCGGGAATACCACGGCCAGAGTAGCTTTCGACCTTGACCACAGTGGCGCTTGCCCCATCAAGGGTGGCGGAATAGCAGGAATAGCTGGTGGGGGCCATTAGTCCACCCCCGAAATCACATTGAGCACATGGCCGCCGGGATCCATGATGAGCTCAGCCACATCGACCCGGTAGGGGCAACCGTAGTGCTTGGATTCAAAGAGCCAGGACAGCGCCGCGCGATGCATGCGGCGCAGCTTTGCAGGGGTGATGGCTTCGAGCCCACCGAAACGGGTGGAACTTCGGCTTTTTACCTCAACAAAGCAGTAAATGCCCTCAGGGCTTTTGGCAATAATGTCAATTTCGGCGCGCGGTACGCGCACATTGCGGCCAATAATCTCATAGCCCTGCTTTTCATATTCCAGGGCCACAAGATTTTCCCCAGCGCTACCCAGGCGCTGGTTGTGGCCTTCCTCCTTGGGTGAACCATTGGCTTTGCTCCCCGGAGGATGGGAGGTAGCACGGTCCTTATAGATACGCATGAACCCATCATCGAGCAGATTTCCTGCCGATAATGGGTCCCTAAATTTTGCTTGTGGATAGAGCTAGTTTTCCACAGGCTTATCGAGCTCCTCGATATTCACATCCTTGTAAGTAATTACGCGCACATAGCGAACGAAGCGGGCCGAGCGGTACATATCCCATACCCAGGCGTCACTCATGCGAACTTCATAGTACACTTCGCCACCAGCGGTTTTAGGGATGAGCTCCACGGCATTGCACAGGTAGAAGCGGCGCTCGGTTTCCACAACATAGGAAAACTGGCTAATCACATCGCGGTATTCCTTATACAAAGAAAGTTCGACGTCAGCCTCATAGTTTTGTAGTTCTTCAGAACTCATGTTTATTGCCTTTCGCTATTTCCCTGAAATTCGCTGTGGGCCGCAGCCACGTTAGAATAACTATATCTATGCTCGGGACAGCCTCCGAGTTGGCGCACCGCGTCCATATGCTTTTTTGTTCCATACCCCTTGTGACCAGCAAATCCATAGCCAGGATATGTGCTATCAAGCTCCTTCATAAGCATATCGCGATGATGCTTGGCCAAAATGGATGCCGCACTAATACAGCTTGCTGCCGCATCCCCACCAATAATGGGCAAATGCGGGCACGGAAGACCATCGACATACATAGCATCAGTGAGCACATAGCCAGGGCTAATATCCAGCGAATACACTGCCCTGCGCATGCCGGTAATATTGGCCCACTGGATACCAAATTCATCAATTTCCTGGGCGCTAATATCAATAATGGACCAGGCCAGGGCGTGAGTTTTAATTTCGTCGAAAAGCTCGCGCCTACGCTTGGCCGTGAGCTTTTTGGAATCATTGAGGCCCTCAAGCTCTGGTACGGGATGCTCGGGAAGAATGCAGGCGGCAATGGTGATAGGACCAGCGCAGGCCCCGCGCCCGGCCTCATCAACGCCGGCCACAGGGCCTAGTGCGCTAGCCATGAGCTGCGCTTCAATGGGGGAGGGTGCCATTAGCTATAGGGATTACCCACCGAGTGCCAGCGGTTAAGTGGCCAGACAACAGCATTAACCTTGCCGACAATATTTTCCACAGGGACAGTGCCCTGATTCTCATCGTCGAGGTGATAGCGGGAGTCCGCACTATTGGTGCGGTTATCGCCCATCACGAAAACATGGCCTTCAGGCACGGTGATTGGGCCAAAATAGGCGCCACCGCAGGCCTCAGAGCCAGTGAGTGGATCAATGGGATACTGAGTAGGGTTGAGCGTATAGTCAGCGCTCCTGACCTCACCGTTGACCGTAATGCCCGCATCGCCTGGCAAGCAGCGAATAGTCTCGCCACCGGTGGCCATGACGCGCTTAACCAGGTCCTTCTCATCAGGGGCGACAATACCAATGAAGGAACCGACATTCTGCAGGCCACGCACCACTGGGTTGGTGGAGCGAATGCTCTGGTAATCAGACTCCCAGGAATCTGGGTCCTTAAAGACCACCACATCGCCATCCTTCGGGGAACCGAAGCGATAGGACATCTTATTCACAAAGATTCGGTCACCCTCACAGCCAGTGCAACCATGCAGGGTTGGTTCCATCGACGCGCTAGGAATCACATAGACGCGGCCGATGAAATTCTGCACCACGAAAACCAGAACCAGCGCCAAGACCACAACAGAGAGAACCTCCAAATACCATGGACGTTCCTTCTTTTCTTTCTTTGCTGGCTTTTTGCCCTGCTGATTCTCAGGTTCCTGGGCATTCCACTCATTATTGCTTGCTTCCACGTGTAACAGGATACTATACAGATGGGTTTCTGGAAGGCTTATCGACGAAACTTGCTTTTGAACTTGGCATATGGAATAATTGACAGGTCCATGTCTCGGATATGAACCGGTTGAGTTTTTGGCCGCCAGGTTCCTCTTTCCCCAAGATACGAAGGAAATGTTTAAGTGAACATTCTTGACAAGATTGATGCAGCTAGCCTGCGTTCCGATATTCCAGACTTCCGCCCAGGCGATACCCTTGACGTTCACGTGAAGGTTATCGAGGGTTCCAAGAGCCGTGTCCAGCTGTTCCGTGGCGTAGTTATCCGCCGTCAGAACAGCGGCATCCGTGAGACCTTCACCGTGCGTAAGGTCAGCTTCGGCATCGGTGTTGAGCGTACTTTCCCAGTACACTCCCCTAACATCGAGAAGATCGAAGTTGTCTCCCGCGGTAAGGTCCGTCGCGCAAAGCTCTACTACCTGCGCGAACTGCGCGGCAAGGCTGCAAAGATCAAGGAGAAGCGCTGAATCTCCTGACCTTCGGGTCAAAGCGCATAGCGGTCCCTTCGGGGGCCGCTTTTTTCTTTGCTTTTGTTGTGGCTTTGGCGGTTATGTGTATGAAAGTCCGAGAACTGTCACCCCAAAATTCGGGTTTATAGTCTCGCATAAATTCCAGAAAATACTCAGTGTAACAAATCACTAAAAGCAAAGGCCAGTGGACGCGAAAACATTTGACGCTTTAATCTAAGGATCCATAGTCCGGGATCAAGGAAAGGGCGCACCATGCTTGCTCGTCGCATTATCCCTAATCTGGCTACGCTGGCACTTCAGGTGCCACTCCCTTTTCTTCGCTTGCTACTTGGTGCCAATAATGATGCCGTCTGTGAGGTTCTCATCCTTGTGCTCGCGGCCGGCTGCCTTCTGGCTGGTGGCTTGGCTCTGCGTGATAAGTCCGCCATTCGCACCGGCCCTCGTGGTGCCTTCCTCACACTCAACTTCATCCTTGTGGTTGTGCAGCTCTGGAAGCTCTACATCCTGAACGCCCCGGATGGCTTCTTCGCAATACCGGTTTTTTAAACCCTCGCCGCAAAACCATCGCCTAAGGTGCCGCGCTCCCCTGCCTGCGCTAGGTTTTTTCGTGGTAGCACTCTGCTAGGCTTATACCGTCAACGAATTTGCTACAACGCAAGCAAAGAGGAGTTTTTGTGCGCAAGCTAACCCACACCATCGCTATTGGTATGTCCATTGCTCTCCCCACCAGCATCATCACCCCAATCGCCACAAGCCCAACAATCTTTGCTGTCGAAGCCACCACCCAACTCGGCGATGACCAATCGGATATCATCGCAACGGACAAAGGCAATAGAGTCTATGAAGTCTCTGGCAGCGGTACTCTCGACAAATCGAAGATCCAGGATTTCCTCGCCTCACTCCCTGAAAATTCCACATTCCGCCTCACCTCCAAGGTCTACGCTCCGGAAGATTCTTCCTATCTTTTCGGCCGAAGCCACGAAGACGATCCGCTGGAACTAACTGTAGAGTTCGAGGGATTAGAAAACTTGGACACCAGCAAGGTCACCAACATGAGCTACATGTTCTATGGTGCTACCAACGCCAACCCTAATACCTCCAACTGGGACACGAGCAACGTGACCGACATGAGCGGAATGTTCTGGGGTGCCAGCACCGCAAATCCCGATGTCTCGAACTGGGATACGAGCAAGGTCACCAACATGAGCAACATGTTCTCTGGTGCCGCCATCCGAAAACCCGTGGCTGAAAACTGGGACACCAGCAAAATGATCGACGTAACCTTGAAGTTCGGCCGCGGTACCAGCGCAAATCCCGATGTCTCGAACTGGGACACAAGCAATGTCACTGACATGGCGGGCATGTTCAAAGACGCCACCAGTGCCAACCCTGATACCTCCAATTGGGACACAAGCAAGGTCATCGACATGGGTGGCATGTTCAGGGGGGCCAGCAAGGCTAACCCTGACACCTCCAACTGGGACACAAGCCAAGTCACCAATATGCGCGAGATGTTCTGGGGTGCTACCAACGCAAATCCTGACGTCTCCAGGTGGAACACAAGCCAAGTCACCAACATGAACCGCTTGTTCAGCAGCGTCACCAATGCCAACCCCGACGTCTCAAACTGGGACACCAGCCGAGTCACCGACATGGGAGGCATGTTCGGTGGCGCCACCAACGCAAATCCTGACGTCTCCAGGTGGAACACAAGCCAAGTCACCAACATGGGAGGCATGTTCAGCTGCGCCACCAACGCCAACCCCGATGTCTCAAACTGGGACACCAGCCGAGTCACCGCCATGAACGAGATGTTCGAAGGTGCTTACAATGCAAATCCCGATGTCTCCAGGTGGGACACCAGCAACGTCACCGTCATGAGCTGGATGTTCGACGGTGCTTACAATGCAAATCCCGATGTCTCCAGGTGGGACACCAGCAAGGTGGCCTACATGGGCATGCTGTTCAGGGGTGCCTCCAAGGCTAACCCGGACGTTTCGCACTGGGACACCAGCAGGGTCATCGATATGAACCGGATGTTCCAAGACGCCACCAGGGCCAACCCTGATACTTCCAACTGGGACACCAGCAACGTCGTCAACATGAGCAGAATGTTCAGCAGCGCCACTAACGCCAACCCCGACGTCTCGAACTGGAACACAAGCAGCGTCACCGACATGAACCATATGTTCTGGCGTGCTACCAATGCGAACCCCAACACTACTAACTGGAACACCAGTAACGTCACTAACATGAGCAGGATGTTCAGCGACGCCATCAAGGCCAACCCTGATACCTCCAACTGGGACACAAGCAAGGTCACCAACATGAGCGAAATGTTTTACGGTGCTACCAACGCCAACCCCGATGTCTCAAATTGGAACACCAGCAGGGTCACCACCATGAACCGTATGTTCAAGTATGCAGATAAAGCAAATCCCAACACTACTAGCTGGGATACCAGCCGCGTTAACTACATGAGCGAAATGTTTTACGGTGCCACCAGCGCCAACCCCGATGTCTCAAATTGGATCACCAGCAGGGTCATCGATATGAACCACATGTTCACAAATGCTGTAAAGGCGAATCCGAACACTACCAACTGGGACACCCGCTACGTCACTGACATGAGCGGGATGTTCTTGGGTGCCACCAGTGCAAACCCTAATACCACCAACTGGGACACAAGCTACATCACCAACATGAGCTATATGTTTTACGGTGCCGTCAATGCAAATCCCGATGTCTCCAAATGGGACACCCATAGCGTTACCGATATGAGCAATATGTTCAAAGATGCCGCCAGCGCAAACCCCGATGTCTCCAAATGGGACACAAGCCAAGTCACCAACATGAGCTACATGTTCGACGGTGCCACTAGTGCAAACCCCGATGTCTCAAACTGGGACACAAGCCAAGTCATCAGCATGGACTACATGTTCAATAACGCCACCAACGCAAACCCCGATGTATCTAAGTGGGATACGAGCAATGTCACCGACATGGGAAGTATGTTCAGGGGCGCACAGATTGCAAATCCCGATGTCTCCAGGTGGGACACCAGCAAGGTGACGGATATGAGCTACATGTTCACCCAAGCACCAGCGGCCGACCCAGATGTGTCGAAATGGGACACCAGCAACGTCACCAACATGACTGGTATGTTCTTGGGCGCCACCATCGCTAATCCTGATGTATCCAATTGGGATGTCAGCAAAGTAACTAACGCGGAGCAAATGTTCGCCGACGCATTCAATGCAAAACCCGACATTTCCAAGTGGACGAATAGCGAATTGGTTGCGAGTGTTGAACGCGATCTTGAGTCAAACGCACAAATTTTGAAGTCAAGGGAAGACGCTACGCAAAACCAGCCGATCAGTACCCCTAACCTTGACGGTGCAAAGAATGGCGTAAAAACCTTCGGCATCATTGCTTTGATCCTGCTGATTCTTGGCGCCATTGGCGCCGGTGTGGCAGCAATGGGCAATATGCGCTAACTCCGTTTAGCTAAATGTGCTTACACCAGGCCCGCGAAATTCCCCTCGGGTCGGTATGGGCATCTCCTCACCACAAAACCATTACCTAGCGCTCGCACTCTGCTGCCTGCGCTAGGTTTTTTCGTGGTAGCACTCATGCTAGGCTTAAACCGTCAACGCATTCTGCTACAACACCAGTAAAGAGGAGTCTCATGCGCAAGCTCACTCATGCCATTGCTCTTGGCATGTCGATCGCACTTCCTGCCAGCATCATCACCCCAATCGCCACAAGCCCTACAGTCTTTGCTGTTGAGGCCACCACCCAACTCGGCGATGCCAAATCAAATATCATCGCAACAGACAAAGGCAATAATATCTACGAAGTCTCCGGCAGCGGCACCCTCGACGACGGAAAAGTCCGATCTTTCCTCGGGTCCCTCCCCGAAAATTCCACATTCCGCCTCACCTCCAAGGTCTTCGCACCGAAAAATTCTTCCCATCTTTTCGGCGGATACTGGATGGGCTATCGAGTGACTCGGGTTGTAAAGTTCGAGGGATTCGAAAACTTGTACACCAGCAAGGTTACCAACATGGCTGGCATGTTCTATGCGGCCACTATCGCTAACCCTGATGTCTCTAACTGGGACACCAGCAACGTCACCGACATGAGCTACATGTTCTCTGAAGCCACCAACGCAAACCCCAACACCTCCGACTGGAACACAAGCAACGTAACCTACATGGCACGCATGTTCCAGGATGCGACCAGCGCCAACCCAGACGTATCCAAGTGGGACACAAGCAACGTCACCGACATGGCACGCATGTTCTACGGTGCTAGCAACGCCAACCCTGACGTCTCCAAGTGGAGCACAAGCAA
>JAUMUD010000009.1:0-57979 GCA_030530875.1 Corynebacterium sp.
CAATCCAAATCTTCTTGTCAGATGCGTTGGCAACAATCTTTTCCCAAAGAAGTGAGCCACCGCCACCGCCGCCAGAGTATCCGCCACCACCGGAACTACCGGTCGGCCCGAGGGCTTCTTTGTCATTGATAGCGGGGTCGGAGCTGATTTCACCGACGAATTCCTTGGCCATATTCATATGGCTTTCTTCCGGGGCCACGCATTTATCAAGGCTGCCGTCACCGACAAGCCCATTCCAAATTTCGCGGACTTTGCCATCGCGCTCGTTATAGAGGCTGAGCAGCTGTTGGCCGGCTTGGTCGATGAGGCGGCCAATATTGCTCAACACTTGTTTATACAATTCGAGCTGTTCCGGTTCATTGAGGTCAAAGCGGGAAAGCTCCCTGATGAGCCCGTTCACGGCATCCACAAGCTCACTGAGTATCTGATTTGCCATGCTGATTGCGGAATTTTCAACCTCAACCACGGCATCACAGGCTTCCTCGGCACGCTCGGCAATTTCCTCGCTGGCCTTGTTATTCACACCGAATTTATCCACCGCCCACTTAAAGGCCGTGGAGATTGCGTCGATAGCAATGGGAATAATAAAGGGCAAGAGGGAGCCTAAGGCCGCCCGCACCAACCCAGCTTTATTCGCGGAGACTGCGCTTTTAGCGATAGTCATCACGGATTTTTTATCAAAATCGGCAGTTTTGGCGGCCGCTTCGAAAACCGCAGCGCTATTAACGGCAGGGCTCCAGCTATTATGTGGCAGGCTCTGCGCATAGCTCACCACTTTGCCATAGTTATTGCTGACTTGTTGTGCGCCCTTATCAGTAATCGTGGCCATGGCTACCTCACCAAATTCCTGGCATTTTGCTCATCGACGCTGACAAGTTCACGCACGGTTTTCTGCGCTTTTCTGGTTAGCCCGTAGAGGACTTCCTCATGGGCTTGGGCACGACGCGCAATTTTATAAAAATAGTTACCGACCTGCCTTGCCTCGGGCATAAAACCGCGTCCAAGTTTAATAGCCAAGCGCAGGCCCGGATCATTTTTAACGCGCTGCTTTAGAACTGTTTTCCCGAAGTCCTGCAGTTGCTGCATAACGGTCTCCGGGTCAAATTCGAGATTACTCATGCTTCCTCCTTCTAATAAGAGATGAAAAAGAGAACTGGGGTCTTCTTATTAGACGGATTAAGCAGAAAAAAGCTGACCTAGGAATAATTTTCCCAGGTCAGCCCCAACATGCTACTAACTTAGATTTCGGCAACCACCGCAGCAATACGGCCAGCCAAACGGCGTGCAGTTTCCTGATCCTTGGCCTCAACCATCACGCGGAATAGCTCCTCAGTGCCGGATGGGCGAAGCAGCACGCGGCCGCTCTCACCGAGCTCGCTCTCAGCCATGGCCAGGGCCTTAATAACACGCTCATCATCCTGGATGCGGTTCTTATCGCTGACTGGCACATTAATAAGCACCTGTGGCATGACCTTCATTGCGGTAGCCAGGCTCTCAAGGGAAAGACCAGTTTCCACCATGCGCGACATCAGTGCCAGGCCAGTAAGCACACCATCACCGGTAGTACCAAAGTCCGGAAGAACAATATGGCCGGACTGCTCACCACCAAGCGAATAGCCCTGCTTATTGAGCTCTTCTAGCACATAACGGTCGCCGACCTGCGTGGTCACAAGATTAATGCCTGCTTCCTTCATGGCAATCTTGAGGCCCAGATTGGACATCACAGTGGCCACAAGGGTGTTCTTACGCAGCTCACCATTATCCTTCATACCAAGGGCCAAAATGGCCATAATCTGGTCGCCGTCGATAATATTGCCCTTGGCATCCACAGCCAAGCAGCGGTCGGCATCACCATCGTGGGCAAGCCCCAGGTCAGCCCCATGAGCAAGCACAGCATCGCGCACCACATTGATATGGGTGGAGCCGCAATTATCATTGATGTTATAGGAGTTTGGGCGGTTGTGAATTGGGATTACCGTAGCGCCGGCACTGCCATAGGCCAGCGGTGCAATCTCAGAAGCAGCACCATTAGCAGGGTCCACGACCACCGTGATTCCACTCAAATCAGTTGGCATTGCTTGGCGCAGATGTGCCAGGTAGCGCTCTTGGGCGTCGCTAGCCTCTTCGAGCACACGGCCGACACCGTGACCGGTGGGGCCAGTTTCTTCCAGGATGGCCATCTCAGCCTCAATTTCATCCTCAATGGCATCATCGAGTTTCAAACCACCGGCGGCGAAGAACTTAATGCCATTATCAGGCATGGGGTTATGGGAGGCGGAAATCATCACACCCATATCGGCACCATAATCATCGGTGAGGAAGGCTACGGCAGGAGTTGGAAGCACGCCAACACGCAAAACATCCACACCCTGGCTGGCCATGCCAGCGGAGAGTGCGGCGGCGAGCATTTCGCCGGATACGCGTGGGTCGCGGCCAATAATTGCTACTGGGCGACGCTTGGAAGTTCGGTTTTCTTTGGTGAGAACTCGGGCGGCGGCGGCACCGAGTCGCATTGCAAGGGTGGCAGTTAGGGCCTGATTAGCAAGGCCACGAACACCATCCGTACCAAAAAGACGAGTCATAGCTACCATTATGCCAAGTGGCTGCTTCTAATGGTGGTGCCTGGCCGTAAGCTAGCTAATCGACGCTCACTTATGGGTGCGATTTTGCAGGAAGTAGTCCATGGCCTGGGCAATTGCGAAGCCATAGAGGCGCGCACCATCCCCGTCAGGGTGGATTCCATCCCAGGCAAGGTCCTGCGGGTTAGCGATGGCTTGGCCATTCCAGTCGGCCACAACAAGGTTGGGATAGTGCTCGGCAGCAGCAAAAATATTGGTGATGGAGGCACCGATCCATGGGCGGTTGCCATAGGGGGCAGTCATGACAACAAGACGATCTGGCCCGACTATGGCCATGACCTGGTCGATCTCCCAGGGGTCTACTTCATCATTGGTGCCAACCCCAAGAACGACCACCGGACGTAGGCGTCCGGTATGTGCCCAGTCGGCGACCACGTCGGTGATTTCTGGCATGGAGCGCGATACGGCTGCATCAATGTCGATGCCGGGGAATTGGCCGTAGAGTTTTTCCACACTGGCAAGCATGACGCTATCGCCAATGGCACTCATATCCTCACCGGTGATGGCGGGAAGAACCCAGACGCCGGTGTTGCAGTGAGGATGATCTGACCGCGACTGTGCTTCTACCTGTGCTTTTGCACGGGCCAGTTGTTCCTCAAGGGCGGTTGGGCGATTGGACTGGGCTACAGCATGAATTGCTAGCACGATGAGCAAACAAGTCAGGAGCACTGCAAAGATGCGGTAGGCGAGGCGCCCTTGATCCTTGGGGTTTTCAAAATTGATGGGGCGCCATGGACGACCGATGGTGCGCATGGCAGGGGACTCGATAAATCGCCAGCTTAGAGCCGCAATGAGGATAGAAAGTACACATCCCCAGATACGCCACGCAATATGCGGGTTGGGGTTCTCGCGGCTAATAATGACCCAGATTGGCCAGTGCCAAAGATAGATACTAAAAGACCACTTACCAAGGGTGCGAAGGACACTATTACCCAAAAGCGTGTTGCCAACAAGAAAGCCCAAAGTTCCTTTTGGGCTTTGGTAGCTCAACGCCACACCACCAATGGCAATGGCGGCAAGAACGGAGGCAAGGAAGATACCACCACGGAAGCTAAAGGCGGAGTCCCAGTGCATGAGGAGTACGCAGAGAATATAGCCAATGAGGGTAGCAATAATGGCCACTGGGGCTACTCCATCGCGCACGACTTGCGGCACACCAATGAACGGCTTGTTTGAACAAGACAAGACACATGCGAGGGCGACACCAAGGAGAAGACCAAAGGCATGGGTATCAGTGCCGAAGTAGAGCCGACTTGGATCGGACTCGGGGTTAAAACCGAGAGCCATCCAAATACCGGACGCAATGGCACCAATGAGCGCGAGGGCACCTAGACCCCACTTAATAAAGGGATAATTTAACCTCTTATGGCGCTTGACCAGCAGGAACGCAAACCCAATCAATGGGAAGACCACATAGAACTGTTCCTCCACACCAAGGCTCCAATAGTGGCTAAGGATATGTGCGGAGCCCGAATGGAAATAACTTTGAGCCTCAGCAATTTGAACCCAGTTATTCACAAAGAAGAGGGAACCTAAAAATTGCTTGGTGATTCCCACCCCAATATCGCCGCCATAGAGGCCGGCCAAAGCAGTGGCCACGAAGGCGACCACAGTGGCCACCGGCAGGATTCGACGGATGCGCCGTAGCCAAAAGTGGCGTAAGGAAATGCGGTTTGTGTGGCGGAGCTCGTCGATAAGCAAAGAAGAAATCAGGAAACCTGAGAGGACGAAGAAGAGATCAACGCCCAGAAAGCCGCCCGGCACCGCGCGCGCAAAAATGTGGTATGCGAGTACGCTAAGGACCGCGAGGCCGCGCAGGCCATCAAGTCCAAGAAGATGCGGGAAGCGTTTCATAGCGCTTCTATCGTACCACTGCAGATCTGCTTACGGGGGTAACCGAACGGGGGTAAACCTTTGTTTAGGTTTTAGCCTAAATGACCTGGTGGGGCCTAGTTTTTCAAAACGGTTGAATTTATTAGGGCTCAATTCCTTGCAGAAAACTATTGCGCGTTTTATGATTAGGGCAATTGAAGAAAGGAGGTCGCGATGACCGCCCCACATGTGACTGCTAAACTCCCGCAGCTCCGCAAGGATTATTTGCTGCTTGCAGTGCCTATTCTCGCGCTTTGGACTGCCGCGATGACAATGAATGATGACTCTATGTCCAATACACGCCTGGCACAGTGGATTCCGCTGCTTGCCGCTATGGCGCTGAGTATGGATATATTTGCCATGCGTGTGGGACTGCGATGGTCGAGTCAGGCTGCCCCGCATCAATATAAGAGCAGCCCGTACCGTATTGCGGCCCTCGGTGGAATTTCTGTGGCGGTGATTTGGGCCGCGATGCATTTGGATAGCCAGGTGACCCCGCTGTACTGGCTATGGATTTTCGCCGTGGGTGCGTATTTAACACGCAAGATCATGCGAAAACTTATTTACTTCGTTTAAAGCGCATACAAAAAATGCCCCCTGCAGAAGCAGAGGGCATTTCCCATGCGGAGAAAAAATCAACGCTTGGAGTACTGAGGTGCACGACGGGCCTTGTGCAGACCGGCCTTCTTACGCTCAACAGCACGAGCATCACGGGTGAGGAAGCCAGCCTTCTTGAGAGCTGGGCGGTCAGCCGGATTGTACTTGTTCAGAGCGCGGGCAATAGCCAGACGGAAAGCGCCAGCCTGACCGGTTGGGCCGCCACCCTGGATATTGGCGATGATGTCAAACTGACCCTCACGGTCAACCAGAGCCAGTGGGCTCTTGATGGCCTGCTGGTGCAGCTTATTAGGGAAGTACTCTTCGAGGGTACGACCGTTGCAGACGAAGTTACCGGAACCTTCGACCATGCGTACACGCACAATAGCGCGCTTACGACGACCGACGGTCTGGATTGGGCCTTCGTAGATAGCTGGGGCTGCGGTCTCAGCAGCCTCTGGGTTAGCAGCAGCGACTGCGTCACCAATGGTGTTGGTGAACTCAGCGGTAGCGGCTGCAGCAGCAGCGAGATCAGCTGCGTCAGCTACGTTGTTCTCTACATTGTTCTCGGTCACTGTGCCACCTGCTTAATCTCGTAGGTCTCAGGCTTCTGAGCAGCATATGGGTGCTCGGAGCCAGCGAAAACGCGGAGCTTCTTAACAGAAGCGCGGGAAAGCTTGTTGTGAGGAAGCATGCCCTCAATAGCTTCGAAGACGACGCGCTCTGGGTGCAGTTCCATAGAACGACCCAAGGAGAGGGTGGTCAGACCGCCTGGGTAACCAGAGTGGCGGTAACGGAACTCGCGGTCACGCTTGTTGGAAGAAATATGAACCTTGTCGGCGTTGACGATGATGACATAGTCACCGCAGTCAACGTTAGGTGCGAACTGTGGCTTACCCTTGCCACGAAGAAGGTCTGCAACCTGGGAAGCCAGGCGACCAAGCACCACGTCAGTAGCGTCAATGACATACCACTTGCGGGTAATGTCACCGCTCTTTGGGTGATAAGTAGACACAAGGACTCCTTAAAGTCTGTCTAGAAACTGCCAGCCACGGATTCGCATGAGCGGAGTGACGTACGGCGGCCGGTGGAGACCCGCACGTTTCCTAGTGCTCACACACGAAATATAGATTCTAGCGGAAATTCCCCCACAAAATCAAATCCCTCCCCTTGGGCCCCAAATTTCAAGGAAAAGCCGGAAAATTGCCGGCGGTTTTGGTACGACTCCAGGGGATACCTCGACGGGGAGAGGGTACTGGCTCCCCTGGCAGTCGGACCTACCTCTACATATTTCCTGTTTGTCCTATCGCTCTCCTTTCCTTCAGTTCGCAGTTTTTGTGAATCTTCCACAACGACCTCAACCGCACAAGCAAGCTTGCACGGTACCAAGTCGGGGAAAGGGTTCTTTAATCGGAGAACCAGGAGGTGTGAAAAGTCACTTTCCGTGACTCCTGGTTTAGCCAAAGACTCTCACGGACGAGTCATTAATGCTCACAGTGGAATAATTACAGCGAAATTACAATGCAATGACTTTCTTTAGCCACCCCATGTCTGAGCAGCAGCCCTGTTCGCCTGCTGCATATTCGCATTAGCGTTATTGAGGCGACCAATAATGGCATTGAGCAGCTCCGTGATTGCACGAGCGGAGTTATCCCAACGGGCCTGGGCGGCCCTGTAGGCAACTGCCGACTCGCCTTCCCAGGAGCTCACCATTGGCTGCAGGGATTGCTTGAGCGTCTGGAGCTCATTTTGAATGTTATTGTGGCCAGCGAGCATTTCTGCAGCCCTAGCCTCAATTTCACCGAACTGGTACTTGATTCCCGACATTGGTATTCCTTCCTTTTAACCGAGCGAGCCATTCAGGCCGCTGAATGCATTACGGTTCTGCTCTTCTTGTGCATCGAAGAGGTTCGCATTATTCACAATCGTCTCGGAGATTACGCGAAGTGCTTGGCTGAGATTTCTCGCGTGCTCATCCCAACGGTTCATCAATTCTGTGAAGCTGGCCTGTGCGGCACCTTGCCAGTTCGCACTAAGGTCGAAAACAGTGCCCTTGATTCTTGCAAGCTGGGCCTGGACACTCTGATTGACGCTGTCGACATTCCTCGCAGCGTCCCGCATTGTTGCGGATGTAGTAATGAAAGTACTCATGGATTCATCCTTTCTTCTGAGCTTTCACAAACTATGGACAAAAAATGTGGGGCGAAAGCCTCTGCAGCGACTTTCACCCCATTAGACGATTTAGGCCTTTTCAGACCGAATTTTCATCGTGATTTTACCCTTGACCAGCAACTTTCTTTAACGTGTTAGTCTGTTCAATCAAGTCCTTACACCGTTGCTGTTGGGTCGCATTTGGCGCATTTTTGGTGTGGCACCCGACGGAGATTCGCGTCGGATTTTCACGCCAGGAAGCC
The DNA here is from genome assembly GCA_030530875.1 of Corynebacterium sp. Taxonomy (GTDB): domain Bacteria; phylum Actinomycetota; class Actinomycetes; order Mycobacteriales; family Mycobacteriaceae; genus Corynebacterium. The sequence continues at coordinate 7,523 of JAUMUD010000009.1, forward strand.
CAGTAGACCTGAGAGCCATCACCAGGCTCCTCGATATAGTCAATGGTGGAGCTACGCCCGTGTTGCGGACTTACGGCGCGCAGATTCTTGTCCTCAGCAATGAGCTGCTGCATGAGGGCATCCTCATAGACCAAATCACGAAGCACCATAATGCGCTGTTCAGGGTCATTAGCGGGACTGCCCACTACCCCATCGCCCACCACTTCCCAGTTCACTTGTGCAGGCAAGACAAAACCATTCAGGGTCACAGTGGAATTTGTGGCAGCAAGGGTCCCCGAGTAGCTCTCAGCCCTGGTGCTTGGGGCTGCAGTACTGCTCGTCGGGAAGCTAATCTTGCGCTCCTTGTAGATAATGCGACCATCAGTGCTGGCAGCGGCACTGGTGAGAACCTCGCTGGTTTCTGCGGAGGCAGGAAGCACCTGCGGGCCGCGCTCCTCACGCACATAGACGGCCATGCCAATTGCTGTGCAAGCAGCCACCACAGCCACGCAACCAATGGTGAGCAGTGGGCGGCGGTTACGGCGGCGCACCCGGTGGCGGGGCGGGCTGTAATCGGCTGGAAAAGCGACAGCACCTTGTGCAAGCAAGCTGTGAATAAGGGGTTCGGTGGCTTCTTCATTCCCCTTGACCGCCACATCAATATTGGGCCAATCATGCCCCGCTAGGTCCTTGACCTGCTGAATCATAGACTTGGTTGCCCACCCTTCCGCCAAGCCAGCGGCCGGCAGATCGTAGCGGTAGAGACTTTCAGCACCGGGAACCCCGGAGAAGATGCTGGCATTATCCAGCACGGTGATTTCAATTCGAATCCGAGACATCATTGTCCTTTCGGGTAGTTGGAAGGGCCACGAGCATGAGGTTCTTATCCCCAAAATAGCCGCGGCCGGATGGCAGTTCCTCGGGGCGAATCCCGAGAATATTTCCTTCATCCTTGCTGGTAGACAGCAAAAGCACGGAAGGATTTTGGTCTTTAATATCGCTGATGACTTGCTGATAGCGGCACCTGGCCACACCGCCAGAACGGCGCGCAATCACAATAGAGAAGCCAATATCGCGCGCATATGGGATAAGTGGGGCTAGGGAGCCAAGCAGGAAATCGGGTAGCACATCGAGGTCGTCGATAAGCAAGAAAATATGGGGGCCGCTCCACCATGAGCGATCGCGCAGCTGCTGGGCGGTGGTGTCGGCGCCCGGTAGTCGGCTTTCTAGCTTTTCGACGAGCTCCGCAATTACCGCGCTGCTCTTGTCCGCGGTGGCGCTGTAGTAGCTCTCGTCCTCGAGCGTGCCGAGGTGTGTGCGCTTGTGGTCGATGAGGTAGATTTCCCCCTCGGCTTCCGCGATGATGTGGGCGAGCGCAGTACTCTTTCCGGAGCCGCGATTACCGAATATAAATAGGAATGGGTTTTCCACATACTCCCAATAAGCGGTGCGCAGACCCTTGGCGAGCATACCGAGGCGTATTGCATTTTCCCTGCGTGGGGCAAGGTCGGTGCTAAAACATCTCTCTGGAAGCTCTTTGAGGACGGGCACATGAAGCTCACCACGGGCTTGGATAATATCCATGATGATTTGATTATCCGAGTGGGTGGCGGTGGCGATTTTAATCTGTTCGCCATCGAGATTAATGCCGCGTCCTGGCTGTGGGGGCACGGCCATTTGGGCCTGGCGGCTGATGAGCGAATCATGGGCATCGCTAATGGAGAGCTCGATGCGGCCGGTAATGAGCTCGCGCGCATTAATGCGAATGCTGCCCCAACGTGGGGTTGAGACAAGCAGGTGGACCTTGGCGGCAAGCCCGTCGGTCGCGATAAAGGCGAGCTCATCGCAGAATTCCTCGGTGAGATTATGCCAACCGTCAATGACCAGGAAGGTATGACGTGCCTCAGGTTGTTTAATCAACTCGAGTACTTCATTGAGCACGGCACGGATTCGCTCCGGTTCGGTGGCAAAGGCGGCCACATGCGGAAGGTTGGTGAGGTGTTCAAGCTCAGAACCGACCAGGTAGAAGCGAATATCTTCGGTGGAATGCGTGGCGCTCATGGCAAGAATAATGGCGCGAAGAGCCGTAGTCTTGCCGGTCTGTGGACCGCCACAAATGGCCACATGGCCAGTGGCCCCGGTGAAGTCCACAATGAAGGGGTCCTGGCGCTGCAAATACGGCCTATCAATCCACCCAATGGGCGCGCTGAGGAAGGGGCTCTCAGTGCCAAGAACCCGGCGCAGGGGCAGGATTTCTGGCAGTGGTTCGAGCCAAATCTTATGCGCTTGGCTGCTTGCTTCCCGCTTGGCACCATCGACAATAAGATCGACCACGGTTGTGTTCGCGCTGGTTATAGGCTGGTTTGTGACAAATTCTAGTGAATGCCAGCCGTCGAAACGCACGAGCGGGGCCGGTGCTGCTTGGCTAAGTTCCTCCACGGGGCCGGAAACATAGTCGGCCCTAAAGCGGCGCAGACTATCGGCATCCGTTTTGAGAAAACCGACTCCTGGTTGTGCAGGCAACTCATAAGCATCGGCCACACCAAGGACCTGGCGGGATTCCATGGCGGAAAAGGTCTTAAGACCAATGCGGTAGGAAAGATGCGAGTCAAGCCCACGCAGCTTTCCTTCCTCTAGGCGCTGGCTGGCCAAAAGAAGATGAATACCGAGGCTTCGCCCAAGCCTGCCCACGGCCACGAAGAGCTCCGCGAAATCCGGATGTTGGCCAAGAAGCTCTGAAAACTCATCAAGAATAATGACAAGTGCTGGCAGCGGCCCATAGCCATTAGGAAGCTGGCCACTCTCTAAAGCCGCAGTATAAGCACCTATATTTGCAAAATTACCCGCATGGCGCAGTAGCTCCTGGCGCCTATTCATCTCACCATTGATGGCATCCTGCATGCGGTCAACAAGGTGTGCTTCATCCGAAAGATTCGTAATAACAGCACTGGTATGTGGAAGCCCATCAAGCCCAAGGAAGGTAGCACCACCCTTGAAGTCCACAAGCACAAAGTTGAGCACATCAGGACTGTGAGTGGCAGCGAGAGCTACAACAAGGGTGCGAAGCAACTCGGATTTGCCGGAGCCAGTGGCACCAATGCACAGCCCATGGGGACCAACCCCACCCTTAGCATGCTCCTTGAGATCCAAATAGACCGCTTGACCTGAAGGATCTACCCCGATTGGTACCTTGAGCAGGTTCTTTCCGCGAGGCGACCAGTCAATGGCCGTGGCCAATGTGGAGGTGTGGGAGTGCGAGGGGCGTCGATACGCTGTGAGGAAGCGGGCCAGAATTTCAGCCTGGCCGTGGCTTAGCAAATCGGGCTGGCCAAGCTCCTCATGGCCCTGGGTGGTTTCCATGGAAATCACCTCATCCACATTGATGGTCACAACCTCATCATTGGGCCCAAAACTGAGTACACAGTCAGTGCCCTTGGGCGGCCGATTACCAATGTGGACGTGGAATTGCGCCTGGTCAATGCAGTGGGGAGTCCATTTTAGCCAATCCCACTCATCGCTATCCCAGCTAAAACTCACAGCCTCTGGCCCATAGTGGAAGAGCAGCTGCGCGACCATGGAGCGGACCAGGCTCATGGCGGCCGCGCGATTGCCATCAAAATTGAGCCGGTCAAAGGCCTTGAGCTCCACGACCAGCGGCATCTGTGGGACGGTGGAGTGCGCAGCCATAAAATTGCGCATACTCACTGCACAGACCGGGTCGAGATCCTCGGTGGCCCCGGAATCCTGCACCTCAATGGGGGTGCAGAGCCCCGCCACCCCAGTACCGATACGGACCGGGAACTGATCAGCTTCGCGCTCCCACATTCGGCGGGAACCTAGCATTGACCAGAGCTTATCCGGGTCCGGATGGTAGTGGTAGTGGTGCAGGCGCTGCTGGTGCGCATTGGCCTGCGCTTTATGGCGAATGACATCAATATGGCGCATAAAGGCGCGCCGTTGTTCATCCAGGTCTTCGCGGCTTGTCCCCGTCATCCCCAGCATGCTCGCCACCATCATCAGTGGGAAGAGCGCCATCATTGGGCTTGTGCCCGAGCGCAGCATGAAAAAGAGCATGCCAATAACCAGTAGCAGCATGGCTACTGGCATAAGCAAGCGCACCAGCGACATCGGCTGCGGCCGCGGTGCTGGTGGCACCGTTTCAGGGGTTATTGACCCCTGAGGGAGTGGCGGGGCGATGCTTCGCTCACCCGGGTGATGCGGTCGGATAACCGTAATCACATTCATACATGTCCAATCCCCCTTTACCCAACTCTCATCTTAATGCATAATGGAGATTAGGGAAAGGGTGGAATTGAGGATTCCATGTCTCATCTACACCCGCAAAGTATTAACGCAGCTCTTCGGCTGCGGATTCGACTGGAGTGCCAGGAAATGGCACCCCAGGTTTCGCTATGCGATATTTCTATTCCGGCGGGCTTATGTTTGGCCGATGTCAAGGATGAAATTCTGAATTTGGTTTCGGCCCCGCCGAGTGATTCGCCGTGGATTTTTTCCACGGCCCTTGGGCAGGAACTTGATTATTCTGTTCCGCTTCATGATTTACCGCTTCGGCCCGGCGCGACGGTGGTGATTCGCCCGTACCAGCTTGAGCCGCATCCAATTATTGCCGATGCCGCTGAGACACTGAGCGATATTCCGAAAAATATCTCCGTTGAGGGGCTCTCCCTAGCACTTTTTGTGGTGGCCGGTATTGGGGCTTTTCTGCTGTGGCCGCCGGCTTTTGTGGCGGCGGGTTTGGCTGTTCTTTGCTTTGTGCATTCTGTGCTATTTGCCCGGCGCGCGATTTATGGTGCCCTTGGCTCTTTCTTTCTTGGCTTATCTACGACCCTATTCCTACTTACTGCTTCTTTTGCGCTGCCTTTGGCGGGTCTTGTGGGCTCGGTTTTGGGCATTGCCTCGCTGGCGGTGGGCTTGGTTCGGGATAGTCGGGTTCTTGGGGCGGCTATCAGTTTTGGCCTCAGTATGGCGTTGAGCTGCGCGATTAGCTTCGTGCTTCCTGGTTCTTTTTCTGGTTCCATGGTGCTGGCCGGCCTCATTGGGCTAAGTATGGGCCCAAAGATTTGTGCTTATGCTGCGGGCTTATCCGTACCACTTCTTCCTAGTGCCGGTGAGCCGCTACCGGATTTGGAAGTGACAAGTTTTGAAAATAGTGCCAACCGGGCTGTGGCCTTAACCGATGGGCTGCACTGCGGGGTGGCTGCCGCAATGATGGGCGGTCTCCTACTCCCCTGCTTGTTTGAACAAGACGCGCCTGCTTTTTATTGGGCTTTATATCCGGTCGTGGCGGGGGTTTGTGTGCTGCATTGTGTGCGGCTTCGCACTACCCTCTCCTGCTGGGCACTGTGGTGCGTGGTGCTAATGGCCCTTGGGTCTTGGGCCTATCTTGGTCGCTCTTTTGAGGGCTGGGTTGCGATAGTGCCCGGTGTCTTTCTTGGCCTGGGATTGCTCGCTCCTGTGATTGCTTCGAAGGTGCCCGGTGCAAGCCCCACAACGGTGGTGTGGATTGAGCGTATTGAGTCCCTCTGCCTTGCTATGGCACTACCGGTCTGTCTCTACTCCATGGGGCTCTTCCATATGGTTCGGGGGCTGCTCTAATGCGTATAATTTTACTTGCAGTGGCCTTCTACCTGGCCTTTTCCAACCCCGCCTATGCCTATACCTCCATCTGGCAGCCACCAAGTTATGGCGATGAAGAGACCGAAACCGAGACCCACACCGTAACCCCAGAGCCCGTGCGGGAGACGGTGATTGTGACCCAAGCCCCTGAACCTGCGCCACCGCCACCACCGCCACCACCTCCGGCGCCGGTTCAGGAAGTCGTGCGAGTAACTGAGACGGTGACTTCGACGAGTGTGGCTCCTCCACCGCCAACTACACCACGAGTTGTTATAACAAGTGAAGCGCCAGCGCCACCCCCAGTGGTTCCCGCAGATGCGCCACCACCAAAACCCGCAGAATGTAAACCTGCGGGCTTGAGTGTGCGCGGTGATGAGGGCCCGGGCCCCATCCCCATGGATGACCTCTTACACGCCCACCAATTTGCAACAGGGGCCGGGGTGCGAGTGGCCATTATTGATACCGGCATTGCCCCACACCCACGCATTGCCGGGCGCCTTGAAAATATTGGTGCAGAAAGCGGGGACTGCGATGGGCACGGCACCGTAGTGGCCGGCATTATTGGGGCCAGCCATGGCGGTGGCTATGGTGGTATTGCGCCCAACGCCCAATTGCTCAACGTCCCAGATCATGGCGGGACCCTGGATAGTTTGGCCGGTGCCATTACGCGCGCGGTGGATGCCGGGGCAGATGTGATCAATATTTCCATTGTTGGCTGCTTTGACCCGGCAAGCCCAGCAAATACCGATGCGGTGGATAAGGCGCTGCTCTATGCGGAGCGTCGGAACGCTATAGTAATTGGCGCGGCAGGAAATGTGGGCGGCTCCTGCCCGGCCGGGTCCGTGGTCTACCCAGCCCACGCACCAACAGTACTGGGAGTAGGCGCGGTGGACAATGGCTACGCGGTCGCCGGCTACAGCGTGGCCGACCCAAGCAGGTCAGGGGTCAACGCGCCGGGCACAATGAACATGGGCTTGGCCGCCACCGGCGATGGATTCATCCGTGCCTTGGCACCAGACCGGCCACTAATTGGCACAAGCTTTGCCGCGCCCATTATTGCCGGGGCCGCAGCCCTTCTTCGTGAACGGTACCCCTTAGAATCCGCTTTTGAAATTCGAAACCGGATTATCCACGCCCGCGAAGGCAGCTCAAATACCATCTCCATCGGACGCGTGATGAGCGCAACCCCCTATGACCCGCACTACCGGCTCGAGGCAGTGAGCTATGCCCGGCCCGAAGAAAAACCAGCACCGCGCCGGGCAGTGTTGGCGGGTGCTGGTGTGATAGTGGTGCTGGTGGTGCTAGTACCGCTGGTATATCGGGCTTCGCGCCGCCTCGATACTGAGGTCGCTACCGGCGGGTAGAAGACGGATAATATCCCAGGGCACCTGGGAGGGATTAGTAGCCCCGATGGTCTCCATGACCTCGGGGCTTGGTACAGCGTGGCGCAGGCCTGTTTCGCCAATGACGAAGAGGCCGGAGCCTGTATCCACTGGTAGGGCACTGGAAAGATCCGAATCATAGTGGGTGGCTTCCGTATCACCCACCAGTGCTAGGGCTGGGGTTTCTTTGTCGAAGAAGCGGGTTTCTGTTGGGGAGGCACAGATGCGCTTTTCGGCGGTTTTTTGAAATTCCACAGGTCCATCGGGAAGGACCAGGCCGCTGGGGGCGCGCTCATAGGTGGTGGCGTTGAATTCGCGCTTTGGGGTGCCAAGAGCGGCGAGAATCTGGTGATGGAATTCATGAATGGGGGCCACCTGGTTATTAAAGAGTACCCATTTTTCGGAATAGGCCTCAGCCTTGGGGATGGTGTATGCGGGTTGTTCGCGGATGGTGGCGAGCACGGCGGGGGTGATATGCCAGCGCGGTGTGGAGTAATCAATGCCCAGCGCATCCTGGATGGCGCGGCCGGCCTGGCCCTCGGGGATTTTTCTTCGCCCGATATGGTCAAGAACCCAAAGGTCATTATCGGTGGCAAGTAAAATTGCTTGGCCCTCAGTGAGTTTGGTGCCGGCATTGGGTTCGCGGGCCTGCACAATGATGGAGGTGTCCTGGGTACAGACTGACCAGGAGCGGCTGGCGGGCTTGCCATCGAGCCAGGCGGGTGCATCGAGAATACCCAAGGCTTGGCCACGAGGAATGGGCCTTAGCACCTCATCGGAAGCCTTCTTGGGTTGAACGGCCTTGCCCAGAAGAAGTCGGCCCGAGGTGATATTGGGCACGGGGTGAAGTTGGCCGGCCTCGCCACGGACATAGAGGGCACCGGCATGGGTACGGATGAGTTCGGCCTCACCGGGCTGGGTGGCGGGTTTGAAAAATGAATAGGCGAGAAGCGCAATAATACCAATAATAGATGCGATGAGCCCTGCGGTAAAAGCGCGCTGGCGGCGACCCAAAGGGTCATGAATCATGCGAATATCGCCTAGCACCAAACCGTGGAGTAGGCGTTTTTCTAAAAACTTATGCCCAGAAACCTGGGCCTTCGTTGTTGGCGGTAGAAGACGTACCATTTAGCATCCTTACCACCCTTTCCCGCTTTTTATTCTAGCTCATCGCGCCGTGCCCTGGTTTTCAAAATTCGGGCAGCCCATTGGTCCTCGGGAGGATAAGCCACACCAACGAGGCTTAAACCGCAGGCAGGGGCAATGGGGGTAAGGCTGGTGCGTTTTTCGGCCTTCAAAAGTGTGTTCATGATCTCTGGTTCATGGCGCCCCTCCCCCACCGCAATGCAGGCACCGACAAGGCCACGGACCATATGCCAGCAGAAGGCATCGGCATAAACCTCGGCCATATAAAGGTGGGGTTCTCTTTCGGTGGAGATGTCTACCCAGCGGAAGTGTTGAAGGTCGCGCACCGTGGTGGCATGTTCGCGCAGTTTTGAAAAACCGGCAAAATCATGTAGGCCAATAACTCTTTGGGCGGCGGCGTTCATGCGGTCCAGATCCAGTGGGCGTGGATAGTAGGCGGTATCGCGGCCCCTGGATGGGTGCACACCAGCAGGGTCGTGGGAGAGGCGATATTCGTACTGGCGCTGGAGGGCTGAGAAACGCGCGTCAAAGTCAGTGGAGACTTGGGTGATTTTATGGATGCGAATATCGGGTGGTAGGAGCTTTCGCAAGCGCGGGACAAGGCGCGTGGGATCCCCATTGGTGGGGCGTTGATTCAGAATGTGTGCGGGCAGGTCCACGTGCGCAACCTGACCGGAGGCGTGCACGCCGGCGTCGGTACGCCCGGCACAGACAAGTTCGACGGGGGCTTGGGCAATGAGCGCAAGTTTTTCCTCAATGGTGCGCTGAACTGTGCGCGTGCTGGGGTTCTTTTGGCTGGCCCAACCGTGGAAGTCGGTGCCATCATAGGCGATGTCGAGGCGCAGGCGAATAGTCACTCAATTAGTGTACAAAAAATGGCGCCTACCCGAAGGTAGACGCCACAACAGATTTCTGAAATTACTCAGTAACCAGAGAAATCTGGGACATAGGGGCGTTATCGCCCTTACGGTTCTCAAGCTTCACAATGCGGGTATAACCGCCGTTGCGATCAGCAAACTTTGGAGCGATCTCGTCGAAAAGGGTGGCGACGGCGTCCTTGTTTGGAACGAGCTTCAGAACATTACGACGGTCCGCAACGGAACCGCTCTTAGCCTTGGTGATGAGCTTCTCAGCATATGGGCGGAGAAGGCGTGCCTTGGCATCGGTGGTCTTGATGGCACCGTGCTCGAACAGCTGCGCAGCCAGGTTAGAGAGAATCTTAGCCTGGTGGGAAGCAGAACCGCCGAGACGTGCGCCCTTCTTGGGCTGTGGCATGGTGTACTCCTCGTGTACTTATTGTTTCAGGTCGCTTGTTGCTGCTCGATTACTCTTCAGCGTCTGGGTCCTTGAAGTCACCGGTTTCGGCATCGTACCCTTCCAGGGTGGTTGGGTCGAAGTCTTCCGGTGCATCCTTCAGGGTCAGGCCGAGGGAAGCAAGCTTAATCTTAACCTCATTGATGGACTTGGAACCGAAGTTACGGATGTCCAGCAGGTCGGATTCGCTGCGCTCAGCAAGTTCACCCACGGTGTGGATGTCCTCGCGCTTGAGGCAGTTATAGGAACGAACGGAGAAGTTCAGATCCTCGATTGGCTTGTTATAAACGGCGCTGTTTTCATTTTCGATTGGGCTTGGGCCAATCTCAATGCCCTCTGCGCTGTTATTGAGCTCGCGAGCGAGGCCAAACAGCTCAACCAAAGTCTTGCCAGCAGAGGCGAGTGCGTCACGTGCAGAGATGGAGTTCTTGGTCTCAACATCGATGATGAGCTTATCGAAGTCGGTGCGCTGCTCAACACGAGTAGCCTCGACCTTATAAGTCACCTTCAGGACTGGGGAATAGATCTGATCCACTGGGATACGACCAATCTCAGCCTGACCGTTATACATCGTTGCTGGAACGTAGCCACGGCCACGCTCGACCACGAGCTCGACATCCAGACGGCCCTGAGCATTCAGGGTAGCGATGTGGAGTTCAGGATTGTGAATCTCAACACCGGCAGGAAGCTGGATATCACCTGCGGTGACCTCACCCTCGCCTTCCTTGCGGAGATACATGACCACAGGCTCATCAATATCGGAGGACAGAACAATGCCCTTGATATTGAGGATAATGTCAGAGACATCTTCCTTCACACCAGGGATGGTGGTGAACTCATGAAGAACACCATCAATCTTGACGCTGGTAACAGCGGCACCCGGGATGGAAGAAAGCAGGGTGCGACGAAGAGAGTTGCCGAGGGTGTAACCAAAACCTGGCTCCAGTGGCTCAATGGTGAACCGGGAGCGTGCAGAGTCGATTACCTCTTCAGTCAACTTAGGACGCTGAGAAATGAGCATGTTGTAAAACTCCTTGAATGACGACCGCTATATGACGCCTGTAGGGCAAGAAACTTGGAATAACTGCAAGTATTACTTCGAGTAGAACTCGACGATGAGCTGCTCCTGGAGTGGAACGTCAATCTGAGCGCGCTCTGGCAGCTGGTGCACAAGAATACGCAGAGTGGACGGAACAACCTGGAGCCAAGCTGGGACGACAGCGTCGACGAGGTTCTCCTGAGCCTCTTCGAACCATGCCATCTTCTGGGATTTTGGACGAACATCGATGATGTCGTAGCGGGAAACCTGGAAGGAAGGAACATTAACCTTCTTGCCATTCACGGTGAAGTGACCGTGGGAAACCAGCTGACGAGCCTGACGACGAGTACGTGCAAGACCTGCACGGAACACGACGTTATCGAGACGACCCTCAAGCAGGATGACCAGGTTCTCACCGGTCTTACCTGGGCGACGAGAAGCCTCAGCGTAGTAACGACGGAACTGCTTCTCCATCACGCCGTAGGTGAAGCGAGCCTTCTGCTTCTCCTGCAGCTGGATGAGATACTCAGATTCCTTGATGCGAGCGCGACCTGCCTGTCCTGGTGGGTAGGGACGACGCTCATATGCCATATCTCCACCAACGAGATCAACGCGGAGACGGCGGGACTTACGGGTTGCAGGACCGGTATAACGTGCCATTAGTAGTAACCTTTCCTTTCCCTACTAGACGCGGCGACGCTTCGGCGGACGGCAGCCATTATGAGGCTGTGGGGTCACGTCGGAGATCGAGTTAACCTCGAGGCCTACGGCCTGGAGGGAACGGATAGCAGTTTCACGGCCCGAACCTGGGCCCTTGACGAAAACGTCAACCTTCTTCATGCCGTGCTCCATAGCCTTGCGGGCTGCGGACTCAGCAGCGAGCTGAGCAGCGAATGGAGTGGACTTACGGGAACCCTTGAAGCCAACGTGGCCGGAGGATGCCCAAGCAATCACAGCACCCTGCTGGTCCGTGATGGACACAATGGTGTTGTTGAAGGTGGACTTAATGTGAGCTGCACCGTGTGCAACATTCTTCTTTACAGCGCGACGGCCGGTACGGCGTGCGCCAGAGCGTGCTTTAGGAGGCATTTATTTACTTCTTCTTTCCGGCGATAGTCTTCTTAGGACCCTTACGCGTACGAGCGTTGGTCTTGGTGCGCTGACCGCGAACAGGAAGGCCACGACGGTGGCGCAGACCCTGGTAGCAGCCGATTTCGATCTTGCGACGGATGTCAGCCTGAACCTGACGGCGGAGGTCACCCTCTACCTTCCAGGTAGCTTCGATGACGTCACGAAGAGCAGCGACCTGATCATCGGTGAGATTGTCAGTGCGAAGATCTGGGGAAATACCAGTCTTCTCCAAAAGCTCCTTGGCACGGGCTGGGCCGATGCCGTAGATATAAGTGAGTGCGACCTCCATGCGCTTATTGCGAGGAAGGTCCACACCAGCGAGACGTGCCATGTGGCAAGTACCTTTCCGGTTGTTACAGTGGTTTTCTCCACACTCGTCCCTACCACGTGCGCTTTACCCGGTCGGGGCCGGACGGTGGGCACGCTTAGCAGGGCTCCAGCCACTGCAGCCGAAGGAATGTAGCGGATAAAAACCCGCCTGGAGTGAGGAGGCTACTTAGTCTTATTTATAACGGTAAACAATACGACCACGGCTGAGGTCATATGGAGTCAGCTCAACGACAACACGGTCCTCAGGCAGAATCCTGATGTAGTGCTGGCGCATCTTACCACTAATGGTTGCGAGAACCAGGTGGCCATTATCAAGCTCGACACGGAACATTGCATTTGGCAAAGGCTCAACAACGCGGCCTTCAACCTCAATAGCACTTTCCTTAGCCATATCCTCCACTTTCGGTGATATATTTACTGTTTTAAGGGTCGATGACACGCCGATGGCGCGCATCAAACTGATAGCTTACACCATAAATTGCAAAATACCAAATCAAAAAAGGCGTCTCGACGGATTTCGTCGAAACGCCAAAAATTTAGTAGATGAAGACCTCGTCGCCCACGTTGAGGTAGTTGAAGTATGCCTCAGAGTCGGCGTAGTTGAGGTGGACGCAGCCGGCGGATGCAACGGCCGGGGAACCTGCGTGGAAGGCCATGCCAGTATTGGTGAAGTAAACCGAGTTTGGCATTGGGGCCATATTGAACTCGTAGCTGACTTCATTCTTGACCTTGCGCAGGACCTTGAGGTCACCGCGAGTGGTTTCTTGGCCCGGCTTGCCGGAGGAGATTGGGACTGGGCCGTAGCTCTTCACGCCATTTTCCTGCAACCAGGAGCGGTGACCGTCAATGTCCACACAGACCTTGGCGGTCTTTGGGCATGGACCGTAGTCAAAACCGGAGGCTGCGCGGGCGGCATCTTCAGCGGCCTGGCGCTCTGCTTCGGCGCGGGCTGCGGCCTCTGCTGCCTGACGCTCGGCCTCAGCACGTTCGGCGGCCTCCTTGGCTGCCTGGATTTCTGCATCCTTCTGGACGATGACGCCTGGGGCAATGGCATTTACGACGCCGTCTGTTGCGCCACGTGCAATATCGCGCAGGACCTGCGGGGAATTTTCGGTGGCATTGTAGACATTGACGTGGGTATTCCAGGCATTTTCACGCACGCCATTATTGAAATCATCGAGCGCGCTTGCGTGGGCCTGGCCGCCAGTGGCGCCGGCAATCAGGGTGAGACCGGCAAGGGCGCCAGCGGCGGCGATGCGAAGAGTACGCATGTAGTTGAACTCCAAGTTTGCTTATTTCAAAAAATAACAGTAGAGATTATACGCCCACTTTTTTGAAAAATTGCAAACTTAGTAGATAAATATCGGATCTCCTACATTGAGGTAGTTGAAGAAGGTTGGGGCGGCATCCGCATCGAGGTGGATGCAGCCGTGGCTCAGCACATTGACATTGCCCTGGTGGAAGGCCATGCCATTGGCGGTGAAGTAGACCGAATATGGCATTGGGGCATTGCCATAAATATAGGAAACTTCGTCCTTGACCTTGCGCAGGACCTTCAAGTTACCCTTGGCGGTTTCATAGCCTGGGGCGCCGGCACTGATTTTGGTTGGGCCATAAGTCTTGACGCCATTTTCCTGGAGCCAAGCGCGGTCGCCCTTAATATCCACGCAGGCCTTGGCGGTCTTTGGGCATGGGCCATAGTCGAAGTTGCGCTCCGCTTCCAGGCGGGCTTCTTCGGCCTGACGTTCTGCCTCAATGCGCTGGCGTTCTGCCTCCTGCTCGGCGGCAATGCGGGCTGCTTCTTCGGCGGCCTTACGTGCTTCTTCTTCCTTTTCGAAAATCACACCTGGGGCCACGAAGTTCACAATATTATCCGTGGTGCCGCGGGCGAAGTCGCGCACAGGGATTGGGGAATTTTCCGTGGCCTGGTAGATGCCTTGGCGTGCATTCCAGGCATCGGTTCGCACATCGGCATGGGCCTGTGGGGCTGGACTAAGAAGCCCAATGGTGGCAATAAGGGCAGCTGCGAGTGCTGCAAAAGAAAAGAGACGCAACGGTCCTCCAAACAGTCAGTAGAAAAGTTGCGTCTCAGTATATTGGAATTTTTTAAAATTCAAAAATTGCTGAATTTTTTATGTGCGTGGCGTAAGAATGCGTGGGCCATTGGCCGTTGCTGCCACGGTGTGCTCCCAGTGCGCTGCCCAGGAGCCATCGGTGGTGACCACAGTCCAGTCATCATCCAGCACAGCATTATCGACGGTTCCCAGAGTCAGCATTGGCTCAATAGCAAGTGTGGAGCCCTCCTGAATGACCGGTCCACGGCCTGGACGGCCCTCATTGGCCAAATATGGGTCCATGTGCATTTCATGGCCGATACCGTGGCCACCGTAGCCATCAACGATGAAGAGTGGTACACCGAATTTTTCTTCCGCCGCGCGGGTGGCAAGCTCCAGGGCATGGGACACATCGGTGAGGCGGTTACCTGGAATCATGGCCTTCATGCCCTCCATGAGGACAAACTCGGTGGCCTGATTGAGCTTCTGCGCATTTTCAGAAATTTCGCCAATGCCAAAGCTCCAGGCGGAATCACCCACCCAGCCATCCAGGGTGGCGCCACAGTCAATAGAAAGCAAATCTCCTTCTTCGAGGATGACGTCCTTGCGCGGAATACCGTGAACAATGACGTCATTCTTGGAAGCACAAATGGAGCCTGGGAAGCCACCATAACCCTTAAAGGTTGGGATAGCACCGGCCTCGCGGATGGTGGTCTCAGCAATTTCGTCTAATTCGAGCGTCGAAACGCCCGGTTTTGCAGCTGCGCGAACATTCTGCAGAGCCGTACCAACAATGCGGCCAGCAGCCTCCATGGCATCAAGCTCGGCAGCAGTCTTGGCGGGGATCAATTTATGCTTTTTTCGAAAACCCAATTTTTCTCCTAATTAAAAAAGGGCCCGAAGGCCCTTCATTGTTTGTAGAAATTACTTGTCCAGTGCGGCAAGGGTGCGTGCGTTGATATCCTCAACGGTGCCCTCAGCCTCAATGGTGACAAGCTCATCACCGTAGTGGTCAATCAGCGGTGCGGTCTCAGTGCGGTAGACCTGAAGACGAGTACGGATGGTGTCCTCATTATCATCAGCGCGGCCGCGGGCGAGCATGCGCTCCACGACGACATCCTCAGAAACAGAGTAGTTCACCACAGCATCAAGCTTCTGGCCCTTAGCGGAGAGCATCTTTTCCAAAATCTCTGCCTGCTCCACGGTGCGTGGGAAGCCATCGAGGAGGAAGCCATCCTTGGCATCATCCTGGGCGAGGCGATCCTCAACCATGCGGGCGGTGACGTCGGTAGGCACAAGCTTGCCGGCATCAATATAGCTCTTTGCTTCCAGACCCAGTGGGGTTTCCTGGCCAATATTGGCGCGGAAGAGATCACCGGTGGAGATGTGTGGAATACCGAGCTTTTCGGAAAGAATAGCTGCCTGGGTGCCCTTACCAGCACCTGGAGGGCCAAGAAGTACGAGACGCATTATTTCAGGAATCCTTCATAGTTGCTCTGGAGTACCTGGGACTCAATCTGCTGGACAGTGGTCAGGGCCACGGACACGAGAATGAGGATAGCGGTACCACCAAATGGGGTTTGGCTAGAAGAGGTGCCACCAACACCAAGGTCCATCATGATATTTGGCAGGATGGCGATAATGGCGAGGTAAAGCGCACCGACGAACAGAAGACGGTTCATCACATAGCCCAGATACTGGGCGGTTGGGCGACCTGGACGGATGCCAGGGATAAAGCCGCCGTAGCGCTTCATATTGTCTGCCTGCTCTACTGGGTCGTACTGGACGGAGACGTAGAAGTAGGAGAAGGCGATAATCAGCACGAAGTACAGAACAATGTACTGATAGCTAGCTGGGCTCTGCAGGTACTGGACCACATTGCGCTGCCACCAGGTGTCACCGCTTGGGTTGGCCTGACCGGAGAGAATGATCTGTGTGATGAGCACAGGAACATAGATCAGCGAGCTAGCGAAGATCACTGGGATAACGCCGGCCTGGTTAACCTTCAGTGGCAGGTAGGTGGAGGTACCACCATACTGGCGACGACCCACCATACGCTTAGCGTACTGGACTGGGATACGACGCTGGCCCTGCTCGATGAAGATAACGCCCACAACGAGGATGAAGACAGCCACGCAGACGCAGCCGAAGACCACGCCACCGGAGCTGGACAGAATGGCAGCACCCTGCGCTGGCATACGGGTTGCGATACCGGCGAAGATGAGCAGGGACATACCGTTGCCCACACCACGCTCAGTAATGAGCTCGCCGAGCCACATCACCAGAACGGCACCAGCGGTCATAATGACCACAATGACCACGAGGTCAAAGATATTGTGGCCAGGAAGAAGAACCTGGACACCCTGGCCGAGCAGCTGCTCGCGGTCAGCCAGTGCCACAATACCGGCGCTCTGGAGCAATGCCAGGGCCACAGTCAGATAACGCGTATACTGCATCATCTTGGACTGGCCGGACTGGCCTTCCTTCTTCAGTTCCTCAAAGCGTGGAATCACGACGGTGAGAAGCTGAATAATAATCGAGGCCGTAATATACGGCATAATGCCGATGGCGAAGATGGACAGCTGCAGCAGCGCACCACCAGAGAACAGGTTAATGAGCGAGTACACGCTCGACTGATCCTGGGTGAGCTGATGAAGCTGACCAGAAATAGACTTATAGTCGACACCTGGGGTCGGAATCTGGGTGCCGATGCGATACAGAATGATCATTGCCAAAGTGAACAAGATCTTCTTTCGCAGATCGGCGTCCTTAAAGACCGCTACAAGACGGGACACTTATCCTCCTGCTAGCCTAGCCGCGACATCCCCAAGGACACCACGTACGTTCAGTGCTAGAAAATCTACAAACAAAGATTACAGACTACTCTACTCTACCAGTAAACGGAAATTTTATCCCATCTTTCTTAAGAAAATTTAAGAATCGGCGTGTAGATGGCCTTTTTTTCAAACTGCTCCAAGCAGAGAAAAAGAGCCTATGGGGCAACCTGCCCGCCCCATAAGGCTCTGAGTGAAAACTATAGCTTGATTGCTTCGAGTAAGCAAATTAGTTCTTCATCCGTTGCGGCATTGCGAACGGATTCCAATTTTTGAAAATCGCCAATGAGGCCCGCAATCCTGGCGCGGGTTCTGAAAACTGAGTCTTCTTCGGCGGTGGCAACCCCAATTATTAGGTCAACGGGGTCATTGAGACTGTGGCCAAACTCCACCGGGTCAGTCAGTGTTAGTACCGCAATCCCGGTTGTGAAACTCGGTTGGTCGGTGGTGAGAACGGCAAGGCCCGGCATGAGGACCACTGCCCCGCTATTGGCCATGGCGGTTTCTAAAAGCGCTTCGGCGAAGTCGGCGCTGACGATTTTGGCTTTTTCAAAAACCGGTCCGAGCATGCGAATGGCGGCCACGCAGTCAGTGGCATAGCGCTTGGCGGCACAGGAGATACGCATTGTTCTTCCTCCCGGTTATTTTTAAAAACTTCTGGTTCTAGGTTAATACACGAAAAAACCCTCCGATCCCCGAAGGGACCAGAGGGTTTGGATGAGGTGAATTAAGCCTCGGTAACGGAACCGCCGGCAGCCTCAATCTTCTGCTTAGCAGAAGCGGAGAACTTGGTAGCAGTTACGTTGAGCTTCTTGGCGATATCGCCATTGCCCAGGACCTTAACAGGCTGGTTCTTACGGACCAGGCCCTTGGCCACCATATCGGCAACAGTGACGTCACCGTCGAAGTGCTCAGCAAGATCGCTGACATTGACTACCTGATAGGTGATCTTTGCAGGGTTCTTGAAGCCCTTCAACTTAGGCAGACGCATGTGCAGTGGCATCTGGCCACCCTCGAAGGCGGCAGAAACCTGCTTGCGGGCCTTGGTACCCTTGGTACCGCGACCAGCGGTCTTACCCTTGGAGGCCTCACCACGACCTACACGGGTCTTGGCCTTATTTGCGCCAGGGGCGGGACGCAAATCGTGAAGTTTAATTGGTTCACTCATTATTTACTCCCGACTTATGCTTCTTCAACAACGACCATGTGGCGCACCACGTTGATCATGCCACGCACCTCAGGGGTGTCTGGACGCTCAACGGTGTGGCGGATACGCTTCAGGCCGAGGCTGCGAAGGGAATCCTTCTGGTTCTGCTTAGCACCAACGGTGCCCTTGATCTGAGTAATCTTCAGGGACATGGCTTAAGCCTCCTGACTTGCGCGAGCGCGCAGAATACGGGCTGGAGCGACCTCTTCGAGGGTCTTGCCACGACGGGCAGCAACCTCTTCAGGGCGAGCCAGCTGCTTGAGGCCATCCACGGTAGCGTGGACAACGTTAATAGCATTGTCGGAGCCGAGGGACTTGCAGAGAATATCCTGCACGCCTGCGCACTCCAGAACTGGACGGGCAGCACCACCAGCGATAACACCGGTACCAGCAGCAGCTGGGCGCATCATAACAACGCCAGCGGCAGCCTCACCCTGAACTGGGTGAGTAATGGTACCAGCAACCATTGGAACGCGGAAGAAGTTCTTACGAGCCTCTTCAGCACCCTTCTGGATAGCTGCTGGAACTTCCTTGGCCTTACCATAGCCAACGCCAACAAGACCCTTACCGTCACCAACGATGACGAGAGCGGTGAAGCTAAAGCGACGACCACCCTTAACCACCTTGGACACACGGTTAATGGTCACAACGCGCTCGATGTACTGGGAGCGCTCGTCCTGCTGATTATTACGACGGTCATCGCGGCGGCCGCGACGCTCGTTGCGGTTTTCGTTATTCTCGGCACGCTGGCCGTCGCGTCGTTCACGTCCTGGCATTACGCGATCCTTCCGTAGTTATTAATTGCTGAGATGGCCATTAGAACTTCAAACCACCTTCACGTGCGCCTTCGGCCAGCGCAGCCACGCGGCCGTGATACTTGTAGCCTGCACGGTCGAAGACAACAGTCTCAACACCAGCCTTGGCAGCGCGCTCAGCGATGAGCTGACCAACCTTGGCGGCACGAGCCTTCTTGTCGCCCTCGAGTGCGCGAACATCGGCTTCCATGGTGGAAGCGGAGACCAGGGTGTGGCCCTTGAGGTCGTCGATAACCTGAGCGTGCATATGGCGAGAGGTACGGTGCACTACGAGACGTGGGGTCTCGGCAGTACCACGCATATGCTTGCGGATACGGTTGTGGCGACGAGCACGTGCGATACGACGGCGGGTGGAAATGTCCTTGCCAACTGGGAGACGCTTGCTTGAATTGCTCATTACTTACCCGTCTTTCCGACCTTGCGGCGAATCTGCTCACCCTCGTAGCGGATGCCCTTACCCTTATAAGGATCATCCTTGCGCAAACGACGGATGATAGCTGCGATCTGGCCGACCTTCTGCTTATCAATACCAGTGATGGAGAACTTGGTGGTGCCATCAACAGCAAAGGTGATGCCCTCTGGGGCCTCAATCAGAACTGGGTGGCTGTAGCCGAGGGAGAACTCGAGGTCCTTGCCCTTAGCCTGAACACGGTAACCAACACCGAAGATTTCCATCTTGATGGTGTAGCCCTCGGTAACACCGACGACCATGTTGTTGATCAGGGAGCGGGAGAGACCGTGGAGTGCACGGTTCTTGCGCTGATCGTCTGGACGAGTAACAGCAATCTCGTTGTCCTCGTACTTCACAGCGATAGGAGCTGGAACATCAAGCTGAAGAGAACCCTTTGGGCCCTTAACAGCGACGTTCTGACCAGTGATGGTCACCTCAACGCCATTTGGAACAACGACTGGGTGCTTACCAATACGCGACATGTCAATCCTCCCTTACCAGACGTAAGCGAGGACTTCCCCGCCTACACCCTTGTTAGCTGCCTGACGGTCGGTGAGGAGGCCCTGAGAGGTGGAGATAATAGCAACACCGAGGCCACCGAGCACCTGAGGCAGGTTGGTGGACTTGGTGTACACGCGCAGACCTGGCTTGGACACGCGACGCACACCAGAAATGGAACGCTGACGGTTAGCACCGTACTTGAGCTCAATGGTGAGGGTCTTGCCAACCTTGGCATCCTCAACCTTGTAGTCAGCAATATAACCTTCAGACTTCAAGATCTCGGCAATATTAGCCTTAAGCTTGGAGGAAGGCATGGATACGGAATCGTGGTGCGCATTATTAGCGTTGCGCACGCGCGACAGCATATCCGCAATTGGATCTGTCATGGTCATAAGAAAAGACCTGATACCTTTCTCGTTGCGGTTCCGACTCACCCTGCGTTATCGCCAGAAAGCCACTGACGCCGCTTTGGCTCAATAGCCTCGCAGCTCGCTGCCTGTTTTGGCGGACGTGGTGGGCAAGGGGCCTACAACAAATCTCGATACGTACAAGCTCTGTGGACACAAAGCCAAGATGCAAGTTTAGTACAAAGGCCCAGTTTTTACAAACTCAGGACATGCACATTACCTGCGCTATCGAGCTCATAGCGAGCCGCGAAGGCACGGGCAAGGTTAATGCGCTCCCAGCTTGGCTGGCCGGCCTGGTCGAGCGGGTAGCCGGATTCATCCGCGGTTTGCTCAAGAATCTGTCGACGCTGCTCCCAGTTCAGTTCTGGGAATTTATTAATCAGCAGGTCAGGCACCTGGTTTGGAACCAAGATTCCACCTGAGGGTGAAATCTTGCTAAAACCGTAATGCATGCGGGATGTGTAATCCCCCACAGGATCATTCGAGTAAGGAATATTTTGGGCCTCCGGGTTGAGGCTATGGCGCCAAGCAAGTTCGGCACGAATTTCTTGGGCAGCAGCTTGAACAGCCGCGCGCATTTTAGGGTCATTCCAGCGGTCCGCTGCAGCAGCAATGCCAGTCATACGGCCACCCATGACATCAAGTGGATAGTGCACACCCAGCACAATGCGGTTATAACCGGATTCTGAACCACGGGCCAGAAGCTGTTCTGAATACTCAGGAAGCGCTGCTGCTAGGAGCGTGGTAACCCAGGTTGCCTGATTGGTATGGCCGGATGGGAAGGACTTGGAGGAAAGGTAGATCTCTTTGCCCGGAACCTCATAGCGCTTGATGCGATCGGGGGCTGCGACGAAAGGTCGTGGGTTTTTGAAAATCTCCTTTTCCACAAAAGTAGAGGAGGCAATACCGCCAGCACGGGCAAACCAGCCGCCATTAAAGAGCATGGCGGTTTTTGGAAGACGGTGTTCGGCCAGGGCTGTTTTAATATAGCCCGCATTTTCTGAACCGAAGGCATCGCTAATTGCTGAAAAGACCCCGTCCTGATCGGCAAGGGCGTCTGATTGGGCGCGTCGAATAGCTGCCTCAGAGGCGTTATTATTTATGGCCGCAACCTGATCAAGATTGGAGCGCATAATGGCCTCATTGGTTTTCAAATTTTTAAAATCCGAGACCACATCGAGGTAAATGCCCCATGGGTGCGAGCTAATATCCGAGATATAGCCAACATAGTCATTAAGGCTGAAACGGACCGGGACGGGCGCACCCGGATAGAGGGTAGGTTCCTCCTGGCCGGGGGCCACGGCAGGAATGGTGGGGAGCGGATCCGCGGCCGCTACCCCAGTACCCAAAGTGAGAATTCCGAAACTGGTTGCGAGGACCTTTTTAATCACCGATTTGGTCCCGTCCGCGCATGACAATCAGGGGATCTGGTTCGCCGACGAGTTCATGATCCTTGCCGGTGTATTCGAACTTGGAGAGCACATAGCGCATGGCATTGATGCGGGCGCGCTTTTTGTCATTGGAGCGAATGGTAATCCATGGGGATTCATCCGTATCGGTATAGCGGAACTGTTCTTCCTTGGCGCGGGTGTAATCATCCCAACGATCCAGGGAGGCGAGGTCCATTGGGGAGAGCTTCCACTGACGGACCGGGTCAACCTGGCGGATAGCGAATCGGGTGCGCTGTTCCTTCTGGCTTACGGAGAACCAGAATTTGGTGAGCGAAATACCCGAGCCCATAATCATATTTTCCAGCATTGGGACTTCGCGCAGGAACTCGGCGTGCTGGGATTCAGTACAGAAACCCATAACGCGCTCCACACCGGAGCGGTTGTACCAGGAGCGGTCGAAGAAGACAATCTCGCCGGCGGCTGGGAAGTGCTCGATATAGCGCTGGAAGTACCAGGAGGTGGACTCGCGTGGACTTGGCTTTTCAAGCGCAACGGTGCGTGCGCCACGAGGGTTGAGGTGTTCGTTGAAGCGCTTAATGGTGCCGCCCTTACCGGCAGCATCGCGGCCCTCAAAGAGAATAATGTGGCGCTGGCCCGTGTCCTTGGTCCAGTTTTGCCATTTGAGTAGCTCGATTTGCAAAAGGCGCTTGGTGTGTTCATATTCCTTGCGGCTCATGCGCTCTTGGTATGGGTAATTTTCACGCCAAGTTTCCACCGGCTGACCCGATGGGGTAATGAGAACTGGGTCGTCCTCATCGGTGTCATCGACAATATAGCCCTCGGTGGCGGCTAGATCGACGACCGGCAAATCATTATCGGAACTTCTCTTCATAGGTTTATTCTAGCCAGAATTTTTTGAAAAATCGCGATAACACGAAAAAACCCCGCTCCCAGCGGGAACGGGGTTGCAAAAATGGGTTCGTTAATTACTTAACACCCTGAATAATGTCCTTGAGGCCATCGAAGATAGCGTAGAGGGCATAGGATGCATTCTTGAACATACCGAAGTTGAAGTTCAGGCCAGCAACCTTGTAACCGGAATCGGCAACAGAGAAGCTTGCGAGGGACTCAAGAGCCTTAGCTACAGCGTTCATTCTTATTTTCTCCTTTTAAAAATTCTGTATTTCAGCTGGATTGGTTGGATAGACCGAATTAGCTATCCAGAGGAGCGGTGCCGATAGCCTTAAGAGCATCACCAGACTTGGAGCCGAGCAGGCCAGCGATGGTGTTCAGAAGTACTGGAACGTACTTGATCAGAGCGTGAACGCCGCTGAAGAATGCGGAGAGGTCACCAAGCTGAGTCTTGATAAGAGAGAAATCCATGAGTAAAACTCCTTCAGTAGGACATCCACCCGGAGGTGGACTGTTTCCAGTTGCTGAATGCCCTTCATGTCCTGTGGGCATCTCAGTAACTACGGTAAGACACGCTGCGGATTTTTTCAAAAATCTATCGACGGCAGCTGAAGCGGAACTTGACAAACTTTTAGGTAGATGAATCTATCGCCCAGATTTTTCGAAAATACAGTGCCAATAGAAAACTAATTTAACTCAGTTAATATTCAGGTTGACAGAAATTCCTGCATAGCGCCCACTATTAGTTTTGTCTATCTATTAACATGGCAACTTTACTGTCCCCCGCGCCGATTTTGAAAACCAACATTTAAAGAAGTGAACTGTCACATTGGGGGTTTATGCGCATAGCGTGTACGCAACTGGCCGTTTGCGCGCAAATTTGCAGGGCATTAAAAAACTGCGGTAGCAAATACTACCGCAGTACTAGTGAGGATATTCCACGGGACTACTTCACGCCCTTGAGAATATGGCCGAGACCAGTAGCAATCTTGCCCAGCGCCTCGATAAGTGGGGCCAAATGGCCAAAGTTATACTTCAGTGGACCAAGGGTGTAGCCACTCTTCTCGCTTGAGAATGCTGCAAAGCTATCAAGCAGACTCGCAATCTTGTTCATGATTTACTCCTTATGCGCCCTTGTTATTGGTCAGAATCAACTTGAGACCTTCAAAAACAGTTGGAAGGTGCTTGATCAGTGCATGCACGCCACTAAAGAAGGCGCCAATATCACCCAACTGGGTCTTTACCAGGCTAATATCCATGGTTCTACTCCTTACTTTCCCGAAAGACGGGTTCACAACGACAGGAAGTGTGTTTGTCTCGACTTTGCAACCGTAGGAGCAATGTCTTGAAAAAGAGATTACATTGGCTAAAGCGTTTTACAAAATCAGGTATCCAGCTAATATTTAGCTTCCCCACAGTTTATACAATAAATACTAGCGTTTACCTTGCGGTTTCTAATTTATAAAATAAATATCACCGATCGCAGAGGGTGCTAAAATTACCCTATTTCGGGGGTATCTCAGTAGATGCATAACCTATATGCGTTTTCGCCAATTTCGGGAGCCTCAGGAATTAACAGGCGTATCATCCTAGTGGCAGGAATCACATTTTTCCGCCTTATTTTGGTACATTTCTAGCGAGCATTAGGCACGGTTTTTCGGGATTTTTGACATGAAAAAACCGCCCAAGCCAGGGGCCTGGACGGTGAGCGTTTCAAGAAATCAACAGAAATATCAGAAAGGTGCGGGAAAATTAGACCGCGAGTGCGAGCAAGTACTTCACGCCGCTAGCGAGATAGTAGAGCGGAGTAACAAGATTGGAGAAATCGCTGAGCTTTACGTTGAAGACGGAGGAGTTAGCGCTCCACTCAGCAACATTATTCAGAAAATTAACAATGGTGGTCATATGAGGTTCTTTCCTTTAGTCGTAGGGGGATGTGCTTTAGCTGCTGAAGTAGCTACCCAGCTTGCCGAGGATGTTTGCCAAGGCGGAGACGAACTTTGGGAAATAGGTCGTCAGCAGGCTGGTGCCGTAGAAGAAGTTATATGCCTGCGTGATCTGGGTCTGAATGGCGCTAAGGTCCATGTCGTGTTGTACCTTCCTTCTGAGGTCTAGCTCGTTTTGACTCTCCCAACATTAGCCGCCACCAAAGCAGAAGAAAACTCTTAAAATTCCCTGGTTATACGGTATTTTTGTGCACTCTCACACTCTTTTCCAAACTGCTAATCCACGCCTTTTTGAATAGCACCACGTCCCCGCCCCGCCGCTTTGGAAAAGTCTAAAATTGCGCGCCTTTCAACCAATTAGAGTTTTCTGAAATTGGCCCTCCCCGCCCCCCATTTCTTTAGCCAACTCCATAGTTCGCACTCGCCTACGCCACGCAACCTCCGCGTTTCCTGTACATGAAAAAAGGGCGCTGTCCGAAGACAACGCCCTAATAAGAACCAGTAACCGGGGGTTTCGAAAATCAACCCCAGGTTTCCACAGCCCCAGTTTCTATATTCTCTGAATTTAGAAACCGCCCATTGCGGATGGGTCTGGCATCTCAGGGGTACCAGCAGGAGCTGGCTTATCAGCCACAACAGCCTCAGTGGTGAGGAAGAGAGCGGCAATAGAAGCAGCATTCTGCAGTGCAGAACGGGTCACCTTGACTGGGTCATTAATGCCCTCAGCCATGAGGTCCACATACTCACCGGTAGCGGCATTGAGACCGTGGCCGGTAGCAAGACCAGCAACCTTATCGGCAACAACACCTGGTTCCAGGCCAGCATTGTGGGCAATCTGCTTCAGTGGTGCAGACAGAGCCTCACGGACAATCTTGACACCGGTAGCCTCATCGCCAGAAAGCTCAAGGTCACCCTCAAGCACCTTAGCGGCCTGGAGCAGAGCCACGCCACCACCAGCAACAATACCTTCCTCAACAGCAGCCTTGGCATTGCGCACAGCATCCTCAATGCGGTGCTTGCGCTCAGTGAGCTCAACCTCGGTAGCAGCGCCAACCTTGATAACAGCAACGCCGCCAGCAAGCTTAGCCAGGCGCTCCTGGAGCTTCTCACGGTCGTATTCAGAATCGCTGTTTTCAATTTCTGCGCGAATCTGCTTTACGCGGCCCTCAATCTGCTCGGAGGAACCAGCACCCTGCACAATGGTGGTGTCATCCTTGGTGACAACAACCTTGCGTGCACGGCCAAGAAGTGGAATATCAGCGGTCTCAAGGGAGAGGCCAACCTCTTCGGCGATAACCTGGCCGCCGGTCAAAATAGCCATGTCCTGCAGCTGGGCCTTACGACGCTCACCGAAACCAGGAGCCTTCACAGCCACAGACTTGAAGGTGCCACGAATCTTATTCACAACGAGAGTGGAGAGAGCCTCGCCCTCAACATCCTCAGCAATGATGAGCAGTGGCTTGCCGGTCTGCATGACCTTCTCCAGCAATGGGAGCAGGTCCTTGATATTGGAAATCTTGGAGGAGACCAGAAGGATATATGGGTCTTCCAGAACGGCTTCCTGACGCTCAACGTCGGTAGCAAAATAACCGGAGATAAAGCCCTTATCAAAGCGCATACCCTCGGTCACCTCGAGCTCAACACCAAAGGTATTGGACTCCTCAACGGTGATAACACTTTCCTTATTGAGCTTGCCGCCACCAACGGCGTACATTGCCTCAGCAATCTTCTTACCGATAGCTGGATCGGCAGCAGAGATACCAGCGGTAGCTGCAATCTCATCCTCGGTCTCAATTTCCTTGGCGGAGGAAAGAAGCTGCTCGGTCACCTTGGCAACAGCCTTCTCAATGCCGCGCTTAATACCCATTGGGTTGGAACCAGCAGCAACATTGCGCAGACCCTCACGCACCAGAGCCTGGGCCAGAACAGTAGCGGTGGTGGTGCCGTCACCGGCAACATCATCAGTCTTCTTTGCTACTTCCTTGACCAGCTCAGCGCCGATCTTCTCATATGGATCTTCGAGCTCAATTTCGCGAGCAATGGACACACCATCATTGGTGATGGTTGGGGCACCCCAGCTCTTCTCGAGCACAACATTGCGACCCTTTGGGCCCAGGGTTACCTTGACTGCATCAGCAAGCTGGTTGAGACCACGCTCAAGACCACGACGTGCTTCCTCATCAAAAGCGATGATTTTAGCCATTATTCTCCTATTGATCTTTTTTAATCACTCGAGTACTTCCAACCTGGCGCCCGCGACGGCGAACTGGGAGTGAAACCAGTCTCAACCAAGAAGGAACATAACTGTTTAGCACTCAAAGCGTTAAAGTGCTAATTCTTTTTTACCAATCATCGCCCCCACCCGCAACAATATTAGGCACTAAACTGTAAGCCATGAGCGAACAACCAAAGAATCATCCACTTTTTGAAAAACTGCACTCCCATTTCCTTGGCACCGAGACACGTGAGTATTTTTTCACAAACCTCTCTGAGCTGGTTGCTTTCAATTCTGTCCACTCTACTCCTTCGCTTGCCGACGATCTCGACGGAGCCTGTGCGTGGGTAGCCTCCAAACTTGAAGGTTTCGGTTTTGAGGTTTCTCAAAATCGCACCGTGGATAAGAGTCAGGTCATTGTGGCCCAGCGTCATTTTTCACAAAAGCTGCCAACGGTGCTTCTCTATGCCCACTATGATGTTGTGCCAGTCAATAACCCGGAGGATTGGACATCGGACCCCTTCACTCTTACTGAACGCGACGGGCGCTGGTACGGCCGTGGTGCTGCGGATTGTAAGGGCAATGTGGTCATGCACCTTGGTGTTCTTGCTGCTTTGGAAAAATTCGGCTTTTTTGAAAAACCAACGGCCAATATCACTGTGATTGTCGAAGGTTCTGAGGAAATGGGTGGCGAGGGCTTGCACCACTTCCTTGCCGAAAACCCTGAGCTCTTCCGTGCCGATCGCATTATGATCGCCGACTCCGGTAATGCTGCTCTCGGTGTGCCAACCTTGACTACCTCCCTTCGTGGTGGTGCGCAGGTTTTGGTTCGCGTCGATACGCTCAAAACCCCAGTGCACTCCGGTGCCTTGGGTGGTCCAGCACCGGATGCCGTGACTGCTTTGGTAAAGCTCCTTGATACCCTTCACAATGACCGTGGTGAAACCACCATTGATGGCGTGAAGAATTTTGAAAATTGGGAGGGGCGCGCCTATGACGCCACCCAATTTGCCGCTGACGCTGGTGTTTTGGAGGGTGTATCCCTGCCTGGCAAGCCGGAGGATATTGCCTCGGCCCTGTGGGCTCGCCCAGCGGTGACCATTACTGGTTTCTCCTCTACCCCAGTGGAAAAGGCCATTAATGCTGTGCCTGCCACGGCCAGTGCCAATCTGAATCTGCGTGTGCCTGCCGGTTTGAATACTGCGGAGACTGTGGCAGCCCTGGAGGCGCATTTGCGGGCCCACACCCCATGGAATGCGCAGATTAGCATTGAGATTTCCGATGTCAATGAGCCTTTTGCCGGTGGCATTGATACTGTGATGGCGGATTGCTTGAGTGCCGCCTATGAGGGCCAGCCAACGCAGCTCATTGGTTCCGGTGGCTCCATTCCGCTGTGCACTGAGCTCCAGGAGCTGTTCCCGGATGCACAGCTTGCCCTCTATGGTGTGGAGGAACCAACCTGCGCTATCCACTCCGTGGATGAGTCCGTTGATCCGGAGGAAATTGCCCGCATTGCCCTTGCCGAGGCCCTCTTCCTTCTTTCCATCTAAGTTTTTCAAAAACCACAAACCCCAGTCCAGAGTTTTCTGAACTGGGGTTTGCTTGTGCCCTTACTAGGCGCCGAAGTTACCGGCACCCTGCGGGAAGAGCTGCTCCCATTCGAAGCGGCCCAGGTGACCGAAGTGGTCGCCGTGCTCTGGTGGCTCCGGCAGACCATCGACCACAATCAGGCGCTCATTGTAGGCCCAGGTGACACCACCGGCCACGCCGGCCAGCAGTAGCAGCCACCACCACCAACCGCAGGAGGAGCCGGAGCTCAGGCTCGACCCGGAGCTGAAGCTCGAACCACAGGTGCGGTTACTTGGTGGGGTAGTTTCCGGATCCTTCGAGGAATTATCCGCAACAACCAAGATGGAAATATCGGAAGCATAACCATCGGCCGTAGCAGCGGCACGCACCTCATAGCGACCAGGGGTGAGCTTATCGAAGGCATCCTTGCCGGTCACCGTGGTCCATTCCGTGCTGCCCTCAAGGCGGTACTGGTAGCTCACCGTGTCATCAAAGGAGCCAACCACGCTACCCGGTGCAACCGGGCGGCTTGGCAGCGTCACGGTCGTCCAGCCCGAAGCACCAGCAGGGGCCACTGCAGCGTGGCGGACCTCAATGGTCTCACCCGGCTTAGCATCCTCACCAGTGGAGTTGCGGATTTCATAGCCTGGCTTAGGCGTGACTTCCTCAGTACCGAAGTTGATGTTAATACCTTCATCCCCGTTTGGTGCGGCGAAGTTCGTCGCAAACACACCCGCTGCCCATTCGGAAGCGAAGCTATCAGTAGTCGCAGCCAGTCGGCTTTCGAAGGTGTGGCTTGTGCCTGCTTCAAGGCCGTGGAAGGTTGCGTCGGTCTGGGTAGCACCGCTGTCCATGCGGAACTCATTGCCACCGCTAAGGGTAATGGCGCTGTCGCTGCTTTCCTTCACGCTGAGCACTGGGGCTGCAGGGCGGTCTGGCACAGTGAACTCGGTCCATTCGCTAGCAGCGTTGAGGCCATCGGCCTTGCGACGAATCTTGCGCTCACTGCCTGGAATCTCACCGGTGAGATCCTGAATTTCAAATCCTGGCTTAGCCGTGATGGTCTCATTGAGGTAATCAATGGTGTAACCCTCGCCGGCTGCTGGCTTTTCAAAATTCGTCGCAGCGCTCGTTGGTGCAGACCACTCGGAGGCAAACTGGGTTGCCGTGGCAGCGGTGCGGCCGCGGAACTCGTAGGTGGTGCCTGGGTTCAGCTTTTCGAAAAGACCATTGGTGTTCTTTTCATCTTCACGCAGGTACTCATCATTGCCTTCCACCGTGATGGTGGTGGTCGTCGTCGCCTTGACCGTTGGGGCGGCTGGGGCGACTGGACGTGCCGGCATCACATTGGCCGTCGACGCGCTGGCAGGAATAGCATCCTTGGCGTTCTTCACCACCTGGATAGTGGCACCCGGAAGCGCACCATCCGGAACGGTCACAGTGTAACCGTCCTTGGCAGTCACCTTCTCATTGACATAGTCAATGGTGTAGCCCTCGCCTGCAGCCGGTGCGGCGAATGCCGTGTAGAGCTCGGCCTTTGGCGACCATTCGGAAGCGAAGCTCGTCGCGGTCGCTGGGGTGCGAGTCTGGTACTGATGGGCGGTTTCTGCCGTCAGCTTTTCGAAATTCGAATCCGTCTGGGCAGGACCCTCATCCATGCGGTACTCCCCTGCACCATTAAGGCGCATGGTGGTATCGCTCACCTCTGCCGCGGTTGGGGCCTTCGGTGCTTCTGGGCGGCTGGCCAGAGTAATTTCTGTCCAGGTACTTTCGCCAATCTCGCCATTGGCAAGGCGCTTGACCTTGATGGTTGCGCCTGGGACCACGGTTGGGGTGGACTCAAGCTGATAACCAGGCTGGGCGCTCACCGTTTCATTGATGTAGTCCACGGTGTAGCCCTCGTTCTCCGCTGGGGCAGCATAGTTGGTGGAGAGCTTGGTCTCATCAGACCAGTCGGAGGCAAATTCAGAATCCGTTGCTGCCACGCGGGTACGAATACCGTACTCCTTTGCCGCAGTCAGATTTTCAAACTTGCCGTTGTCCTGGGCCGAATCACCATCGTTAATGGTGAATTCGCCAGAGCCGCTGACCTCCAGGCTGCTTGCCGTGGAAGCAACCTTGGTTGGTGCCGCAGGAGTATCTGGACGGTTCTTCACCGAAATTTCGAAATACTCAGAAGCAGGACGTGCACCGACTGTCTTATGGCGAACATAGCGCTTAGAACCTGGAACCTCGGTGGTTTCAGAATCCTTCAGCTCGTAGTCCGCATCAGCGCTGATGGTCTCATTCTTGTAATCAATCGAGTAACCCTCACCATCCTTAGGGGTAGCGAACTGGGTACCGATCGTGGTGAATGGCGACCATTCAGAAGCGAAAGACTTATCCTTCACCGCCGCCACGCGGGTACGTGCCTGATACTCAGTACCAGCTTGCAGGTTTTCAAAACGAGAATTCTGCTGGACAGCACCATTTTCGAGCTGGAACTCAGTCGAACCACTCACAGTTACAGAGCTGGTATTAGCAGCAGCCTGCTCCGGTGCCTTAGGAGTCTCAGGACGTGCAGGCAACGAGTTGGTGGTTGGTGCACTGGCTGGAACATTGCCGGCGGCCTTCTTCACAACCTGGAAGGAAGAACCAGGAAGAGAATCAGCAACACCAACAAGCTCGTAGCCTTCCTTGGCAGTCACCTTCTCATTTTCAAAATCAACCGTGAAGCCCTCACCAACATCTGGGGTCTTCTGAGCCGTGTAGAATTCGGGAGCATCAGACCACAGCGAAGCAAAGTCCGTAGCGGTCGCAGCAATACGAGTATCCACAGTGTAGCGAGTTGCTGGGTTCAGATCCGTACGCTCCGCAGCAGTAGTCTCACCATTCAAGCGCAGCTCATCAGCACCAGCAAACTTCGCAGCCACATCAGTGACATCGCTGACCACTGGCTTGGCAGGAGTCTGTGGGCGCTGCTTCACAGTGAACTCACGCTCAGCACTCTCAGGGATATCACCATCCGCGTCATGCTTGACCTTACGAGTCGAACCAGGAAGAACACCCGTATCAGAGTCAAGGGAATAACCATCCTTGGCCTTGATAGTCTCAGCACGATAATCAATGGTGTAGCCCTCACCCTCACCTGGGGTTGCAAAGCGAGTATAGAACTTCGCATCATCAGACCACAGGGATGCAAACTCATCAGTAGTTGCCTCCTTACGAGTCGACATCACATACGCAGTCTGTGGCGACAGACCACTAAGAACATCACCCGACTGGGAGGTATAGTCCTCAGCAGAATCCGCCAGCTTATAACGCAGCGTATCCGACTTCGTCACAGTCATCGAATCCTGGAACACCGTGGTACGAGTAGGCGCATCCGGGGTTGCCGGACGATCCTTCACCTGAATTTCAAAATACTCAGAAGCCGGACGAGCACCCTGCGCCTTATGGCGAATCTTGCGATTCACGCCAGGGACAACAGCCTCTGCTGGATCCTCAAGCTCATAGTCGGAATCCACGGCAATGGTCTCGGCACGATAGTTAATCTCGTAACCCTCGTCTACAACCGGGGTGGCAAACTGGGAACCGATGGTGGCGTATGGGGACCACTCAGAGCGGAAACTCTGACCGGCAATAGCAGCCACACGAGTACGAGCCTGGTACTCAGTACCAGCTTGCAGGTTTTCAAAACGAGAATTCTGCTGGATAGTGCCGTTTTCGAGCTGGAACTCGGACGCACCCTCCACCGTGATGGAATCAGGTGTTGCCGACTTCTGCTCCGGTGCCTTAGGAGTCTCAGGACGTGCAGGCAGCGTATTTTCCGTCGCCGCACTATCCGGAATATTAGTGTCACCCTTCTTCACAACCTGGAAAGAAGAACCAGGAAGCGACTCAGCAACACCAACAAGCTCATAGCCTTCCTTGGCAGTCACCTTCTCATTTTCAAAATCAACCGTGAAGCCCTCACCGACTTCAGGGGCCTTGAAGGCCGTGTAGAACTCAGTCGCATCAGACCACAGGGACGCAAAGTCCGTAGCGGTCGCGGCAATACGAGTATCCACAGTGTAGCGAGTTGCTGGGGTCAGATCCGAACGCTCAGCAGCAGTTGTCACACTATCCAAGCGCAGTTCATCGGAACCAACAAACTTGGCAGACACATCCGTGACATCAGAAACCACTGGCTTAGCAGGGGTTGCCGGACGATTCTTCACGGTGAAGGTGAATTCAGCACTCTCAGGAATGTCACCCTGAGCAGCATGCTTCACCTTACGGGTAGAACCAGGCAGTTCGCCCTCGGTCGAATCCAAAGAATAACCCTGATCAGCAGTAATAGTCTCAGCACCATAATTAATGGTGTAACCTTCACCCTCACCTGGGGTCGCGAAGCGAGTATAGAACTTGGCATCAGCAGACCACAGCGAAGCGAACTCAGTATCCGTCGCATCCTTACGGGTGGCAATGGTGTACTCGGTCGCTGGCTTAAGGTCACTGATAAGGGCATCAGTCTGCTCAGCATTCTTACTATCACCAGAAACACGAATCCTGTCAGACTTGGTGACAGTGAGCGAGTCCTGGGTGACATCCGTACGGGTAGGAACCGCAGGAGTCTCCGGACGATCCTTCACCTGAATTTCAAAATACTCAGATGCCGGACGAGCACCCGCAGCCTTATGGCGAATCTTGCGATTCACACCAGGTACAACAGTCTCACCCGCTTTTTCCAACTCATAGTCAGAACCCACAGCAATGGTCTCAGCACGATAGTCAATCGTGTAACCCTCGTCCACGGTTGGGGTGGCGAACTGGGAACCAATGGTGGCGTATGGGGACCACTCAGAGTGGAAACGGCTCTCCTGCTGTGACGCAGCCACACGAGTACGCGCCTGATATTCAGTACCAGCAGCAAGACCGGTAAAGACATTGCTAGTCTGCTCGGATTCGCCCTCACGCTGGAACTCAGACGAACCATTCACAGTCACAGAACTGGTATCGGCAGCAGTCTGCTCCGGTGCCTTAGGAGTCTCAGGACGTGCAGGCAGCGTATTAGTCGTTGCCGCACTATCCGGAATGTCATTAGAAGCATCCTTGCGCATAACCGTGAAGGAAGCACCAGGAATCTCCGCAGGCAGTTCAGAAAGCACGTAGCCAGGGTTGGCGGTCACCGTCTCATTTATGAAATCAACAGTGTAGCCCTCCTTAAGAGCTGGGGTCGCATAGGCAGTGTAGAACTTCGCATCATCAGACCACAGGGATGCAAACTCATCAGCAGTTGCCTCCTTACGAGTCGACATCGCATAGGCGGTCTCAGGGGACAGCTCGGAAAGCACATCACCCGGCTGGGAGACGTACTCCTCAGTAGAATCAGCCTTCTTGAAGCGCAGCGTATCCGACTTAGTTACCTTCATCGAATTCTGCGAAACCTCACGGCGCGTTGGCTTAGCAGGAGTATCCGGACGCTGCTTCACAGTGAAGGTGTACGAAAGACTCTCAGGGATATCGCCTACGGCGATATGTTTAATCGTGCGGGTCGAACCAGGAAGGTCGCCAGTGACAGAGTCAAGGGAATAACCATCCTTGGCCGTGATGGTCTCGGCACCATAATTAATGGTGTAACCCTCACCCTCACCTGGGGTCGCGAAGCGAGTATAGAACTTCGCATCAGCAGACCACAGCGAAGCGAACTCAGTATCCGTCGCATCCTTACGGGTAGCAATGGTGTACTGGGTTGCAGGCTTAAGGCCACTGATAAGGGCATCAGTCTGCTCAGCATTCTTACTATCACCAGAAACACGAATCCTGTCAGACATAGTCACAGTCATCGAATCCTGGAACACCGTGGTACGAGTAGGCGCATCCGGGGTTGCCGGACGATCCTTCACCTGAATTTCAAAATACTCAGAAGCCGGACGAGCACCCTCGGCCCTATGGCGAACCTTACGGGTGGAACCAGGCACAACAGACTCTCCCGAATCCTCAAGCTCGTGGTCCTCATCGGCGCTGATGGTCTCATTCTTGTAATCAATCGAGTAACCCTCACCGTCCACAGGGGTTTTGAACTGGGTACCAATAGTGGCGTAGTCCGACCATTCAGAGCGGAAACGACTATCCCGCTGAGAGGCAGGCACACGGGTACGTGCCTTGTACTCAGTACCAGGCTGCAAACCAGCAAAGGTGATACGGGTCGTAATCTGCTCCCGGCCCTCGAGCTGGTATTCACCAGCGCCCGAGACCGTCACCGTGTTCGTCCTAGCGCTCACCTGGGTTGGTGGGTCAGGTGTTTCCGGACGCTCTGGCAGCGTATTAGTCGTAGCAGCACTATCCGGAATGTCATTAGTGTCATCCTTACGCACGACCTGGAAAGAAGAACCAGGCAGCGATTCAGCAACACCAACAAGCTTGTAGCCATCCTTGGCCGTCACCGTCTCTTTTACGTAATCAACCGTGTAGCCCTCACCGACCTCAGGGGTCTTATAGGCCGTATATTGATTCTTCGCGTCGGTATACGACGAGGCAAATTCAGTATCCGTCGCCGCAAGTCGGAACCTCAGTTGGTACCGTGTCGCAGGCGACAAACCAGTAATCGTGTGGTTCTGGCCGTCGCTAAATGCCTTGATTGGGGAAGCATTTGCAACACTACCCGCCGCATATTGGACTTCCGTTCCTGCCTTATCCGAAGTCATCGTGATGGTGGAATCCGTGACACTGTCAATCGTGACGGTGGGCTTGGCTGGTCGGAACGGAAGATATTTTTCGTTATCCTCCATGACATTAACGTCCTTTTGCGTAGTACCATTACTACGCACACGTATCACCTTGACTGACAAAAGATACAATCTATCCGTCTCGCCGGCTTCACGGATATAAGCTGAGAGGTTTTGGACTGGCCTTGGAGTATCAACCGAGATAGTCGAAGCAATCATGTAGTCAGTGTTAGTACCCGGATACTTCTTCGGCTCGTAGGTTTCTTCCTTGTACTTGATGTCCATTGCCTCAAGTAGGTCCGTTTTAGGCAACTTCTTGGTTGTGACGTTTTGAGTCACGCCTTGAGGCGACGCGCCCGTATAGCCCCAGCGATTGATCGGGGTCACCGAAATTGTGTAATCAAAATACGGTTCCAAATCATTAATGGTCACAGAGGTATCGGTGACAACTTGGTCATAAATGACTGTGCCAGCTGCGATGGTCGAACCATCAGCGAGCTTCTGGCCATCATACCGTGCAGTGAGAACTACATGGTACCCCGAAGCGTTCTCCGAGGCAGCCCACTTTGCGGTGAGGCTATTGTGGGTTGGCTCCACATTGAGGTCAGAAAGATTCGCCGCTGTGGCATTCTCCGCGACTTTTTGAACGAATTTGCCAGCGTCGACAAGCCCATGGCCCATCACATCACCGGAATCAATATTCACATAGGGGTTTTCGACTGATGCAGTCCCAGCCGTATCCAGCAGGTACTCACGCAGCTTATCCACAGGAATGCTCGGGGCAATACCCTTAGCCTGCGCAATCACACCACCCACGGTAGGTGAAGCAGCCGAAGTGCCACAGAAAATATACTGCCCGAGACTAGCCCAATAGGAACTAAAGAAAGAAGTTGGCACACAGGTTGGGCCAGTCAGTGCAGGACCAGAGGTCTTTACCGAAGGGCTAATAAGTCCCTCACGGTTGGCGCCGATATAATCATTAACGGTTTTAGGCGGATCGCCAGCTCCCTTGGTTAAAGGGGCGACCATCAAATCACCAGTACCCACTGAACTAAAATCTGCCAAATAAGGTACGGTCTTCTTCGTGGTTTTACCGCTAACCTGGATTTTTGGCGACACCACGCCACCAACACCAAGGCTGTGGACACCCAAGGCGTGGCCACGCACGGTCTCACCAATACGCACAGAGCCTTCACCAAATGTGAAATCACGACTATAAAGGTGTGATTTACCAAAGAAACCTACATCAATGCCAGCATCCGGGTTACGGGAGGGCTTAACGAGACGTAGAACCACGACTTTAACAGGATCGCCACCAGTCTCTTTACCTGCAGGGAACGTCAGGGTTTGGCTGACCGAGTTTGAAGACCACTTTGTACCTTTAATTTCAGCACCCCATGGAGAGATACCGCAGACGTCCCCATTTTTGTCTTTATGGGTGATGCACTGATTGTTCTTGTCATAAAAGCGCATCTCATATTGACCGTCATTGTAGGTACTCTCAGCAATCCACATAGCCGCAGTAGCGGAGACTGGATTGCCATCGTCGCTTGCAAACTTCAAGGTATCCCAGGCTTGGGTACCAAATGGATCAAAGTTCAAACAATCTGCACCTGCTGGGGCGCCAACCCAAGACGGGCATTGTGCGCTGCGCCATTCGGTACTCTTCCACCCCGAGATGACATTCATATCTCTATCGGAAGCCGTGTAATTGCCTGCCGAGGTCGTCACCAATACGCCCTTTTCCTCGGCATACTTGGATGCCTCATCAAGGTAAGCAAGTTGGAATGCAGACTCATCACTGAAGGTAAGATCATCAGAAATTACTGTGGCACCCTTATCGACCATTTCGCGAATACGGTCCGCCATAACCGCAGGGCTACCGCCAGAACTTGCGAACATGATTTTTGCCTTCGGTGCAACACCATGGACGAGCTGCGCCATCGCACGGCCCTCGTCAGAACCTGACGTTCCACCCTCGTGAAGAATTTCAATCTCTTGGGTATAACCACATGGGTTGCCAGTGCCTGGCAGCCAACCATTTTTAATATCATCGGCCATGCCAGCCTTGATGTTGAACGAGTCGGAGATTACGCCGACAACCTGGCCTTCACCATAAGCTTTTTCACTATTCCATGCAGCTTCCGCCTGGGAAAGGTCAGAGGTTACCGTATTTTGAGCTGCACAGACGTTCATATCCGCAGGGGCTGCACGATCCTCGTAGTAGAGCGGATTGCGCTCGATGCTCTTATACTCCACCGGATCCATGTCATTGGCCTTGAGAGTTTTCTCTACACGCTCAATGCCAGGGATAGCTGAGAGCAGCACAATTTTATTGGAATCAATAGTGATATCGAATACCGGATAATTCACTGATTCATAATCAATCTCCGCAATACGGGAAAGGCGTGCTTTAACCACGTCTTTATGCCCAGCACTATAACTAATGGTCAGATTGGTAGGACCAGAATCCGAAACGCTAATTTGCGCCATTGGAGAAAGCTCAACGGCAGGCGCTTCTGGTAGAAGGCTCATACCGATGGCCATAGCACTAAAAGCCGCGAGAACCGGCTTGAACAGTCTGTTCATAGTGACCTCAGTTCAGGGATATACATGTTTTTCAACTTATATATTATTGAAAAACTTATGAAATTCCTAAACAGAATTCAGGTTATTTTTAGGTCACTATTCCCAGTTTTCAACCACCAATTCCTGAAGGCTCGTGCCCTTTTCAAAAGCCTCTCGCATGCGAGTAGCGGGATTGCCCATGTCAATAATGCTAAGCACGCCGCGAAGCTCCTCCTCACAGCCAAACTCCTGGGCAATAGGCATAAGAACCTCGACCCAATCACGGATATCTTCTGTGACTAATTTCTCATCGGTATTGCGACTAGTAATCACAATAGCTTCAAGACCATAGCGGGCAGCACGCCATTTATTTTCCCTAACATGCCAATCCTGGAGGCTTGGAAGGGCCTCAATACCATGACGGTCAATAACGCGGTCATAGTAGATAAAGAGGCAGTGAATAAAGGCCACGATGGCGGCAAGTTCGGCGGGATTTGAAACGGAATCGGCAATGCGAATTTCAATGGTGCCCCACTTGGAGGCCGGCCTAATATCAAAATGCATGGAGCCGGTGTGGTTAATCACGCCGGAATGCATCTGGTCCTCAACATAGGAGGAATATTCCTCCCAGGAACGGAACTGTGGTGGAATGCCTGCCGTTGGCAACTGCTGGTAGAGCATGGTTCGGTGGGAAACATAACCGGTATCCACACCCTCCCAAAATGGGCTTGAGGCACTAAGGGCCAAAATATGAGGAAACTGCATTAAAAGCGCATTGATCAGTGGCCACACACGGTCTTCATGGCGGCAACCAATATGCACATGCACACCCCAAATCAGCATGTGACGTCCCCAATACTGGGTGCGCTCGATGATTTCCTCATAGGTGTACTTTTCGGTCAGCACCTGCTGATCCCAACGGGCATAGGGGTGGCAGCCACCAGCCCAGGGCTTAATGGGGAAGCCTAAAACCGTGGAAGCATCAATGCTGGCCTTGGTGAGAGTCTCATGGGCATCGGTAATGAAACTGCGCACCTGGGCAGCATTTTCTAAAACCGGGCTAATGACCTCAACGGTATTGGCCAAAAACTCACGCTCAACGTGCAAACCAGGGTCGGTTTTGGAAATGGCCTCAATCAGAGGACCAGCAACAGGCACCAATTCACCGGTGCGGCTATCAATAATGCCCACTTCCCACTCCACACCAAGGGTGGGACGTGCGGAGCGGGCAAAAGGCTGCAGAGGAATTTCGTTCATTTCTTAACGGTCAAGATCAGAAGTAGTAATAACCGTAATGCCAGTGACATTCACACCTTCAGGAATAACCTGGGCAGGAATATTGAGAGCCTGGGCAACACGCTCGGCCTCAGCCTGGGCTGCAGGATCATTGGCTGGGTAGAGAACAACCGAATTTGGGAAATTGGATTCCGAATAGTTACCCACCGTACCAAGGCTAAAGCCGGCACCACGAACAATATCGCCCACGCGGTTTGCAAGACCCGAAACCATGGAGTTATTCAAAACATTAATTGGTTGGGACGCAGGGGCAACAGAGGAACTTGCCGGCGCGCTAGAACTTTCAGGTGCAGTGGAATTCGATACGGCACTCGAAGCGGTGGTAGCAGCCACACTGGAGGTAGTCACAGCGGGAGCGGAATTTGTGCTGGTAGAACCACCATGATCACGAATAACACTCACTGCCACCCAAAAGCCAAGGGCAATGGCAACAGCAATGAGAATCATGGCAAGGCCGCGGAGAGGAATCTGCTGGTTGTTATTCACGCACACTACTTTACCCTACGTGTCTTTTTTGGCCTCGAGGCGCTCCCGCTCCCGCCTTTCTCTTTGCCTTCGAAGACGAGAAAGCAAAAGAGGATAGGAGGCGTTGGCTTGGGGATCGTCGATAAGCATGTTGAGGCGCTGGTAGTAGCGAATCGGGCTCAGTCCCAGCACGCGGTAGATTTCCTCCTCGCGCGCACCCAGAGAGCGCGGCGAGGTATTGCGCAGAGAGTTGGCAAATTCCAAAATTGCGCGGTCGACATCGCCCAGGCTATCTGACATGGGTACTATATTACTCATGAGTATCCGACCTATTGTTATTTATGGTGATCCTGTTTTGCACAACCCAACCGAGGTTGTGGATTTGGCAGAGCCCGGCCTGGCCGAGCTAATTGAGGATATGTTTGTGACCATGGATGCTGCTCATGGCGTTGGTCTGGCCGCCAATCAGATTGGTGTGAGCAAGCGCATTTTTGTTTATGATTGCCCGGATGAGGAGCTGGGTGAGAATCGTCGCGGTTATGTGATTAATCCGGTTTTGGAAACTTCGGAAATTCCAGAAACCTTGCCACCGGATGATGGGTCCTGTGACGAGGGCTGTTTGTCGGTACCAGGGGAATTTTTCCCTACCGGTCGTGCGGACTGGGCCAAGGTGACCGGTGTGGATTTGGCCGGTGAGCCTGTGGAAATTGAGGGCCGGGGATTTTTTGCCCGTTGCCTGCAGCATGAGACCGGCCATTTGGATGGTTTTGTGTATACCGATGTTCTGACTGGCCGTTGGAAGAGGGCTGCGAAGAAGGCAATTAAGGCCAATGGGTGGAATACCGCCGGGCTTACCTGGATGCCTGGTGAGGACCAGGATCCATTCGGGCACGACGACTAGCGGTTGGAATTCAGTTGGAAAATTTTGAACGGATTCGCGCCATTGAATATGCTACTGCCAGGGCTTTTCCGGGCATTGAGCATCAGATGGTGCACGGCTGGTTGCTGCGCGCCGGCGATGGTATCACCGAGCGGTCGAATTCCGCAGCCCCTTTGGAGCCGGAGGCCTGGGAGAAGCCACTGCCTTTGGCGCCCATCGAGGCCTTTTATCATGCTCATGGGTTAGCACCGCAGGTGTTGGTGCCCGATGAGCTTGGTGTGAAGGCCACGGGTCTGCTGGATGAGGGCTGGGTTGCTGGCCCTGAGATTATGACCCTGTATCGGGATTTGCACGATGTGGTTGTGCCGGTGAAGAAGGGCTATTACTGCCGTTTTAGTGCACAGCCATGTCGAAATTGGTTGGATATGTACCATTTTCGCGGGAAGCCCTTGCCTTTGAGTGCGCTTAATCTGCTGCGGAGTTCCATTGATGGTGAAATGATCTTTGCGAGCTTGTGTGCGGATTCGGGTAAGACGGTGGCAATTACGCGTGGTACTTTGACTGCTGACCATCGGGGTAACTGGTGGCTTGGATATTCGGCGGTTGAGGTGCATCCGGATTATCGGCAGCGTGGGCTGGGTACTTTGCTTGGTCTTCAGGTGCTGGATTGGGGCGCACGTAAGGGTGCGTCACATGCTTATTTACAGGTTTTGGCTTCGAATGAGGCCGGGCGGGCGCTGTATGAGCGTTTGGAATTTGAAAAATCTCACGCGCACCGATATTTTTCGAATCCGAGTTAATAAATTAGGGGCTATGGCTGGTTTTGACTGGTCATGGCCCTTTTTTGCGCCTGGGGATTTATAGGAAAAACCTTCCGTCTCTGTCGCAGGGTGGGCAGGATGCGATACTCACCTAAGATTTTCTGTGGATAACTTGCTCTATCCACAGGCTGATCCGGGAGGTGCTGTGGGGCGGGCTTTTCTCTGTCATAGTTGTGGTATTGAGCTCAAATCACTTGTTGGACATCTATGACAGAAGGAGAAGAACAATGACACTAACTGGTGTGGTCCCGCCTGGGATTCCGATCGACAAGTACGAGGCCGCCATTGCACATATGTCGACCATGAGCACCGAGGAGCTGGCGCTGATTAATCAGGCCTCGGGAGTGGTACGTGCGAAAAAACTCTACGAGGAGAACAAGAAGGAAAAGCCAAAGAAGCGCATTCGGAATATCACTGAGAACCACAATGTGCATGCCAATGAGGCGCGCAGCTTTGACTATGCTGGTGCAGCCCTGCATTTCCCAATGCTGGGTACTGTGCTGCTCATGCTGCAGATTTCTGTGCCAACCATGACCCTAATGGTGCTCAAGGTGCGTGCCCTGCTGGGTGACTGGGAGAAGCCAGCCCCAAGCCAGGTGCACCACGACCAGCTGGTCTTCCTGCGCGATGTTCTACAGGGTCTTGGGAGTGTAAGCCCAACACAGGCTTTGAACGCGGTGCGTGTGGCGGTGCGTGACCATAATGAGGCCTGGAAAGCCAAGCAGAGAGCCCTGCGGGAGGCTGAATATGAAGAAGCACGAGCCGAGTTAATGGCGACCAATCCTGAGGCCTTTGACCCGGCGAATCTGCCAGCGCCTGATGTGCCGGAGGTACCGGTGGAGTGTGTGGAAGATGAGTCCTTTGTGGATGGTGCAGAGCTTTCAGAACCACGCCAGCTGGCCAGTGATCGCAATGTGCGCTTGAAGGTGAGCAGACGGGGCCGGAATGACAATGAGATTCGGATTTCGGGGTTGAGTGATTTTGACACGCAGATTTTTCAAAATGGTGTCAAGGGGCAGATTCGCAAGATTTCTGCTGAGGATCGCTCCAAGTACCGCAAGGAATTAATCGGTCAGGCCTCTGCCCTGTTCCTGCGATCCATGGCTGATGGTGAGGGCATTCCAATCACGATGAATGTCTCGGTGAATATGGACATTTTGGAAAAGAATCCAGACTTTGGGATTTTTGCCAATGGTCGTAATTACTCGGCCGAGGAATTGGCGGATAATCTTCGTGCCTGGGGCAATGAGCAAACTAATGAGGCCTTTGTGCTCCATGACCAAGATGGGTTGCCAATTGGTTATTCCAAAGGGCGTTTTGGAACGGCCGTCGATAGAGCAATTATGCAGACCACGCATACCTGCTGTGCTTTCCCCTATTGCAATGAAACAGTGGACCTGCAGGCGCATCATCTCCTGCGCTTTAAGGATAATCCGGAAACGCGCACGTCAAATATTGTGCTGGTGTGTGAGCGCCACCATATCATGATTACGCATCACGAGAATAACCTGCATATTCATTGGGATTTGGGCACGGCCGTGTGGTGGGATCCACAAACTGGTCACCCATTGGTAGGCACTTTTGCTGGTCCTCAGTCGGCCATTATGCAGGCTCATGGCACGCAGCGTGGCTTGGATCCATTGGTGCCGGAGCAGTGGGTGCTGCTGCGGAAAATGTTGGTGCGTGACACGTGGAAGCGAATTAAGAAATGAAAAAGTGCCGATCCTTTCGGACCGGCACTGGGAAAATTTCGAAAATTACTCTTCGGTGTCAGCGGTTTCTTCGCTGTTGCTATCCTGCTTAACTTCAGGCTTGACCATTGGGAAGAGCACAGTCTCGCGAATGCCAAGACCCGTAAGCGCCATCAGCAGACGGTCGATACCCATGCCGCAACCTGCGGTTGGTGGCATGCCCTGTTCCATGGCAGTGAGGAAGTCTTCGTCGAGAACCATGGCCTCATCATCGCCGCCGGCAGCGAGGCGTGCCTGGTCGACGAAGCGCTCGCGCTGGATAACTGGGTCAACAAGCTCAGAATAGCCGGTAGCAAGCTCGAAGCCGCGCACGTAGAGGTCCCACTTTTCGGTAACCCCTGGCTTGGAACGGTGCTGGCGGGTAAGCGGGCTGGTCTCCACTGGGAAGTCGCGAACGAAGATTGGTCCGTAGAGCTGGTCTTCACACAGCAGCTCCCAGATTTCCTCGACGAGTTTGCCATGTCCCCAGCCGGTCTTGACCTCGAGGCCGATGACCTTGGCGATTTCCTTAAGCTCATCGACGGTCGAGTCGATGGTGACCTCAGGCTGGCCTGGGAACTTGCGGGCGAGGGCTTCGTTGAGGGAAGGATACATTTCGATGGTCTTCCACTCGCCACCAAAGTCGTAGGTGGTGCCGTCGACAAGCTCTACCTGGAGGGAGCCGAATACTTCCTTGGCCACGTACTGGATGAGATTTTTGATGGTTTCGGCGCCATCATCATAAGTACCCCAGGCCTGGTAGGTTTCCAGCATGGCGAATTCTGGGGAGTGGGAGGAGTCCACGCCTTCGTTGCGGAAGTTGCGGTTGACCTCGAAGACGCGCTCGATGCCGCCGACCACGCAGCGCTTGAGGTAGAGCTCAGGAGCAATGCGCAGGTAGAGGTCGATGTCGAGGGCGTTGGAATGCGTGATGAATGGGCGGGCAGCGGCGCCACCATGCAGGGTCTGCAGCATTGGGGTTTCGACCTCGAGGAAGCCCTGGGATTCCAAATAGTTACGCAGGGCGCGCATGACCTTGATGCGGGTGAGCGCATTCTGGCGGGCCTGTGGGCGCATGATGAGGTCGGTGTAGCGGTGACGGATGCGGCTGTCCTCGCTCATTTCCTTGTGGGCGACAGGAAGTGGGCGCAGGGACTTGGAGACCATCTGCCA
This sequence comes from Corynebacterium sp., assembly GCA_030530875.1. Taxonomy (GTDB): domain Bacteria; phylum Actinomycetota; class Actinomycetes; order Mycobacteriales; family Mycobacteriaceae; genus Corynebacterium. The sequence goes on from JAUMUD010000009.1 coordinate 51,405, forward strand.
GGACTTGGCCATGATGGAGAGCTCGCCGCGCTTGGAGGAAATGACACGGCCGCGAACCGAGACGAAATCGCCAAGGTCGACGTCCTGCTTCCATGCGGCCAGGCGGTCTTCGCCGACTTCGGCGAGCGAAAGCATGGCCTGGAGCTGGGTGCCAGTGCCCTCCTGGAGGGTGGCGAAGCACAGCTTGCCGGTATTACGAACAAAGATGACGCGGCCGGCTACGGCTACTTCATCCTGGGTTTCTTCTCCAGCTTCGAGAGTGCCATCATATTTTTCGCGAATCTCGGTAATGGAGTGGGTTCGGTCGACGACAACAGGATATGGCTCGGTGCCTTCCTGAATGAGGCGCTCGCGCTTCTCGCGGCGGATTCGTAATTGCTCTGGAAGTTGTTCGTTACTCACTCCATCTAATTTAGTACATTTATGAGTATTGCTCCCAAAATCTGCGCATTTTCCACTAAGATTGGTAATCGAGTTTTTTGGAATATTTTTCGGCTCTCTAAGGAGAAATTTTATGATCACCGTCTGTGGTGAAGGCCTTGTCGACCTCATCCCGACCTATTCCAACCCATTGGCTCCCTATGAGCCTGCGCTAGGCGGCGGCCCATATAACGTGGCTTTGGCTGCCTCTCGCCTTGAAGCTGAGGTTTCTTTTGTTTCTCGCCTGTCCACGGATGCTTTTGGCCAGGCTATGGTGGATCAGCTTCGTTCGGAAGGTGTTAATACCCAGTTCGTGCAGCGTGGCCCAGAGCCAACCACCCTGGCTGTGACTTCTATCGGTGCTGATGGTTCGGCTTCCTATAATTTCTATATGGACGGCACCGCTGACCGTTTTGTGAATCCTGCTGAATTTGGTGACCGTATTACTGGCGATATTGCCTATTTTGGTACCTGTTCGCTGGCCCTGGAGCCTGGTGCTTCTGCCTATGCGGAGCTGCTTCATAACATGCACTCTCGTGGCACCATGATTGCCTTGGACCCAAATATTCGCCCATTCTATGAGACCGCTAAGCACCGTGCGTTCATCAAGGGTCTGTTGGACGAGGTGACCCTGCTTAAGCTCAGCCAGGAGGAGTTTGAATTCCTCGGTGGTGCACGTGCACCTATTACGGTGATTACCCGTGGTTCTCAGGGTCTTATGCTTCTGAAGGGTAATACCCAGATTGACGTTCCATCTGTGAAGGTCGACGTGGTGGATACTATTGGTGCTGGTGACACTATTATGGCCTCCCTGCTTGCCGAGATTAGCCGTCGTGCCCGCATTAAGGGTATGACCCCACAGCAGTGTGCCCAGATTCTCAATAAGGATGAGTGGGAGCAGATTCTGCAGTTTGCAGCCACCGCAGCAGCCATTACTGTGTCTCGTCGTGGCGCTCAGACCCCAACTCGATTTGAGGTTACTGCTTTCGAAGACTAACGAGGATCATCAACCTTGTTTTTGAGGATCTCGACCGACCTGCGAATGGCGGCGAGGTCCTCTTCGTTTAGGCTGTGGAAGAGCTTCTCGAGATACTGAGCTGCGATCATGCGCTGTGCCTGCAGGAACTCAAGGCCCTTGGGGGTAATGGCAATGAGGGTCTGGCGCATATCATTGGGGCTCTTATTTTTTGAAATGAAACCCTGGCCGGCAAGCTTATTAACTACCTTGGTGACAGCCGGCTGGGAGGTGCCAAACTGCAGGGCGAAGGTGCTCATTGGAATATTGGAATTTTGCTCCAGAAGAGCAAGGGCACCCAGGTCTGTGGCGGACTCTCCAGGCATGGCTTCGCGAATGAGTTTGCGCATGACACGGGAGGAGACTAAGACCAGGTCAGTATAAATATGAGAATCCACGATATTTATTATAGATCCCTGTGGGCGTACGCGATTAGATAGAACGGTTAAACAGGTATATTGGTATTTATGACGAAGCCTGATTCAAATACTCTCCGTGTGGGTACGTGGAATATTAATTCCATTCGTGCCCGTCATGACCGTGTGGAAAAGGCCATTGTGGAGCATGATTTGGATATTTTGGCTCTGCAGGAAATTAAGGCTAAGCCAGAGCAGGTTCCGGATTTTCCGGCTCTGCGTGATGCTGGTTACCAGTGGCATTATGTGGGCTATAACCAGTGGAATGGTGTGGCAATTTTCTCCCGTGTGGGTTTGGAAAATATTCAGGAAGCATTCCCTGGCCAGCCAGGTTTTGCTAAGGATGCTTCTGCCCCGCAGCCTATTGAGGCCCGTGCCCTTGGTGCACGCTGTGGCGGGGTGGATATTTGGAGTGTCTATGTTCCCAATGGTCGGTCTTTGGAAGACCGGCATTATCAGTACAAGCTTGAGTTTTTAGAAAAGCTTCGGGAATATGTGGTGGCAACCAGTGACCCCATGGTTGTGATGGGTGACTTTAATGTGGCCCCGACCGACCAGGACGTGTGGGACACCTATCCAGGCGAAACCCATGTGAGCCCGGCGGAACGTGAAGCCTTTGGGGCTTTGATTGAGGCCGGTCTTGAGGATGCCGCTGAGAACTTCTATGACGGTTATACCTATTGGGACTATATGGGTGGTCGTCTGTGGAAGGACGAGGGTATGCGCATTGACTTTGAGCTTTCGCGGGGCCTAAACCCAATTGGTGCTTTTATCGATAAGAAGGAGCGTCAGACTAAGGGGACCTCGGATCATGCCCTACTGGTAGTGGAGTATCAGTGCTAAGTATTGTCCACTTTCATCTTGAAGGCTGGCAGACTGCTGGCCTTGTTCTGGAATATATCATCAAGATTGTTGCGGTTGGTGTGGTTCCTTCTAACCGTAAGCCTTCCTCGGCCTCGGCGTGGTTGATGGCCATTCTGTTCATCCCAGTAGTGGGTTGGCCAGCGTATTTCTTGATGAGTGGTACCTATATCAGTCGGCGTCGACACAGGATTCAGCGCGATATTAATGAGCGAATTCAAAATGTGAATGCTGATTTGCCGGACTTCCCGGTGGATGTGGAAGTGGGCACGGAGCTGGCCTCCATTATTGCCTTGAATAGAAAGCTCACTGGCACCCCTGCAGCATGGTCACAAAACAAGGGTGTCTATGCCGATTATGATGAGACCATTGCCCGTATGGCGCAGGTCATTGATGAGGCCAAGGAATTTGTCCACATTGAAATCTACATTGTGGCCTGGGATTCCACCACGGATGTGTTCTTCCAGGCCTGTAAGCGGGCCGTGGAGCGCGGTGTGCGTGTGCGTCTGCTCTTTGACCATGTGGGCAGTTGGAAATACCCCGGCTATATGACCCTGGGTAAGCGTCTCACCGCCATTGGTGTGGACTGGCATGTCATGTTGCCACTGCAGCCATGGAAGCTGCGCTTTAGGCGACCAGACCTTCGCAACCACCGCAAGCTCATGGTGGTTGATGGTCGGGTTGGCTTTATGGGCAGCCAAAATATGATCGACTCCAGCTACCTGGTGGGTGCGAATAAACGTCTTGGTCGCCACTGGGTGGATGTGATGATCGAATTTGAAGGCCCAGTCGTTGATGCCCTTGAGCGCGTATTTGCCATGGACTGGCTGATGGAGACGAATCAGAGGATTATTGCGAGCGGATCGGGGGCGTCGATAAGCGAAAATAAGAATCTGGTTCAGCTGGTGCCATCCGGTCCTGGTTATAATACCGAGCCGAATCGGCGTATGTTTACCTCCCTGGTTCATCATGCCAAGGAGCATTTGATAATTTGTAGCCCGTATTTTATTCCGGATGAGTCGCTTTTTGATGCGATTACGACCGCCTGTTATCGCGGGGTGCGGGTAGATTTGCTGGTCAGCGAGCAATCAGACCAGTTTTTGGTTGGGCATGCGCAGTCGTCCTATTATTCGCAGTTGCTGGACGCGGGCGTGAATATTCACCTGTATCCGGCGCCGTTTGTGCTGCATTCAAAATTTGTGATTACGGACCCGCATTTGGAGGAGCCGATTGCTGCGGTGGGGTCCTCGAATTTGGATATGCGCAGTTTTGGTTTGAATTATGAAATTTCCCTTTTGGCGGCGCATGGGGATTTGACCGAGCAATTAAAAAACCTTGGCCAGGAGTATATGGAGAAGTCAACTGTCCTGACCAAGGAGGTATGGGAGCGACGGTCGTGGTTCCGCCGCTATATCGACAATGTCTGTCGTCTTACTTCTGCGCTGCAATAGCGCGGGCACGGCCGGCAATCTGCACGACCGCAACGGCGATAATGGCGCACACGGTGATGCAGACACCGCTGGCAACTGCTGGGTTGCCACCGATGGAAACCAGTGGGGACATAATGCCGCCGAAAATGGCCTGGAGGAAGCCCATGATGGCAGCACCGGCGCCACCGAAGCGGCCGGCGGCATCCTGGCCGAGAGCGGTGGCATTGCCAAGGACGAAGCCAACGCCCATGACATTGAGGAAGAGCAGTGGGCAGATAATCCAGACGTTGAGAGCAAAAAGGCCAACGAGGACAATGAGAATGCCAATAATGGTCATTGCGATAACGGCAGTGCGCAAAATTGGCTGTGGGTCGTAGGTTTTGAGCAGTCGGTTTGAAACAATGGCGCCGATGACCAGGCCCAGGGAGTTAATGGCGAAGAGGGCCGAGTAAACCAGAGTTGGAAGGCCAAGCTGCTCCTGAATGATGAATGGGGAGGCCGAAATATAGGCGAAGAGGCAGGCGAAGCCGAAGCCGAAGGCAAGGGCATAACCGCGGAAATCTGCCTGGCGCATCAGTGTTCCGAAAACATGAAGCTGGTGTGAGAGGCCGCCGTCGGTACGCTCCTCGGCGGGGCGCGATTCCTTGACGGCCAGCGAAACGAGGAACTGTGCAGTAGCGATGCCTGCGAGGACGATGAAGACGCCGCGCCAGCCGATTGGCTTATCAAGAATGCCGCCGAGCAGTGGGGCGATGACTGGGGCGAGGCCTTGAATCATGGAGAGCAGGCCGTAGGCTTTGGCGGCGGCTTTGCCGGTGGCGAGGTCGGAAACCACAGAACGGGCGAGAACTGCGGAGCCGCCGGAGGCGAAGCCGACAATGGTTCGAGCAATGAGCAGCACCCAAATGCTTGGGGACAGTGCGCAGAGAATGCAGCCGAGGATTGAGAAAATCGTGGAGCCGATGAGTAGTGCGCGGCGACCCTTGGAATCAGAAATTGGGCCAAGGATGAGCTGGCCAACGCCCATGCCGATCATGAAGGTGGTCAGTGTGAGCTGCACCAGGGCGGAATCGGCGTGGAGGTCTGCCTGGACCTGGGGGAAGGACGGCAGGTACATGTCGGTGGCAAAAGGTGCCATCGCTGTGAGGAAGGCGAGGCCGGCAAGTAGTGGTCCGGTGAGGGCTTGCTTTTTAAAAGTTGCGGTTTGGGTGGTCACTCAGTTACCTTCAGTTACCTTTCTGTGAGACAGATACATGGTCTGGCCTGCGGAAATCAGGCGCGATGATCACCTTAACAAAATGGAAAAATTTTCGTAAGTCAAAGGATTTTTTCGAAAAACTTTTCCTGGGCTTTTGTTTTATAACTGGGCTTTTGAGGGTAAAACTAACGTAGTTTTATTGAGTGATTTGGCCGGTGGCAAGAAGCTGGTTGGTATTCATCATTCCGCCAATTTCAGCAGCGAGCAGCGAGCCGTAGGTAAAGAGGGCGAGCGCGGAGGAGCTGATGAGCGCCGTGCCTGCGGTCGAGCCGACGAAGCCGAGGAGGCTGCCCAGTGAGGAGCCGGTCGCGGTGCTGAAGCTCTGGGCCGCAGTGGTGGAGGCGAGCGTGTTGTAAATGGTGATACCGGTTTGAACGCTGCGGGCGGTGCTCCAGACGGGCATGACAACATCGAGGGCTTCTTTGGCGCCGTGGAGAAGGTCGAGGGCTTTGACGTCGAGGACCTGGTTGTCGAGGTCGGTGTAGACAATGTCCTGTTCGCCGGTTTGTGGGGCCGTTGGGCTTGGATTCACGGAGACCAGTTGGGAGCCTTCGAGATTGTCATAGGAGATGGTCCAGACAATGGCGTATTTGGTGCCGACCCCAAGGGTGTCCTTGGGCACGAGAATGGACTGGGATACCTGGCCAGCACCGGTGTCACTGGTAGTGAAGGTGTCCACGCTGGTATACACTGCCCCGCTGTCATAGTCAATGGTGCCACCGCTGGTGAGCGCAATGATATTGGCGCGAATGGCGTAGAGGCTGTTGGGCTGGAGGTTCTCGTAATTGAGGGTCTCCGCAAGTGTAAAGCCCAGCTGCGCCTGGTTTGCCCATACGGTGGTTTCACCGGTGGTGGTGCTGGTAATTGCCGGGACCGCGGTATTGACTGCAGCAGTCGGATTTTGAGTGTTATCGGCAGTGGTGAGTGGGGCTGCTTCTTCGGCAAAAGCCGGTGCCCCGCTACAAAGAAGGGCGCCGGCTAGAGTGAAAGCAGCAAACTTTCGGGTGAGTTTCATTTAGTCAGTGCTTTCGGCGGTGGTTGGCTCGGTGGTGTCCGTGGAGGAGTCGGTAGTGGTATCGGTGCTAGCTGTCGATGCCTCAGTGGTGGACTCGGTCGTGGTGGTGTCCGTCGTGGTGGTGGTTGATGTTTTTGTTGGCCGCGGTATTTTTTTGAAT
>JAUMUD010000009.1:57989-66065 GCA_030530875.1 Corynebacterium sp.
GTCGTGGTCGTGGTCGTTGTGGTTGTGGTGCTGGACTCGAGGAGCGCGGAGGCGCTGTTGGCCACAGTCTTAAGAGTGGAGGTGAAGCTCTTGATGGAGGAGAGGATGGACTTAAGGGTGGAAAGACCGGTCTTGATGCTGGAGACCTGGTTATAGGCGGTCTTGAGCTGGTCCTTGAAGCTTGGGGCAGACACAGAGACGGTCTGGGAGCCAGTGTCGGTCACGGCAATTTTCTGGCCATTGCCATAACTGAGTTCAACATAAACGCCATAGGTGCCGTACTGGTTTAGCGTATTGGCAGGGACCTTGATGGAGATTTCACCGCTGGCCTTACCCTCAGTGGTAGTGGTGAGCTTCTTCGTACCGGTCGCAATGGCAGTATTGGCGGAATCAAAGACGCCATTATTGATTGGAAGGAGGTATGCAGTGGCCGTAACGGCCGTATCAGAGTCGAAACCGCTCAGTTCGACCTTCTCCTTGATTGTGGTGCCCGAAGTGGCGTCAGAGGCCGTCAGATTCGATCCTGAGGACACATTGCCTGTCACGGTCACACCAGCATTAGCATAGGTGGCTGCATGGGCCGCAACGGGATTCAGGGCCACCGTCGTTGAGGTAGTGAGCAGGCTGGCGGTCAGCAGGAGGGCGAGGGGACGCTTCTTGAGGCTCATGGGGGATGTTCCTTTCGTGCGTATGATGAACTATCCCAAGCAGTATGGCAGAAATACTGATGCCTGAAAAATGGGCCGGAATTAGGCTTTTGTACTGGTAGGGGCTGATTTTTAATTGGCTTTTTGGGCGGTGAAAAAGCAATTTTGAAAAACTTGGTAGGAACTTGGGGGCTTTTTAGGGGTCGTCGCAAAGCAAAATTCAGCAAAACCAAAAAACGCCCACCCCCTAAGGGGTGAGCGTCGAAATCAAAAAGTAAGAATATTACTTGATGATCTTGGTAACACGGCCAGCGCCGACGGTGCGGGAACCCTCGCGGATAGCGAAGCGCAGACCCTCGTCCATAGCCACTGGCTGGATGAGCTCGACCTTCATGTCGACATTGTCGCCAGGCATAACCATCTCGGTGCCCTCTGGGAGGGTAACAACACCGGTCACGTCAGTGGTACGGAAGTAGAACTGTGGACGGTAGTTGTTGAAGAATGGGGTGTGGCGGCCGCCCTCGTCCTTGGACAGAACGTAGACGGAACCCTCGAACTCGGTGTGAGGGGTGTAAGCGCCTGGCTTAGCCACGATCTGGCCACGCTCAACATCTTCGCGCTTGATACCACGGAGGAGAAGACCGCAGTTGTCGCCAGCCTCGGTGAAGTCGAGGAGCTTGCGGAACATCTCAATACCGGTAACGGTGGTGGTGGTGCTCTTCTCGCGGATACCGAGGATTTCAACTTCCTCGTTCACGTTCAGGCGACCGCGCTCAACACGGCCGGTAACCACGGTGCCACGACCGGTAATGGTGAAGATATCCTCGATAGGCATGAGGAATGGCTTGTCGGTCTCACGAACTGGGTCTGGAATGAACTCGTCGCAAGCCTTCATGAGCTCAACGATCTTAGCGGTCCACTCTGGGTCACCCTCGAGAGCCTTAAGAGCAGAAACGTGAACGATAGGTGCGTTCTCGTCGTAATCCTGCTCAGCGAGCATTTCGCGGATTTCCATCTCGACGAGCTCGATCATTTCCTCATCAACGTCAGGGGAATCGCACTTGTTCAGAGCGACGAGGATGTAAGGAACACCCACCTGGCGAGCGAGCAGAACGTGCTCACGGGTCTGAGGCATAGGACCGTCGGTAGCAGCGACCACGAGGATAGCGCCGTCCATCTGGGCAGCACCGGTGATCATGTTCTTGATGTAGTCAGCGTGACCTGGGGCGTCCACGTGAGCATAGTGGCGCTTTTCGGTCTGGTACTCCACGTGGGAGATGTTAATGGTAATACCACGTTCCTTCTCTTCCGGTGCCTTATCGATGGCATCGAAAGCGAAAGCCTGGTTGAGATCTGGATACTCATCTGCGAGCACCTTGGTGATAGCAGCGGTAAGAGTGGTCTTACCGTGGTCAACGTGACCAATGGTACCAATATTAACGTGCGGCTTGGTACGTTCGAACTTCGCCTTTGCCACTGTATGTCCTCCTGGACTTCATGGTGGCTACGACCTTCGCAGCCACAAATTTGGATAAATCACGGCGCCAACCCGTTTTGGCGTCGCGACGCTTTATTGCCAATTACTAGATTGTAGGGAAAAACAGAGAATTTTTCAAACCCTATATTTCCGCTGGTGTAACGGCCAACAGGCGACGGTTTTGAACCAGTAACCTGCAAGCCGCTACACAACCTAGCCTACATAAATGTCGTGGCATGTGCCCCGCTCATCGGGAACGGGGCACCGACACTTATGGATTTCCGATCTTACTGACCGGTGCGCTCAGCGATGATTTCCTGTGCGACGTTGCTTGGAACCTCAGCATAGGAGTCGAAGAGCATGGAGTAGTTGGCGCGACCCTGGGTCTTGGAACGCAGGTCACCAACATAACCGAACATCTGGGAAAGTGGAACCTTAGCCTTAACCAGCTTGGCACCGGAACGGTCCTCCATGGACTGAACCTGGCCACGGCGGGAGTTAACGTCACCGATAACTTCACCCATGTACTCCTCAGGAGTGGTGATTTCCACTGCCATCACTGGCTCGAGAAGAACTGGCTTTGCCTTAGCAACAGCTTCCTTCAGAGCCTGGGAACCGGCAATCTTGAAGGCCATTTCGGAGGAGTCAACCTCGTGGTATGCACCGTCAAGCAGCGTTGCCTTGATGTTCACCAGTGGGAAGCCTGCGAGGTAACCGTACTGCATAGCGTCCTGAATACCAGCGTCCACGGATGGGATGTATTCCTTTGGAACACGACCACCGGTAACGGCATTCTCGAACTTGTAGGTTGCGGACTCGCCCTCTTCCAGGGTCTCTGGGTCTGGCTCGTATGGCTCAATAGCAATGATGACCTTAGCGAACTGACCAGAACCACCGGTCTGCTTCTTGTGGGTGTATTCGACCTTATCCACAGCCTTGCGGATGGTCTCACGGTAAGCAACCTGTGGGGCACCGACATTAGCCTCAACCTTGAATTCGCGCTTCATGCGGTCAACAAGAACGTCGAGGTGGAGCTCACCCATACCGCCGATAACGGTCTGGCCGGTCTCTTCGTCGAGCTTAACGGTGAAGGTTGGGTCCTCTTCAGCGAGCTTCTGAATAGCGATGGAGAGCTTCTCCTGGTCGCTCTTGGTCTTAGGCTCGATGGCAACCTCGATCACTGGATCTGGGAAGCTCATGGACTCGAGGATGATCTGGTCGTTCAGGTCGCAGAGGGTGTCACCAGTGGTGGTGTCCTTGAGACCGATGAAGGCGTAGATATTACCTGCCAGTGCCTCGTCCACAGGATTTTCCTTGTTGGCGTGCATCTGGAAGAGCTTACCGACGCGCTCCTTCTTACCCTTAGTGGAGTTAGCGACCTGCTGGCCTGGCTCAACGCGACCGGAGTAAACACGGACGAAGGTGAGCTTGCCGTGGAATGGGTGAACGGCAATCTTGAAGGCCAGGGATGCGAATGGGGCATCAACGGAAGGCTTACGGGTGAGCTCAACGCTCTCGTCGCCAACCTTGTGGCCAACAACCTCGCCGATGTCCAGTGGGGTTGGGAGGTAGTCAACAACAGCATCGAGCAGTGGCTGGATGCCCTTGTTGCGGTAAGCAGAACCGCAGAAGACTGGGTAGATTTCAGAAGCGACGGTCATCTTGCGGATGGCGGCCTTGATTTCCTCAATGGAAAGTTCCTCGCCACCGAAGTACTTCTCCATGAGAGCTTCATCGGACTCAGCAACGGTCTCGAGGAGCTTCTCGTGGTACTCAGCAGCCTGGTCAGCCAGCTCGGCAGGAATTTCCTCGATGGTAGGCTCAGCGCCAACCTCGACCTTGCCGCGCCAGGTGATGGCCTTCATGCTGATGAGGTCGACGACGCCGTCGAAGTCATCCTCAGCACCGATTGGAAGCTGCATAACCAATGGCTTTGCACCCAGACGGTCAACGATGGTGCCAACGGTGAAGAAGAAGTCTGCACCCATCTTGTCCATCTTGTTCACGAAGCAGATACGTGGTACGTCGTACTTAGCAGCCTGACGCCACACCTGCTCGGACTGAGGCTCCACGCCTTCCTTACCGTCGAAGACAGCAACTGCACCGTCGAGCACGCGCAGGGAGCGCTCCACCTCAACGGTGAAGTCAACGTGACCTGGGGTGTCGATGATGTTAATCTGGTTGCCGTTCCAGAAGCAGGTAACAGCAGCGGAGGTAATGGTGATACCGCGTTCCTTCTCCTGCTCCATCCAGTCGGTGGTGGAGGCACCGTCGTGGGTCTCGCCGACCTTACGGTTAATACCGGTGTAGAAGAGGATACGCTCGGTAGCGGTGGTCTTACCGGCATCAATGTGGGCCATGATGCCGATGTTACGGACCTTGTTCAGGTCCTTAAGCACTTCTTGTGCCACGGTGATCCCTAACTCTTAGAAGGTTCAAACTTGCAAAAATACTACCAGCGGTAGTGAGCGAAGGCGCGGTTGGCCTCAGCCATCTTGTGGGTATCCTCACGACGCTTCACAGAAGCACCGAGGCCGTTAGCGGCATCGAGGATTTCATTGGCGAGACGCTCAGTCATGGTGTTCTCGCGACGCTGACGGGTGAACATAACCAGCCAACGGAGTGCCAGGGTATTGGCACGACCTGGGCGAACCTCAACAGGAACCTGGTAGGTTGCGCCACCAACACGGCGGGAACGAACCTCGAGCTCTGGCTTCACATTGCCGAGAGCCTTTTCCAGGGTCAGAACTGGGTCGGTGCCGGTCTTTTCACGGCAGATTTCAAGTGCGCCGTAGACGATACGCTCAGCCACACTCTTCTTACCGTCGAGCAGGACCTTGTTAACGAGCTGGGTAACAACCTCGGAGCCGTAAACTGGATCCTTAACTACAGGGCGCTTTGGCGCTGCTCCCTTACGCATTTATCTTACTTCTCCTTCTTAGCGCCGTAACGAGAACGGGCCTGCTTACGGTCCTTAACACCCTGGGTATCGAGGGCGCCACGGATGATCTTATAGCGAACACCTGGGAGGTCCTTCACACGACCGCCACGAACGAGCACCATGGAGTGCTCCTGGAGGTTGTGGCCCTCACCTGGGATATAAGCGGTAACTTCGATGCCGGAGGAGAGGCGCACACGGGCAACCTTACGCAGAGCGGAGTTTGGCTTCTTTGGAGGGGTGGTGTACACACGGGTGCAGACACCACGACGCTGAGGGGAACCCTTCAGCGCGGCGGTCTTCACCTTCGCGGTCTTATCGTGGCGGCCCTTACGGACCAGCTGCTGAATAGTGGGCATGAACCGTCTTTCTCAAATCGTAGAAGATACTTAGCACATCGGTTTTAAGACGTGCATAACCCAGTCAGCCGCTCTCGCTGGCCTACTGGGTAAAAATTCACAACTCCCAATGAACTATGGGACTAAGCAATAATAGTACAGGGATCAGGGATTATTCTCCAAATACACTGGTCAAGTCTAGCTTTCGACCAGCCCAATTACCTTCAGGAATGGAGCCACAATAGGGCAGGCCGGTAACCTCCGGAAGAGCCTGGATAGTTTCCTCTTCGACAAAATCTGGCTCCGGGCCAACGCGTCCCCCGATGATTGCCTTGAGCGGAATATTTCGGCGCTCAAGCTCCCTGGTGGTCAGCTCCGCCGCATTGAGGGAACCAAGCTTGGTGCTGGCCACAACCACCATCGCATCGGCTGCAGTGAGCACAGTTTCGGCAAGGTCAGCCAGGGTCCAGTCATCGGCAATGCGCACGAGCACCCCGCCCGCACCCTCAACCAGCACATAGTCAAATTCAGAATCCAATTTCTGAATGTGCTTTGCGACGTCCTCCAGTACCAGCTGCTTCATACCGGCACGGCGCGCGGCAATATTAGGGGCCAGGGGTTCTGGGTATCGCGCTCCTTCAATAATCTCTACCCCTGGGACCATCTGGGCCACAGTATATATATCGCCATGTCCTTCGGGCTCCCCTGTTTGGGCGGGTTTAAAAATCGCCACTGTTCCATGCTTTAGGGCTTCTTCGGCAATGGCAGCGGTGGCCCAGGTTTTGCCCACATCAGTATTGGTGCCGGTAATAAAAATAATCATGATAATTCCTCTACTGCTGCATTAAGAGCCTGGCAGATCTGTGTGATTTCTGCTTCGGTGCTGATATAAGGGGGCATGGTGTAAATGAGCTTGCCAAAGGGCCTAATCCACACCCCATATTTCAGGGCTGTGCGAGTCACTTTTTCAAAATCCGGGGTGCTAAGGGGCTCTTTGAGCTCAATGACGCCAATCGCCCCACGCACGCGCACGTCGGCCACCAGGGGGTTTAGTGCTGCGGGTTGAAGTTCGCGCCTAAGTTGGGCTTCAATTTTCTGAATTTTCTGGGCCCAGCTGGGGTCGTCGAAAAGCGAAAGAGAAGCCAGCGCAACACTGCAGGCCAAGGGATTTGCCATGAAGGTAGGGCCATGCATGAGTGTGCCAACATCTTTGGCGATGTCGGTGGTGGTGATGGTGGCCGCAAAGGTCATAAATCCGCTGGTGATTGCTTTACCCAGGCAGATAATGTCGGGGGTGAAGCCCACCTCGTGGAAGGCGAAGAGGGATCCTGTGCGCCAAAAACCAGTGGCGATTTCATCATAAATAATGATGACTCCGTGTTTTTTGGCGGTTTCGGATACGGCTTTGACCAGTGCGGGTGGGTGCATGCGCATGCCGCCGGCCCCTTGGATAGTGGGCTCAAGAATAAGGGCAGCTATTTCATCCCATGGTGTGATGGCCTCAATTTCTGAAATATAGGCCTCTATATTAGGCTCGGCCTCGGGGGCGGGGATAAACACCTGCTGTGGCACATAATTTTTCCAAATTTTGTGCATGCCACCCTCTGGGTCGCAGACACTCATGGCACCGAGGGTGTCACCATGGTAGCCGCCGCGCCAGGTGAGGATTTTGCGGCGCTGGGTGTGGCCACGACCCAGTTGGGCTTGGAGGGCCATTTTGAGGGCCACTTCGACACTAATGGAGCCCGAATCGGCATAAAAGACGTGGTTAAATCCCGGCCCTAGCATTTTCAGAATTTTTTCTGCGAGCTTTTCTGCCGGTTCGTGGCTTAGCCCACCAAACATCACATGGGGCATCTGGTCGATTTGTGTCTTGGCGGCTGCGATAATCTCGGGGTGGCGGTGGCCAAGGGCGGCGGCCCACCAGGAGGACATGGCATCAATGACTTTCAGGCCACCTTTGAGGGTGATATAGACGCCCTCGGTGGACTCGGCAAGAAATTCGGGGATGGCACTGGGCACTGTGGCATAGGGGTGCCAAATATTTTTTTCAGAATTGGGAACTAAAGCCCAATCGAGTTCTTTGTCAGTGTATATGGGCTTTGCAGACATAATTTTGATCCTACATAATGCCTTTATGGAGATCTCGTTAAATCACCGCGAATGGCTTGAAAATAAACTTGCCGGCGATGCACGTCATGACTATGTCGAAGGGGTCATGGCGTGGATTAGTAGTAATTTTCCGGATTTGGACACGGTGGTGAAGTGGCGCTCCCCAATGTGGGTGAAAAATGGCACCTTTATTATTGGGCTCAGTTGTGCCGCCCACCATATTTCCCTGGCCCCGGAGACCCCCACCTTGGAGCATTTTCATGAACGCTTGGTGGCTGCGGGCTATAAGCCCACCGCGCAAGCTTTTAGAATCCCGATTGGGCAGGAGCCGGATTGGGCACTGCTGCGCGAAATTATTGAGCACAATATCGCGGAAAAAGACGGGCACGGGAAATTTTGGCGCTAGGATTCTGAATCTTGAAGTAGCTTGAGACGCGTAGAATGGGCGCTATGATTGACCTTCACTCTCATCTTGTTCCTGATTTCTATGCTGATGCCCTGCGCGGTATTGGGCTATAGGACAGAAAATGTGGTTGCGTTAGTGGGGGAAACTAAATAAGGGAG
>JAUMUD010000010.1 GCA_030530875.1 Corynebacterium sp.
CCTTAGCAGCATCCTTCTGCTGCTGGGTGGCAGCAGGGTTAGTGGCCTTCAGAACAGACTCATAAGCAGCCTGTGCCTTGGCGGCATAGGTATCAGCATTGCCTGCGTGAGTCTTAGCGGTGGCCAGATCACCAGCAGCAACAGCAGCCTTGGTGGCATCACGCTCAGCCTCAGCAGCAGCCTGCCACTTCTGAGCAGCGGTCACATAGTCAGCAGGCTTGCCGGATGCATCAGCCTTGGTCTGTGCCTTCTCGGCGTCGTCCTTAGCAGCATTAGCAGCAGTAGTAGCTGCGGAAGCGGCTGCCTCAGCAGCTTCCTTAGCAGCAGCCTGAGCATCAGTCTTCTTGGTCTGATCGTTCACCTTATCGGCAGCAGCCTTGGCGTTATCAGCTGCAGTCTTAGCCTTAGCAGCCTCATCAGCAGCGGTCTCAGCATCACCATTCTTGGCAGCAGCTTCAGCAGCAGCCTTGTGAGCCTTAGCAGCAGCGTCCCAAGCCTTAGCCTCAGCGAGGTGTGCGTCATCCTTCTGGGTGGAATCTGCATTGGTATCTGCGTCTACCTTGGCAGCCTCGCTGGAAGCCTGCACTGCGGCGGAAGTAGCATCAGCAGCTGCGGAAACAGCAGCAGTCTGATTATCCGTGGATGCGTCAAGACCTGCATAGCGCTCAGCAGCAGCTTCCTTGGCCTCAGCAGCATACTGCTCAGCCTGGGTTGCAGCTACGTGATCGGAAGGGGTGTTAGAGGTACCAGCAGCGGTAACTGCGGCAGTTGCCTTAGTTGCAGCCTCGGCAGCATTCGAAGCAGCGGTAGCAGCACCAGCAGCATCGTTGCCAGCAGCTACAGCCTTATCGCGAGCATCCTTAGCGGCGTCGCGGGCCTTCTCAGCATCAGAAGTGGTGTTGTAGGTCTTGCCGTTTTCTTCAGCCTTCTGCTTGGCTTCATCAGCCTTTGCCTGAGCATCAGTCTTGTCCTGGCCGGTGGAGTTATCGGCTACGGCCTGCCATGCTGCGCGAGCTGCATCCCAAGCTGCAGCAGCTGCAGCCTTGGCCTCGGCAAGCTGCTCATCGGTAGCATTGCCCTCGTTTTTAAGCTCCTGAACCTTGTCGACCGCCTTCTGCGCAGCCTCCGCCTGGGTAGTTGCATTCTGAGCAGCAGTCTTTGCAGTAGCAAGATCAGTAGGAGCCGACTTTACTGCGGTGTCGCGGTATTCTTCAGCACGAGCCTTAGCGGCCTTTGCGAGAGCAACCCAATCTGCGGCGCTATTAGCCGTTTCACCGAGATAGTCGGTGTACTCACTCTTAAGATCATCTGAAGACAGATTAGTACCGACGTAAGTTGCAACGGAGGAACCAGTTGGAATATCCAGGTATTTAGCTACATCATCAGGAATAGCAGCGAAGTCATCACCAGACTGCAGGTCATACATCAGATTGAACAGGTTAGTGATGAAGTTCGGATCCTCATTGGCCTTATTTGCAATGTTAGCACCGTCGTTGTTCAACTTCTCAGCGAGCTTACTGAGAAGCTGAACTCGCTGATAGGTCCAAGTATCCCAAACTGCACGGGTAGCGGTGGCCTGATCCATGCTCTGTTCGCTCTGGAAATAGTTCTGACGAGCAGTAGTAGAGTACTGCTCAATAGCGCTAGCGAACTCCTTGAAAAGACCATGCTCACCACTCAGGTACTGGCTAGCATCATTAGTGTCATACTTACCATTGTTGGTCAGCTTGGTGACAGTGTAGACGACCTTACCGTCGGAATCGGTGGTAGCAGTCATCTGAATATTGTCCTTAGAGGACATCTTGGAAGTTAGACTACCGTCCTTAGCTGCAGCGTCAAGCAGGCTGTTATAGGCGTTCTGATAGCCCTTGTGCTGCTCGACGGTCAGGTCAGTTGGATCGTAGGTGCCACCCTGTGCATTAGCAATATTCTGCATTGCTGGAACAGCAACAGTTGGAGCCAACACGGAAACCGACAGAAGACCAGCAATTGCAAGCTTGCCAGCTGCGGTACGTGGAGTGTGCTTCATTCGTAAATTCCTTAACAAGTAGACATTCGGCTTTAAGCCATCAGCAATGTAATTTACCATCTTCAGAGGAAACTAATACGAAAAATACCGTCAATTTTTCTCATGTTTTGCTAAGCTTACTCTCAGAGTAAGTTTCAGGGAAGAAAAAAAAACTGCCCTTAACCTCGAAAAACTGTTCATGCAATCTCATACACGCAGGTAACCGATCGAGGGGAGTTGAAACAAACTACAAACTTGTTATGTTCCTATGCCTACCGTTATACCGGCCGAAAACAGTGCCGTGATTCTAGTCACACAACTGCTCGCGTGTCATATTTCCGAGGGTTATTGATCAATTAATCTGGGTAAAAACGGGCGCCCAGAAGCTATACGAGGCAAGAACATTACGACTGTTTTATGCCCTTATTCTGCAATTTTCTTGACTTTTAGCCAAGAAAATTGCGAAGCTGGGACTAATTGTGGACATATCCACTAACGCAAAGGAAAGTACTGAGACCCAGAACACGTAGGTTCAGAATTAGATATGCAAGAAGCTATTGATGGCCTCACGGATCCCTGGATTCAGGGCATAGAGGATGCTGGTGAGCACAGTGCCGATGCCAAACACACCAAGAATGATGCTGAAAATGCCAGCCATGGACTGCTGGGGATCGGCAGGAACACTACTTGGGCCTTGTGGGCGAGTGCCGACAGTGTCACGCAAAATGCCATCGGAGGAGTATGGACTGGAATTCAGAACCGAGTCGATATTCCCCTCGGCGCTGGCGGACTTCAGCGCCTCAATATACTTAGTCTTCTCTTCCGTGGAAATCTGATCATTATTAGTTACCGAAGTGCTAATGGCATCAGCCAGCGCTTCCACTACCGCTGCCGATGTAGCAGCGGTATCAAGCGAATCAAGAAGGCTCTGCTTTTGAGAATCAATATGTGGCAGGGCGCTGATAACTGTGGCCGCGCGGGTCTTGGCACCAATAAGTTCCACGTTGAGAGCTTCAAGGTCAGTAGACTCCACGGTTTTCTTGGCCGTGGTCTTCTCGGCTGCAGTGAGGTCCGCACGCCTATCAATAGCGGATGCGAAGGCCTTTTTGGCAGTAGCCGTGGCCTCAGTGATTGCATCCTTATAGGTACCGGCCGCCTGGGCGGTGCTGTCTGCATTAACTGTAGCAATGAGCTCGGCGACTGACTGCTGTGCCTGGGTGGCTGCTGCAGCAGCACTTTGGGCATCCGATGCACTTGCGGCATTTGCGGCAGCGGTATTTACTGCCGCGAGGAGAGCTTCCACCTTGGTGGCCAGCGGGTTGGTTTCTGGTTCGGTTGGTTGGGACGGCTCGTCAGTTGGGCTCTTCGAGTCATTGCCCGTACTTTCTTCAGCGGCACCCTTGCCAGCATTGTCTTCGACGGCTACCTGCTTCTGCTCTTCAGTTTCCTTGGCAGTAGAGGTGTTGGCTTCGGTGTTCTGACCGGAGTCCTGAACGAGACTTGCCTTTATGCCGTCTACGGTCGCGGCGGATTCAGTCAGGGCTGCCTCAAGGGTGGCGGTAGTTACATCAATCTGGCGCTGGGTTGCTCCCTTAGCTGCGGTGACATTGCTGGCCGCATTCTTAGCCTGCGTGGCTGCGGTTTGAGTGGCACTCAGTTGCGCCTCGGCCTTGGTCTCATCGCCAGCAATCACATACTTCTTGGCGGCAGAGACATAAGCACCAACGGTTAGCGCCCAAGCTTGGGTGGCATAGCCAAAGTCGGTCGCATTATCGGCGCGATCCAAAGCGGTCTGCGCAGATACCTGCGCGCTAGCAGCGTAGCTTGCGGTCTCATCAGCGGAGCTTGCTGCAAGGGCGGAGTCATACTGGACCTTGGTATCATCCAGGAAGTCAGCGGAAGTGCGGGAAGCCTCAACGACACCAGCCACAGTTTTCGGATTACTCCGAAGGCCAAGAGCAAGGGCGACAGCCTCAGGGTCCTGGAGAGTCTTTGCGTTATCGCCATTGAGGAGATTAACCACATCCACGGCATAGTTGCTCATGTCCTCCGTATCCGAGGCATTTTGAACAACAGTTCTAGCGTAGGCCTTAAGCTGTTTTGCCCACTTCGAGCTATTGCCAGCGGTAAGATTATCAATGACCTGCAGGAAGACATTGCCCGCTTGCTTGTAGATTCCACCGGAATACTCAGCCATTGCAGCATCACTCGGCCTTGCCTTACCGGCATCAATATTGGTGGAGGTGGCGGAAACCCAGATATTTGCGCGTGGGGTCAGCTGCGTTGCGCCATCAACACGAATTGTGTAGTGCCCATCACCAACATAGATAAACTGGGCATCATCCCAGTTCTTGCTTACATTGTCGTTGGTCCAGCGAATATATTTCCGGGAGTCATTGGCATAGGAGGTGGTATTAAGTTCATCAGTGCCGGAACCAAAGCCATAATCCTGGTTACCTGCGTAGAGGGTGACACCAGAACCCACATTGAGAGTAGCATTCGGAATCACACTGATGGACTTAATACCATTTTGAATGGCCTCGGCACGGTTATGATCGGCATTATAGCCGTACCAGTTCTTGATGCCGATGGAGCGAATATTTGCCAGTTCATTGGCGCTAAATACGAGGTTCTGAGTTACGCTAAATTTGAAGGCAAGAACGGGGATATTACCGCGAAGATTGTCATTGACCACCACCGGTTCAACAGATAATCCACTGTCACTTGCAGAAACCCCTTGGACTGCTTTGGCCAATGAAGCGGAGCCACTAACAATGACAACAGCAGCACTATCGGCATGAGCAGTCAGTGGAACAGCAACCATGGGGGTAATAGTTGCTGCAGCAGCGAGTACTGCGCAGGTCCAACGGGCGATGGTCACGGAATCTTCCTCTGTTATAGGCGTGTGCGTGGTTGCGAGATGGGCTAAACACGCTTCTTTAGAAAAGTATAATAAATTTTCAGGAAATTTTCTCGTTGACCCAAGCTGTTTCCGAGGTATTTTTCACCACAAAAGGCCAGTTAGAGAACGGGATTTTTTCCGTTTTGCGCAATAAAAAGCGCCACCCACTGGATAATACCAGATGAGTGGCACCTAAAGAATTGATAAGCACAAGCTTAAAGCCAGTATTCTCAGCTAAAGCTTAGGCATTGAGGCTTGCGAGATACTCGCGCTGGTTTACATTGCGGGCAATCTTGCCAGCGGAGGAACGACGAACCTCGTTTGGAGCCAGGATGCGAATATCAGCAGGGGCAACACCGTGGGCGGTAGCCACTGCTTCACGAATCTTGGCAATAGCGTCAGCATCACCCTCAGCGGAGGCGTTGAGGTCACGCTCAGCGAGGATGATGAGCTGCTCTACGCCTTCACCTGGGATGGAGAAAGCGCAAGCAGAGGCTGGGCGAATATGCTTGGAAGCCTGCTCAGTGGTGGTCTCAATATCCTGTGGATAGTGATTACGACCAGCGATGATAATCAGGTCCTTGGAACGACCGGTGATGTAGATTTCACCATCGATGAAGACACCAAGGTCACCGGTGGCAACCCAGTTCTCATCTGGATAACCAGCTGCTCGGGAGTTCTCTGCCAGGCGGCCACCAAGGGTGTTATGGAAAGCCTCGGCAGTAGCCTCTGCGCGGTTGAGGTAACCACCAGCGACATTGTCACCCTGGAACCAAATCTCACCAATCTCACCATCAGGAAGTTCTTGCTTGGTCTCCTGATCAACAATCACGAGGCCCATTGGGGAGACTGGAACACCGACAGAAGCGAACTCGAAGCTGGTGTGTGGATCCTCAGAGAGTTTCATCTCACCATTGGCGAGAGCGGTGCGGTCAAGACGACGGAAAGTTGGACGCTCCATGCTAATCGGAGTGGAGAGCAGCAGGGATGCCTCGGCCATACCGTAGGAAGGACGAATAACAGCATCTTGGAGGTTGTACTCACTGAAAGCTGCCTTAAAAGCTTCCACGCTAGCCTTGGACACTGGCTCACCACCGATGATGAGACCATCAAGAGCGGAGAGGTCCAGAGTCTCACCCTGTGGTGGGCGACCATAGGCAGTGGCAAGCTCAAGAGCGAAGTTAGGGACAGCGGCGTAGATATTGCGGCCATCGGTTGGCTTGCTTAGGAGCTTAACGAAACGCCATGGGTTCTGGATGAAGTCACGAGGGGTCATGATCTCCATGTCGAAACCAAGGATGGTCATGAAGGAAGCCAAGATAATACCCATATTGTGGTGCATTGGCAGCCAGGAAATCATGCGAACTGGTGGCTTGAGGTTCGCAATAAGGAAGATCTGGAGCACATTGGACACCAGGGAGCGGTTGGTAAGAATAGCACCCTTTGGAGTACCGGTAGCACCGGAGGTGTACTGCAGGTAGGCAGGGAGTTCCACTGGGATAACTGGAGTTGGGGAGGCAGCAGCCATAGCCTTGGCAGCCTCGGTCTCCAGTGGGTTGACCCAGGCATCAGCGGTGGAATCTGGAAGAGCGTCAATAACGAGGACACGTGGACGCTCAGCGGCTGGCTTATCAGCGAAGAGGGCGCGGACAGCGGCAGCAGACTTCTTGTTGGTCAGAATGATATTTGGCTTAGCATCCTCGAGCACAGCAGCAATGTGGCCGGCGTGACCTGGCTCAGTTGGGTCATAGAGAGGGATTGGAACGAGGCCTGCATACATCGCACCAAGGAAGGCGAAGACATACTCAGGGCTATTGCCTGCAAGAATGGCTGCACGGTCACCGATGGTAGCAACCTGCTGAAGGCGGCCGGCGACTGCCTTGATGCGGGTATAGACCTGCTTGCGGGTGAACTCACGAGCAACACCTTCTGGGTTCTCGTCATATTCCCAGTGGCGAACGGTGATGCGCTCGACCAGCTGTGGGTCAGTTGCGAGCTCCTTTTGGTAGAGCATCTCATTGAGGCCTGCCACGGTCAGCTGTGGTGGCAGGTTAAACTCGCCCTTCTCGTTGAAGAACTGGGCGATGAGGGCCTTAGTGTCCATAAATCCTCCGATTAGACTATTTCGTAGACCAAAACATTCTAAGTTTAGCATAACGTATACAGAAAAACCGGGAGGAACATGGCGTTTCTCCCGGCGATTCCGAATCCAGTTGTGCGAATGAGTAGATGGCCTTTCGACCAACTCCATTTGTTATATCTGAAGCGCTAATAGCTGCGTTACAGCTTCAGAAGATTTCTGGAATTTTTTTAAAAAATCCCCTACAGTTGCGAAGTAGTCCAGCCAATCAGCCAATCCTTCACGGTTGTACCAGGGATGACATTTGGATTGGTGGCGTACTGGGTGTGGACGATGGATTCAAAGAGGTTATTATTGGCGCGTTGGATGGCATCCAGAAGAATCCATGGGTTATCGCAGACTGGATCATTTGGCGCACAGATCTCGAAGGTACGGTTACTGAGCGATCCAAATCCGCCTGGGCGTGGGCCACGCATAGTAATGCCGGCGACAAGTGCCTGGGCATCAGCCACTGGCTGACGGAAGGATGGGTCGAGGGTAGCGACCAGGTTGAGGTATGGAAGAAGTGGAACCACACGGGCGAGGGAGACCTCAGCACCAACACCGCCTACAGGGTTACCAACGAACTGACCAGCGGATGGGTCACGGCGACCATCGGCGACCAGTGCAATACCCTTAATACGGTCGGCTGGAATTGGGCCATTACCATAGCCAATGTAGTTGGCAGCATCGCCAACGATGACGGCACCCTGGCTAAAGCCCATGAGCAGGAACTGGGTTCCTGGGCACTGGCCGGCCACATAAGAGAGCTGCGCATTTAGCTTGGCTAGACCCTCATTATGGGACTCGTCGTAGGTGGCTTCACCGTCACCATTGACGCGGTGGAACTGTGCCAAATATGGCAGGGTATAAACCACAGTGCGGTTGCCTGCCTGAGCCTGAACAGCCTTGGTCACACCAAGCAGGAAGCTATTCGGGTGGCTGGTTGGGTTATATGGGTTATCCCAATCGGCGGATTCCCAAGTACCGGGCACCGCGATGACATAGGTGGCAGGACAGGTAATGGCTTCAGCCTTTGGGCTCATGCCAAAAATAGCCGCGCAGCTAGTGACTGCGGCAAGGGCGACTGCGCCCAGCATTGCTCCGAGCTTCTTAATCACGCCTCATACTCTAACACCCTGATATGTGAATCGCCTAGTAGATCACTCAAATACAATTTTTGCAGGTCACTTGAGCAATACACGAATCCAGTTTTCTAGCCACTGTGGAATGGTCATGCCGCCAAGTAACGTAGTCGGTGTTAGCCCCTGAACAATCCACGGGTTATAGACATATTCCGCATGCAATCTGTTCAGAAGCAGCGGGAAGCGCAGCAAATCTACACCGCTCACTGGCACATCACATACCGGGTCGTTAGCCGCACAAATACTAAAGACTCGGTCACTAACCTGCCCGAAACCCTGCGGGCGTGGGCCAAGGGGCTGCACATCGCGCAGGATATCCACGATGAATTTATCTACGCCATGCGAAATTGCAAGTTCCAAGGCAATGGCAAAAATCGGCTGGAAGGCAATGAGTACACCTCTACCCTGCCCGGCGGGTGCCACATCATTGGCCACTCCTGGCACCCGGCGCGGGTCTGAAAGCAATGCTGCACCAGCTAGTTTTTCTGCCGGGATTGGCCCCGCATTATTGCCAATATTCATGGCCATGTCACCTGCAATATCAGCGCCCTGGCTAAAGCCGACAATGATAAAGCGGGCATCCGGGCACTGCGTCAGCATTTGTGGCAAAACCGCGTTCAGTTTATTCATTGCTGCCTGCCGCGATGCCTGATAGTTGAGCACTGTGCCAGGATAGGGCAGCTGCCAAATGGTCACTGATTCACCAGCCAAGCTATCGCGCAAATAATGCGTCATCGGCCCAATAGTGGGCTCCTCATAAATGGGTGGCGAGTACGGCGAATCATCAAAGCTACTCTCCCCTGTTCCGGGAACCATGATGGCTGTAAGCGCCTGACACGTAAACCCATCGACTGGTGAAGCCAAAGCCTCATCGGCTACTGCAACAGAAAGACTAAGGATGCCCGATAGGACGAGGAGAAACCGCATGATACGGGTCATTTTTCCTGTGTTCATATCGAGCCTTAATCTTGGTTTCCAATTGCTTGATGGATTACTGCTTTGGGAGTAGGTTGCTTACCCAGCTATTGAGCCACTGGTTCATGGTGATGCCGGGGACCACTGCGGATGGTTGGAGGTAGGAGACGTGGACGGCATCGGAGAGCCTTGGATAGCGTGGCAGATCGGCCAGGGTGGTTGGCAGGTCGCAGACCGAATCATTGAAATTGCAGATATTGATCACGCGGTCATTGACGGAGCCAAAGCCATTGCTGCGGGCGGGGCGTGAAGAGAAGCCCTGAAGATTATTAATGGTTGCGGCGGGAAGAAGATTGGCCTGCGCAGCCATGTCCACATAAGGACGAACAATGGAAGTAGAGACCTCAATGCCTGCACCATCGGCATGGCCGGAACCCATGGCAATACCCTGACCAGGGGCGCGACGAGGATCAGCAAAGAGGGTGACACCGAGGAGCTTATCAGCAGGGATCAACGCATCTGAGTTGTTGCCCGTATCGGAGGCAATATCGCCAACAATATCGGCACCCTGGCTATAACCAACGAGGATGTAGTTGGTATTTGGGCAGGCAGTGCGGGTATTGCGGATGAATTCAGTCAGTCGCGCTTCGCCGCCATTGCGTGATTCATCATAGTTATCGAGGGTCGCGGCATATGGGAGCTGCCAGACAAGGAGCTTGTGCGATTCAATATCCGCAGCGAAGTTCTGCTTGAGGGTACGAGTCATGGAGTCAATCAGACCACCGGCGTGTTCAGGTGGGTTGATTGGGTCATCGGTGAGGTTGGATTCCTTGGAGCCCGGCGCGGTAATGATGACTGTCTCCGGGTAGACAGCAGGGGCGGCGAGCTGTGATACCTCATCGGCCTTAGCCTGTAGTTGTGGGCTTGCGAGGGTTGTGCTTGTAATCATGCCGAGGAAGGCAATAAGAGTCCATACCTTTTTCATGAACATGATATTAACCGACCGGGTTTGAAGTTGTGGTATTGCGCGGTGGAGTTTTATGCAGGCAGGTTGTTCACCCAGCTGAGGTCCGTATCCTGGCTGTAGCCCACGAGAATATATTTGTTTTATTGGGATACTGGCGAGTTGAACGGGCTTAATTCAAGGCTACTTGGCGCCAGAGCAATTACCGTTGCTGGTGTGGCAAGTTATGCAGCAGTCGTCGCTGGAGCTGGGGGGTCACCCCAAAAGGCGCAACCCCAGCAGCAGCCAGAACCGTGCTGAATTTCTTTTTGAAACTCACGCTGATTTTGCTGCGCGATGAGCCACTATCCTAGTTCCGTGCCACAGTGCAGTTCTGTTTTTGTTCTGCTTTCTTTTATTTAGCCAGCAATGTTGACTACCCAGTCAATGAGCCACTGGGTAGTGGTGGAGCCGGGGAAGACATTGGGGTTGGTGGCGTACTGGGCATGGATGCCGTTATTGGCCACGAGGTCCAGGGCGCGGGCGGCAGCATCGGTGACGCCCAGTGGGGCATCACAAATATTGTCGTTATTCGCGCAGATCTCATAGGTCTTGTCATTAAGGCTGCCAAAGCCACCATCGCGGGCGCCGCGCATGGTGGCACCAGGGACGACGAACTGAATCACAGGGCTGAGGGTTTGCAGGGAGACTTCCGCACCCACACCGGTCGGGATGGAACCAACGGCAATGCCCTGGCCCTGAATGCGGCGGCCATCAGCAACGAGGGCGACACCGGCCACGGTATCGGCAGGAATTGGACCCTTGTTATTGCCAATTTGGTTAACCACATCGCCGACAATAACGGCGCCCTGACTGAAGCCCATGAGGACGAACTTGGTCAGTGGGCACTGGCTGTGAACATAGTTGAGCTGCTGGTTAAGGCGGTTAGTGCCCTCAGTGCGGGAGTCATTATAGGACATCTGATTGCGGTCATTGATGTTTTTGAACTGAGCCGTGTAAGGCAGAGTCCAGACTTCCACATTGGCGGGGAGGCGCTGCTGCAGGGGACGCGTGACAGTCAGCATAAAGCTATTGGGGTGGCTCGTGGGGTTGAGCGGATCATCGCTCTGCGAAGACTCCCAGGTGCCCGGCGCGGCAATGACCTCATAGGCCTTGCACCAGGCGGGCTGGGTGGTGCTTGGGGCGGGGGCCGGTGGCACGGCTTGCTCGCCGGGACGCGGGGTATTCTTCCAGTGGATATAGCCACCCACGACCACAATGATGATGATCAGGGCGAAGATCACTTTGAAGGTTGAACGGCGGCGACGGCGGGCCATGAGTCCTCCTTTGGATTATTTAGCTGGTAGGGTGCTTTCAGCCGATTGTGGGGCTGGGATAGTCGAGCTTGGGGCTGGTAGGGCGCTGGTGCTGACCGGGGTGATGCCGGCGCAGATACCGCCCTTGGTGATGGCATCCGTAAAGGCACTCACCGCCTGGTCCTGGCCGAGGCTTACAAGGCCCTGGGTGACAAGCTGACCGATAATGGCAGTGACCCATGGGTTTTGTGGCTGGCTACAGTAGTTTTGGGCAGTGCTGATGAGGGACTTCTCATAGCCATCGGTTTTGAAGCCGGCCTGCCGCAAAGCCTGAATGAAGCTTTCCTGCGCCCCAGAAATATCTGGGGTTTGGCTTGGGATGGAGGAAATCTCATGACCGACCTCATCAGTGAGGCTGGTGGTTGCGGCGGCCGAGGTGCCGCTTGGGCTTGCACCACGGGTCAGTGGAGCCACAGAACTGGTGAGCGAGGCGCTGCTTGTTGCGCTTCCGCCTCCGCCACAGGCGGCGAGGCCGAGGGCTGCGGGAATGAGCAAACCAGCAAGAAGAATACGGGAAGCTTTCATTGGGGCTTTACTATTCATCGGATACTCACCATCTGTTATGTGGAGTGGGCTTCTGTGACATAGGCCCGATAGCCAGTGTGACTATCGGGCCGTGGGAGCTGTGGGTTTAGCTATCGACTACGGTATTGCCGATAAGTGTCAGGCCACCATGCTGGAAGTCAACATGCTCGCCGGCACCTGGCAGTGCGGTCTGGTCGCTAGTTGGCCAGCCGAGGGAGCCTGCCTCATAACCGCGGCGTGCCCATTCATCGAAAAGCGAACCGAACTTGAGGAAGTGTGCGCCGGTTTCAGCGGACCAGTAGAAGATGCCGTTTTCGAAATTCTGGTACACACCGCCGTTGATGGCGACTTCATCACCGGTTGGCTTGCCGAGCTGCGAGTTTGCGGTGTCCATGGCGCCGTAGCGCTGGGCGATAATACCCTGGACGACCCAGGCACGGTTGCCATTACGGACCACGTAGCCGTTCTGGAACTGCTGGACGTAGGTGCCGTTGACTTCCTTGGACTCAGCGATTGGGTAGCCAAGAACGCCGCCCTCGTAGCCCTTCTCACCCCAGGCCTGGAAGAGGTCTTCTGGGATGGCCCATGCGCCGGTATTAGGGGACCAGTAGATGGCGCCGTGTTCGAAGGTGACATAGCGACCCTGACCATCTGGGGTGGTCATCTCATTGGAGGTTGGGAAGCCGAGCCAGCTGGTTGCGCCACCCATCTCAGAGTAGCGGGCACCAATGCGGCCGATGAGGACGTGGGCGCCGGTGTACTGGGACCAGTATGCGCGGCCGCCGGTGAAGTCCTGGGCCTTACCGGTGGACATGTCGTACTCATTGTTCACGCAGGAGCCAAACTCGCCATTGGCGGTGGCGGTGCCAATATCGCCGCTAGCGGTACATGCTGCACCACTATCTTCCTGGGAGAGACCCAGTGCCTGTGCCTGGTTCTCCCAAGAGGACTGCATTTCGAACTGCCAGTATGGCCAGTTGTGAACGCCGGATGGGCGGAACTGGGTGATGACTGGGACACCGGCTGCCTCAGCAGCGCTGACGAAGTTCTGGGCGGTCATGCGGGAGGCGAACTCCAGACCCATGCCGGCCACGTTGGATGGGCCAGTGGCCACGGAACCTGGCTGGCCGTAGTCATCCTCGCCGTTACCGGAGGAGACGTAAAGGGTCTTGCCCTTCAGGCGGTCAACACCGCGCTTTGGATCATTGTCAATCCAGCGCTGGGAGCCGTACTCGCCCCACATGGCCTGGGCATTATAGCCACCGGCATCCTGGAGGGCGTAGGCAATACCCTGTGGCATGCCTGGGCTGGTGGTGTCGAGGTAGCCGGAGAAGGAACCAACAAAGTTGAACATATCTGGGTGATGCTCAGCAAGGTTGAAGGCTGCGGTGCCACCCATGGAAATGCCGTAGATGGCGCGGGTGCCATTGGAACGGAAGCCGTTGGTGAGAACTGCTGGAAGTTCCTGGGTGAGGAAGGTCTCCCACTTGTAGTTCTTGCCATTATCTGGCTGGTTCCAGTCGGTGTAGAAGGAGGCTTCGCCGCCGACTGGGAGAATGACGTTCACGTTCTTATCAGCGTAGAAGGAAGCAATATTGGTGAAGGCGGTCCAGCCATTTTCAATATCGGTGGCGCGGAGACCATCGAGGGCCCAGACCTCAGGGAAAGTCTTATCAGGCTGGCTGAACCAGTCGCGGGCAAGCAGAATCTGGACCTGCATAAGCTGGTCAGGCATTGCTGCGGATTTGATATAAACAGCGATGCGACGGTCAGTCAACCAGTCAACGTGGTCGACGCTCACGCCTGCTGGCAGGCCGTCAATGTGCACGGAATCATCAGTGCGCAGTGGGGTCTGCTGCTGGTTATTCTGATCACGGAGGTAATCGGAAAGGCTA
Source organism: Corynebacterium sp. (assembly GCA_030530875.1). Lineage (GTDB taxonomy): Bacteria > Actinomycetota > Actinomycetes > Mycobacteriales > Mycobacteriaceae > Corynebacterium. Next base: position 13,829 of record JAUMUD010000010.1, read on the forward strand.
CCAAGGCCTGGAATACCAAAGCTAGAACCGCTGGAGCCAATAGCGCCAGCAGCTGCACCAGTACCAAGAAGTGCTGCCAAGGAGAGTGGAATGGCAACAATGGCCTTACGACCCTTCAGGAAATTCCGCATTTCTTATCCCTTCACCGTGGTCCATAGTTGTGGACTCAATCTTTAACGGTTCAAGTTTAAGTTGAAGGTTAGGGTTTTGTGGTTATTGGTACCGGTGTGTCTCAAATTATGGTTCTGTGACTAATGTGACTGCTGGTTACAGCAAAAAGAAAAGGAACTCCAGGTTAAACCTAAAGTTCCCGAGCGTTTTTGAAACCCGTTTGGGCGTATTAAAGTTGCAACCTCTTTCGCCCACCCTGGTAAAAAATCAAAGATTTTTTACCAGGCGTTGAAGTAGTTCAGAACACGAGCCTTGGTCTTATTGAGCTGCTCGGTCCAGATACCCCAGTTGTGAATGCCGCCTGGCATGAGGTCCATGGTGAATGGGATGCCGCTGAGGCGGGCCTTGGCGATCCACAGGATGGTGGTATAGAAGGCCGTCTGTTCAAGGGCGATACCCATGACAATCTCATTAATTGGGCGGGTGAAGTCACCGCCCATTGGAATACCCGTGGAGGCGGCGACATAAACATCACTGCCGCGCAGGCCATCCATATTCCAGAATGGGTCCTCGGCATAGCGGCGAGGATTGAATAGAGAGGTGTACATGGAGGAGAGGTTATAGCCGCCGGAATCAATCAGGGCGAGACGAATCAGGGTCTCCATGCCGGGGAAGGTGGTGAAGGCATAGCCCGAGTAGGACAGCACCTGATGGAACTGCTGTGGGTGGCGGGCACCCAGGGAGAGTGCTGCGGTACCACCCATGGACACACCACCAATGGCATTACGGGTTGGGTTTACACCGAAGTTCTGCTGTAGGTAGGCAGGGAGCTCAACACTAAGGAAGGTGTCCCACTTATATACAGTGCCACGTGCAGTGGAGAAGGATGCCGGGCTATCCCAGTTGGTATAGAAGGAACCGGCACCACCCAGTGGCATGACCAGGGTGATATTGGAGTCCACATAGGTGGCCTGGGCGCTGGCATAGTTCACCCAACCGGTGAAATCAGTTTCGGCGCGCATACCGTCAAGCAGGTAAAAGGCTGCATCGCCGCCACGCTGGGCGGGCTGAATAAGCACAGTAATATTCTTACCCATGGATGGGGAGTAGACATCACAGCGCTGAACCCAGTAATTAGAGGCATCCCATTCGCAGGTGCCGGTGTTATCAGGGCGCAGCCAGTCACGGTTACCAACATCAGCATGGGCCACAACACTTTGACCGGTGCAGATCATGGCAATAGCAACTAGCACGGCAGTGATAGCACGGCCGGTGCGTGCGAGTGCATTTTTGCTCACGGAGCATCCCTTCATTGACTTTGTATTATTGGGCGAGTTTTGCCTCCACCGCATAAACATACTTAGTATATATGTCCACCGTGTAATAGTGTTACCCAACTTATGCATCTTTCAGCCTATTTCGACATGAAAAAAGCACGGATAGGAAGTTCCCATCCGCGCTCGTGCATTCACTAGGGTGTTTTTGAAAAATCTTCAATTTTTCAAAATTTGAAATCTGCAGGTTGCAGAATTTGAAAATTAAAAGTGACCAAGTGGAATTACGTACACCGCAAGACCAATGCAGATTGCCCAGGCCACACCCAGGGCCTGCAGTGCGCGGTCAGCCAAGGCGACCTCATCCGGGGCGCCGCCTTCACCGCGGTCCACATCCATGGCGTAGCGCATAATAGCCACGGTGAATGGAACCATGGAGACCTGGTACATTACGCGGCTGGCACCATCGTGTTCCATGGCCAGGCCAAAGGCCCACAGGGAGTAGCACATGACTACAGCAGTGGCGGACATGGTCCACACAAAGCGCAGGTAAGTTGGGGTATAGCCTTCGAGGGCCTTGCGGATTTTCGCACCGGATTCCTGAGCGAGCAGGATTTCCGCATAGCGCTTACCGGAGGCCATGAAGAGGGAACCGAAGGCAGCAACCAGCAAGAACCACTGGGAAAGAACAATGCCGCCAGCAACACCGCCGGCCATGGCACGAAGCATGAAGCCGGAGGAAACCAGGGCAATATCAATCACAGGCTGGTTCTTCCAACCAAAGCAGTAGCCGATCTGAAGGATGATATAGACCGCCATCACAATGGCGAGGCTCATACCGCTGGTGGCCAGGAAGGAGAGACCGATGGACAGAACAATTAAGATGATTGCCATGGCATAGGCCAGGCCCACCGGCAGCATGCCGGAGGCGATTGGGCGGTAGCGCTTGGTTGGGTGGGCGCGGTCAACCTCAATATCCTTGGCGTCATTGATCAGATAGATGGAGGATGCAGCAAAGCAGAAAACCACAAAGCTGATAATGACGTCAATGATGGTGCGGGAGTGAAAGAGAACATCACCGCCGGCGGCAGCCGGTGCGGCCAACACGAGCACATTCTTCGTCCACTGCTTTGGACGAAGGCCCTTAATCATGGCATCAACAAGATTGCTTGGTGCCTTCGTGGCCATTAGTTATTTCTCCTTCATCAGAATCTTTGAGGTCAGCGCACCCACAAGGGCGCCGGTGAGAACATCGGTTGGATAGTGTACACCAAGAACCATGCGGGAGAGCATCATCACAGGGATACCAAATAATGGTACCCGCGAACCACTGATTTTGGATAATGCAGTTAGCGCAGCTGCAGTAGAGGTGGCGTGAGAGGATGGGAAGCTGAGCTTGGATGGGGTGCCCACACCAATCTTGATGCGCTCATCATGAGGGCGCTTACGACGCACAATACGCTTAATCACGACCGAGGCCGCATGGGCACTAAAAGCCGCAGCACCCAGACGGATCCAGAGGTTTCGCTTTTCTGGATCCTTGCGCTTTACGACGGCGCCAGCCGCCGAAAGTGCAAGCCAACCGAGAGAATGCTCACCGAAGTGGCTAAGTAGACGGGCGCCCTTGACCACGCCAGGCTTATCAAAGGCGGCTTTCTGAATGCCGACGAGAATATCTGATTCGAGCTTAGTCACGGAAAATCTTCTCCCAACTTTCAAGGGTGGTCAGGTCATGGTGGGCGGCACGGTACTGGGAGCGCAAGGAATCAAAACGCTCCTTGACCTGCTGCTGAAGGGCACGGCTTTCCTGCAGGAGAGCCTTGGCCTTATCGCGGTCACGCTTACGGTAAACAACACCGCGACCATCAGCAGTGGTGACAGTGACGCCGTCGACACGCGAAAGAGAGAACCAACGTGCCTCAATTGGGGCAAGGTTGGCCTGCGGGACATCGTGGTGGTGCCTATCCTCCTTGGACAGGGAGTGCTTGAGGCCCTTGGCCAGCCACAATGCCTTCTTTACTGGGGCCAAGCGCCCACCAATGTCCTTGGTAGGAACCCCAGGGATGCCACTTGGCTTTGGCAGCTCGGAGGCACTTGGCAGGACGCGGGCATCGGTGTAATTCTTGCGGATCCCAGCGACCTTTGGCAGGGAGCTTTCGAGAATATCGAAAAGGTGGGCCGGGCCGGCGAGGAAGTCACGCATGGCCTCATTTTGAATGGCCACGGTGGAATACTCAAGGCAGAGCAGGTGCTTAAAGGTGGCCTTTTGCATGGAACGGATAATGCCGTCCACTGGACCTTCATGGTTGAGCGCTGCGACGATCAGACGGTTACGCAGATGGAAATAGGCCTGCCAGTCAATGGCATCGTCCTTATCCGACCAGGCCATGTGCCAAATGGCGATGCCTGGCCAGGTGGCAGTTGGGAAACCAGCCTTGCCGGCGCGAAGGCCGTATTCGGCATCATCCCATTTAATAAAGAGTGGCAGTGGGTTGCCGATCTTTTCAGCCACAACGCGTGGAATCATGCACATCCACCAGCCGTTATAGTCCACATCGATACGGCGGTGCAGGTCACGGGAGTTCACTGCATCCGGCTTATCATATGGCTTGCCCTGGTAGGACAGCGGCATCTTAGCAAAATCATGGTCATAGTGGACGTGTGGGGCACTGGTCCACATGAAGATTCCACGGTCAATAACCTCACCCATGGAGTGCAGGTGGGAGCGCTCCTGAAGGTTCAGCATCTGACCGCCAACCAACATAGGGCTCTTTGCGAAGCGAGCCACTGCGAGCGAGCGAAGGACCGAATCGGGCTCGATGGCAATGTCGTCATCCATGTAGAGGATATATGGGCTCTTCTTTGCGCCGGCTGGGTTTTCACCGCTTGGGCCGCCGAGGGCCTCATACATAATGCGGGAGTAGCCGCCGGAACCGCCGAGGTTACCCTGGCGGAATTCAAAAAAGCGGTCGCCGAAGTGCTCAGTAATGGCCTTATAGCCAGGCTCATCGGCAGGGTGCTTGGTGCCCTGGTCAGGCATGATGATGGTGTCAATAACGGCGTCCACCTCAGGATCGGAGGCCAGGGCCTCAAGGGCGGCCACCGCATCGGTTGGGCGGTTGAAGGTTGGAATACCCACGGTCACGCGTGGCTCAAATGGGCCAACCTGGGTGCCATCCGGCATGGTCTGTGGGCCGGCAGGAATTGGGGAATACCAGCCAGCGGCGTGGAGTTCGACCTCAGTTTCGGCAGTGATATCGAACCAGATCCAGCCACCGTCCTCGAATGGGGCGAGGCTAATGGTGAACTCATAGGTACGGCGAGAGGCGGTGGCGTCGATTAGCTCACCCTCGATGCCGATTCGGTTGCCATCAATCTTGGAGCGGTAGAGGTCGACGCGGGCGGCACCGGAGAGCTCCAGGCGGAGCACGACCGAGTCAAGCTGGCTCCAGCGGCGCCAGTAGCTTGCGGGGAATGCGTTGAAATAGGTCTGAAAACTTACTTCGGCACCTTCTGGGATGCGCATGGAGGTGCGATCATCCCAGGTGCAGCGGGTTTTATTAGTCGACAATTCGAGCACGTAGAGGGAGCGCACATCCTGTGGTTCGCCCTTGCGTGGCAGGAGAATCCTCTGAAGTTTCTCCACACCCACCAAATTCTCACTCACGACGACCAGTTCCTTTCCTTTTACGGATTTAATCAACTTCCCAGGATACCGCCCGGCGCGTGCTTTGGGCATTTCCCCCGCCGAATGGGGGCGGCTTATGCGCAGGTTTTTTTGTGATATTTCCCCTAAATTTTCGAAAATTACGATAGTTTTTGGCCGCCTTATAGATATAATTGCCTTTGGCTTTTTTAAATTTATCTTTTATTTTTGGGAGATTTCCATGTCTGAATCTGCGGCCCAGTCCGCCTCACCAGCTGTCGATGCTGGCGATGAGGGCTATTCCAAGGGGTTGAAAAAACGCCATATCCAGATGATTGCCATTGGTGGTTCCATTGGTACCGGTTTGTTCCTCGGTGCTGGTGGCCGCCTGTCGCTGGGTGGTCCTGGTCTGGCTTTTGCTTATTTTGTTTGTGGCATTTTTGCTTTCTTGATGGTGCGCGCGCTCGGTGAGCTTGCTGTGCGACGCCCCTCTTCCGGCGCCTTTGTGTCTTATGCCCGCGAGTTTTTGGGTGAGAAGGGCGCCTATGTGACCGGTTGGTTCTTCTTCCTGGACTGGGCGGTGACGGTGATGGCGGATATTACCGCTATTGCGCTTTACCTGCACTATTGGAAGATGTTCCAGAGCATTCCGCAGTGGGTGCTGGCCCTTATTGCGCTGGCTATTGTCTTCGCGCTGAATCTTCTGAATGTGAAGATGTTCGGCGAGGCCGAGTTCTGGTTCGCCCTGATTAAGGTGGCCACCATTGTGATCTTCATGCTGGTTGCTATTTGGGCTATTCTGACCGGCCATGCTGTGGGTGATTCCACCGCTGGTTTCCATAATATTGCGGATAATGGCGGTTTCTTCCCTAAGGGTCTGACTGCTGTATTCGCGCTGACCTTGGGTGTGATTTTCGCCTTCGGTGGCACGGAGATGGTCGGTGTTGCCGCTGGTGAGGCTGAGGAAGCAAAGAAGATTCTCCCACGTGCCATTAACTCCATGGTGATCCGTATTCTGGTTTTCTATGTGGGTTCTGTGGTGCTGATGGCTCTGGTTCTCCCTTATACTGCGTATTCTTCTAATGAGTCCCCATTCGTGACCTTCTTCTCCGGCATTGGTGTTCCTCATGCTGGTGACATTATTCAGGTGGTTGTTCTGACCGCGGCCTTCTCCTCCCTGAATGCCGGTCTTTATGCCACGGGTCGTACCCTGCGTTCCATGGCAGTTGCTGGTTCTGCCCCGAAGTTCGCCTCTACGCTGAATAAGAATAAAGTGCCTTCCGGCGGTATTATCATCACCTGTGCCTTTGGCCTGGTTGGTGTGATTCTGAATGTCTTCCTCGCCGATGACGCTTTTGAAATTGTCATGAACCTTGCCGGTATTGGTATTGCCGGTACCTGGGCCATGATTCTTATCTCCCATATTGCTTTCCTGCGCCGCGTGAAGAAGGGCCAGGATACCCGCCCGGCCTATAAGATGCCTGGCGCACCATATACCAACTATATTTCCCTGATTTTCTTTGCCATTGTGGTGCTTTCGAACCTCACCTCGGATGCCGGTCGTTGGACCTTGGGCCTCTTTGTTCTTGTGGTTCTGGCTATGGTCGGTTATTGGTTCGCAGTTCGCAATAGGATTAACACGGAACTATAATTTTTGAAAAATAACCCACAAGGAGATTTCATGTCAGACACAGACCATCAACAGCACCACCCTAATCCCGCACAAGATCAGGGTGATGCTGGCTATGCTAAGAATCTGAAACGCCGCCATATTCAGATGATTGCCATCGGCGGCTCGATTGGCACCGGCCTCTTCTTGGGTGCTGGTGGCCGCATGGCGCAGGGCGGACCGGGTCTTGCTTTTGCTTATTTGGTCTGTGGCATTGTTGCTTTCTTGATGGTGCGCGCCCTGGGCGAGCTTGCTGTGCGACGCCCCTCTTCCGGCGCCTTCGTCTCCTACGCCCGTGAGTTCCTGGGTGAGGGCGCGGCCTTCTATGTGGGTTGGTTCTTCTTTATCGGTTGGGCCGTGGCCATCATGGCGGATATCACGGCTATTGCGCTCTATATGCACTATTGGCACCTCTTTGGTGGGGTGCCGCAGTGGCTCATTGCCTTGATTGCGCTGGCCTTGGTACTGATTCTTAATGTGCTCAACGTGAAGATGTTCGGTGAGGCCGAGTTCTGGTTCTCCATTATTAAGGTCGGCACCATTATTATCTTCATGGTGATCGCGCTGTGGGCTGTGCTCACCCAGCATTCGTTGGATGGCACCCCTGCCGGTTTCCACAATATTACAGAAAACGGCGGTTTCTTCCCTAAGGGCTTTATGGCTGTCTTCGCCCTGACCCTGGGTGTGATCTTCGCCTTTGGTGGTACGGAAATGGTCGGTGTTGCCGCTGGTGAGGCCAAGGATGCCTCAAAGGTGCTGCCTAAGGCCATTAACTCCATGATTATCCGAATCTTGGTTTTCTATGTGGGTTCGGTTGTGATGATGGCCCTGGTCCTGCCATATACAATGTATAGCTCCAGTGAGTCCCCATTCGTGACCTTCTTTGATCACCTGGGTGTGGCCCATGCTGGTGATGTGGTTCAGATTGTTGTTCTGACCGCGGCTTTCTCCTCTTTGAATGCTGCTCTTTATGCGGTTGGTCGCACTCTTCGCAATATGGCTGTGTCGGGTTCTGCCCCGCATTTTGCGGCCAAGCTTAATAAGAACCGTGTGCCTGCCAATGGCATTATTATGACCTGTGCTTTCGGTTCCTTTGGTGTGCTGCTCAATATCTTCCTGCCTGGCGACGCCTTCGATATTGTCATGAACCTGGCCGGCATTGGTTTCTGCTGCACCTGGTCCATGATTCTCATCTCCCACCTTGCCTTCCTGCGTAAGGCCAAGCGCGGTGAAGTGGAGCGCCCAAGCTACCGCATGCCGGGTGCACCATATACGAACTACATCGCCATTATCTTCTATGCCGTGGTGGTTCTTTCCAATCTCTCCTCCACCGCTGGCCGCTGGACCCTGGGCCTCTACGTCATCCTCATGGTCCTGCTCACCGCCTACTGGTTCCATATCCGTGGCCGCGTCTACGCCAAGGCCGCCGCCGATAAAGAAAAATATGGCGACCGCCTATAGTCGCTGACGCTCCTACAGCCAGTCGGAGAACCAAAAGGAAACCCGCTAACTCTCATTCAGAGCTAGCGGGTTTTCAAAACAGTAACTATTTTGGAATTTTAAAAATCTGCCAAGATTTTAGAAATTACAAAATCTCCCTGAGTTTATTATCGAAAAGGCTCAGCGCGGAGGCGATAGCCATGTGCATATCCAGGTACTGGTAGGTGCCCAGGCGACCACCGAAGAAGACCTTATTATTGGCGGTTTCCTCTTCGGCGAGTTCGCGGTACTTCAGAAGCTTCTCGCGGTCATCTGGGGTGTTGATTGGGTAGTATGGCTCGTCGCCCTCTTCGGCGAAGCGGGAGTATTCCTTCATAATGACAGTCTTGTCATCAGGATAGGTGTCCTTGCGCTCCGGGTGGAAATGCTTGAACTCATGAATGCGGGTATATGGGAATTCCGCGTCATTGTAGTTCATCACTGGGGTGCCCTGGAAGTCGCCGATATTCAAAACCTCAGTTTCAAAATCGAGGGTGCGCCAACCCAGGTGACCGGCCTGGTAGTCGAAGTAGCGATCCAGTGGGCCGGTATAGACCACAGGGGCATCCGGGTTTTGGGCACGCAGTTCATCGCGGACTTCAAACCAGTCGGTATCCAGGCGGACCTCGATATTCTCATGCTTGGCCATATTCTCAAGGAATGCAGCATAGCCGTCGACAGGCAGACCCTCATGGGTGTCATTGAAGTAGCGGTTGTCGAAGTTATAGCGCACAGGCAGGCGGGTGATATTGCCGGCCGGGAGTTCCTTTGGATCGGTCTGCCACTGCTTGGCGGTGTAATCACGAATGAAGGCCTCATAAAGAGGACGGCCGATAAGCGAAATGGCCTTTTCCTCAAGATTGGTGGCATCCTCAGTCTTAATTTCGCTAGCCTGCTCAGCAATGAGCTTCTTGGCTTCCTCCGGGGAATAATACTTGCCAAAGAACTGCGCAATCAGACCAAGACCCATTGGGAACTGATAAGCCTGACCCTTGTGCATGGCAAAAACGCGGTGCTGGTAGCCGGTGAAGCTGGTAAAGCGGTTGACGTATTCCCAGACGCGCTCATTGGAGGTGTGGAAGAGGTGGGCGCCGTACTTGTGCACCTCAATGCCGGTTTCCGGCTCCTTTTCCGAATAAGCATTACCACCGAGGTGATGGCGCTTTTCAATAATCAGTACTCGCTTACCCAGTTCCGATGCTGCTTGCTCAGCCACGGTGAGGCCAAAAAGACCGGAACCAACAACAATGAGGTCATAAGTCATACCGTTCATCTTAGTAGATTGGGTCGCCGGGACGGGTGCTAAAATCAACAATCAAGTTCAAAATCCTGGGAGTTTTTCGTGAATTTTTCATCCTTGCGTGTGGCTGCTAAGCCCACTGTGACTCTTATTCTGATTCTGGCCATGGTTGCGTCGTACCTGGCAGCCGCCCGCCACAAGCTCTACCTTGATGATATGAAGCCTGTCTCCGCCTCGGTGGCGACCAGGCCTTTTTCTGATGCCACGCAGGTTTCCATTAGTGCCGCCGAGGCCCCTGAGGCTTCGAACTCGCAGGCTACTCATGTGGCTGAGGGCACCAGTGTGAAGGTCTATGAGGCCCATTCTGATGCTGAATTTTCCATGTTTGCGCTCACCTGGAAGGACCCAAAGGGTACGAATCCGCAGGTTAATGTGCATGTGCGCGGCCTTCAGTCCAATGGTTCCTGGGGTGCGTGGTACGATGCGGATACTCTGACGCCAACCGGCGAAACCCCCACCAAGGGCACGGATTTGCTCTATGTTCACCCAACCAAGGCCGTCCAGATTTCCTTCGACTCCACCTCAGCTCCGCTGAATGATCTCTCCGATTTGGAAATGGTCTTTATTGATGGCAAGACCCAAAAGGTCATTGCCCCAGCTAGCTACTCGACGACCGAGCAGCTCCGCCTCATCCCTCGCGCTGCCTGGGGTGCCGATGAAAATCTTCGCTGCCAGCAGCCGACTTATGATAATCGCGTCACTGCCCTGACCATTCACCATACTGTGGGCGCCAATGATTATTCCGTCGACGCAGCCCCTGGTATTGTCCGCGGCATTTATGTGTACCATGCACAGACCCTGGGTTGGTGCGATATTGGATACCAGAGTCTTGTTGACCGTTTTGGCAATATTTATGAGGGTACCTATGGCGGTTTTGATAAGGCCGTTCAGGGTGCGCATGCCGGTGGCTTTAACCAGAACACCTGGGCAATTTCCATGATGGGTGATTTCCGCACCGTGGCCCCAAGCAATGAGATGATTGCTGCTGTGGGTAATCTTGCTGGTTGGAAGGCCTTTATTTCCGGTTTTGATCCACTGGGCACCAGCGTTCACTATTCCGAGGGTTCCTCTTATACCTCTATTCCTAAGGGCCAGGCGGTGACTGTCCATAATATCTTTGGCCACCGCGATGTGGATACCACCGAATGCCCTGGTGATGCCGCCTATGCGCAGCTGGATAATATCCGCAACCTTGCCTCGGCCCGCTATCGCGCCATGCAGACCGGTGCTGCTACCACTGCTCTTAATATTGTTGCCGCACCGACGGCTCCTGACCCACTCGGCAACCTGGCCGGTCAGATTGGCCCAATCCTCGGTGGCGCCGTGATTGTTCTGGTTATCCTCTTTGCCCTGGGTGTCTTCGGATCAACCTCGGCAAATAAGGATCAGACAACAACTACCGCAGCGGCCTAGTTTTCTAGGCTTTCAAGGACCTCGGCGAGGCCATCCTCGTCATTGGTCCTTGCCACCATATCGGCAATGCTCTTAACATGTGGATGAGCATTGCCCATGGCCACCCCGGTGCCCGCCCATTTGAGCATGGCTTCATCATTGGGCATATCGCCAAAGGCGATGGCATCGGCGGGGTCAATTTTTAATTTCTCAGCGAGCTCATTGAGCGTACGCGCCTTAGTCACCCCAGCAGCAGAGACCTCAATCAAACCAAGGTCAATGGAATAGGTAAACTGCGCACCTGGCACCGTGCCCAAAAGGGCAGCCATTTCTTTGGCGGAGCGCGTCGTATCGCGAATTAGAAGCTTCATTGCTGGGCGGGAGATGAGGCTGTGCAGGGGTTCAATGCCCTCACCGAAATCCGGCCAGACCCTTTCAAAATCCTCATTGATGGCGAAGTGTTCGTGCTCCGGGGCAAAAACATCATCGGCCAGGCGCTCAACGGCAAAACCCACGTGGCTGCCCAGCACCTTTTTGGCATGCTCCACCACGGCAAACATGGTTTCAGAATCCATCAAGTGGGATTGAAGCACGGTCTGTTTTTCAGAATCATAGACCACTGCCCCATTACCCGTCACACAGAGCGGGAAGAAATCAAGCTGCTCAATGACTGGATGCACCCAGCGCGGCGGGCGGCCCGTGGCCAAAACCACGACCACCCCGTCCTGATGCGCGCGCGACAAGACAGCGCGGGCACGCGGGCTAATACGCTCATTGCTACCAAGGAGCGTGCCATCCAGATCACTGACAATCAGCTTTTTTGAAAAACTCATTTATTTTGAATTTTCCAAAATGGCATCAATTACCTGAGCCACACCGTCATCCTCCACGGGGGCCGTAACATAATCAGCCTTGGCAATCACATGTGGGTCAGCATTGCCCATGGCCACGCCAAGACCCACCATTTCCAACATGTCAATATCATTTGGCATATCACCGCAGGCCACCAGGGTATCTGGGTCAATGCCCTCATGCTCAACGAGCCACTTCAAACCCACGGCCTTAGTAATGCCAATTGGGGAAAGCTCCGCGTGGCCTTCCTTCCAGGAATAGGTCACATCGGCCACGCCCTCAAGTTCAGGGGCAAGCTTCTGGCAAATTTCCTTGGATGGGCCAGGGGTCAGCACAGTCACCTTAATGGTGGTGCCATCGACAATATCAATGTCGAATTCACAATCAGGGAAGACCTGCTTGGAGACTTCAAGAATGCGATCATGCTGGTCCGCGGTAAAGCCCTGAACGTGCAGAATCTCACCGGTGGCGGTATCCATCACCACCGCACCATTGGCACTCACAGCCAGTGGGGCATGGTTGAGCTTCTTAATAATTTTTGGAATTCGTGATGGCGGACGACCGGTGGCCATAATGAAACGGCGACCGGATTCCTCCAGGCGCGTCACTGCATCCTGAATAGCTTGGCTAATTTCCTGGTCATGGTAGATGGTGCCATCCACATCAGATACCAAACCAGTCACATTCTTTGGCAACACTGCCTTCGTCCTTCCTGGCAGACGGTCATAGACCTGCTTCGTCTGCGCCAACACTTGGTCCACAATATGAGAAATACTTGGGCTATAGAGAGCCTCCCTGCGCGAATTGAGCTGGGAAATCAGCTGCGCAGTGGACTCAGTTAGGCGCGCACTCGCCCCTTGGATTTTCTGTGCGCCGACTTTCAAATTTGCAGTGGCTTCACGGGATAGCGTCGCGACGCTACTATTCAGAGCCCGCAACTTTTCTGAAATATCCGTGCCATCAGGCAAGAATTGCTCGCTCTTTTCCAGCAAGAATTCGGCCGAGGCCTGGTGAATTTTTGCGGTGATATTATCCAAATCCTCGCGGAGCTTTCGCACGCGGATGCGCTCATTATAAAGAGCCTCATCCTCGACCTCGACCTCATGCGGGTCAGGCGCACTTCCGCCCAGGCGCTTTGGCATCCATGGGAGGCCTGGTGGGAATGGACCGTACTTGTCGATATAGTAATCCCACTGCTCATGGAGCTGCTTGACCATGATTTCACGGAATTCCTCGGTGGCTTCTTCCGGGTCACCCTGTGGGTAGAATGGCTCGCCAACCCAAATTTCGAGTGGGATATGCTTGCGGCCAAGATTGCGCTTGCCCACCTTTGGCCAGACGCGCTGGGAGCCCACCACGGTCACTGGGAAGAGTGGGACCTCAGCCTCTTGGGCCATGCGGACAGCACCGGAACGGAGTCGCTTGATTTCATAGGCGCGGGAGATGGTGCCCTCAGGGAAGATACCCACGAGTTCACCATTACGCAGGTAGTTCACTGCCTGATGGTAGGAGGAACCGCCATCAATGCGGTCCACGGAAATATGCTTAAGGCCGCGCATGATGGGGCCAGCCACTGGGGCCTTGAAGACCTCGGATTTGGCCATGAATCGAATGAATCGCTGGTGTGCACGGGCGGAAACACCGACATAGATAAAGTCCAGGTAGCCGGTGTGATTTGCAGCGACAACTGCACCCGAATCGGCGGGGAGTTTTTCAGCCCCACGTACGTGAACGCGGAGGTCCTGCGCAAAGAACATTGCGCGTGCCAGGCCGACCACACCTGTATAGAGAGGGTCGTGAATAATGCCATGCATCAAGCGACGAAAGCTCATACTCCAACTGTACTAAACTTTCGAAAATTCCGTGCGCAGTTTTCGGCTTTCACGATTAGTGAAGATGAAATTGGAATAGTTTTTGCCGATTAATTAACGGCGATAGCGGAAAAACCAGGGCCAATTTATGCAAAACCTTTGTGGGCGATAAAACCAGATCGCTGCAGCTTAAAAATAGTTTTCCCTCTGCCATTGTTTCTTTTGAGTATGAAGCCTTTGCATAGTGTGGTGGAGAACACAGTAGTTAAATTTTTTAAATTTATTGAGGTGGGGTTACTATACCGTAAGTAGATAAGTTTCAACCGTTTTAAAAGGAGGATACAGTGCTGAATAAAGCACAGCAGGAGCAGGCCTGGCAGGATTTTGAAACCGAACACTATGATGTGGTGATTATCGGTGGCGGTTCTGTTGGTGCCGGTACTGCTTTGGATGCTGCCACCCGTGGTTTGAAGGTTGCGGTTATTGAAAGCCGCGACTTTGCCGGCGGTACATCCTCCCGTTCATCCAAGATGTTCCACGGTGGCCTGCGCTACCTGGAAATGCTCGACTTTGCACTTGTGGCCGAGTCCCTTCACGAGCGCGAGCTTTCCATGGCTCACCTCGCACCACACCTGGTTAAGCCACTGAAGTTCGTCTTCCCATTGACCCACCGCTTCTGGGAGCGCCCATATATGGCAGCTGGCTTCATGCTTTATGACCTCATGGGTGGCGCAAAGACTGTTCCAATGCAGAAGCACCTGACCCGCAAGGGTACCCTGAAGCTTGCTGGTGGTCTGCGTTCCGATGCCTTCGTTGGTGGTGTTCGCTATTTTGACACTCTCGTTGACGATGCACGCCATACCATGACCGTGCTGCGCACCGCTGAGCACTTTGGCGCTACTATCCGCCCAGCTACCCAGCTGGTTTCTTTCGAAAAAACCAATGAGCGCATTACCGGTGCTGTGGTTCGTGATACGGATACCGGCCGCGAGACCACCATCCACGGTTCTGTCTTCATCAATGCCACCGGTGTGTGGACCGATAAGATTCAGGAAATTGCTGGTGTTAAGGGCAAGTTCCACGTTCGTGCATCTAAGGGTGTGCACATTGTGATTCCTCGCACTGCCCTTGAGGGTAGCGTGGCTATGACCTTTGTTACTGAGAAGTCCGTTCTCTTCGTGATTCCTTGGGGTGAATACTGGATCATTGGTACCACCGATACCGACTGGGACCTCAACCTGGCCAACCCTGCAGCAACCAAGGCTGATATTGACTACATTCTGGAGCACCTTAACTCCAAGGTGAAGCGTCAGATCACCTACTCCGATATCTGCGGTGTTTATGCTGGTCTTCGTCCACTGGTTTCCGGTACCTCCGACTCCACCACCAAGCTCTCCCGTAACCACGCTGTGGCCCGTGTGTGCCCAGGTCTGGTCTCCGTTGCTGGTGGTAAGTACACCACCTACCGCGTGATCGGTAAGGACACCATTGACCTTGCTGCTCATGATATTCCAAAGACCGTTCCATCCTCTGTGACGGAGAATGTGCCTCTGCTTGGTGCTGATGGCTACCATGCCCTGGCAAATCAGGTACCTGCCCTGGCACAGCGCCTGGGGATCAGCGAGGGCGTCGTAACGCACCTGCTGAACCGCTACGGTTCCCTGATTTTCGAGGTGCTGGAGCCAGCCAAGCAGGACCCAAGCCTGCTGGAGCCAGTGCCACATGCTGAGGGTTATATCAAGGCTGAGATTCTTTATGCTGCAACCCATGAGGGTGCCCGCCACCTTGAGGATGTTTTGGGTCGTCGTACCCGCATCACCATGGAATATGGCCACCGTGGCATGGACTGCGCTGAGGAAGTTTCCCAGCTTGTTGCCCCTGCTCTTGGTTGGGATGAGGAAACCCGTGAACATGAGGTTCGCATCTTCACCGAGCGCATGCAGGCTGCTTTGGCCGCTGAAAAGGCGCTTACCGACGAAGCCGGTAATGACATTGCTGCCAAGGCCCCTGAATCCTACGCCGATATTGACACTTCTCAGGACGATCACTAATCGTCCACGAGCTTTACCGAGAAAGTTTCGATCATGACCGCATCTTCTGCATTCCTCTGGGAATTTTTAGGTACTGCGGCGCTGCTGCTCTTCGGCAATGGCGTCTGCGCGGCCAACACACTACGCACCTCTGCAGCAAAAAACTCCGGCTGGCTTTTGATTGCCTTCGGTTGGGGTTTTGCCGTGTTGATCGGTGCCTCTATTGCGAGCCAGTCCGGCGGCCATTTGAATCCTGCTGTGACCCTGTGTCTGGCTTTCCAGGGTTCCCTGGACTGGAGCCTCGTGCCTGCGTATATCGCAGGTCAGCTACTGGGCGCCATGGTTGGCGCTTTCCTGGCTTGGGCTGCCTATAAGCAGCTTTTCGACGCTAATAATTATGACGAAGACGGCAATATCACCCACGCCAATCAATCCACTGGCGGTATCTTCTTCACCGGACCAGCCCACGGCAATAATGCCTGGAACTGCGTAACTGAATTCATTGGTACTGCTGCTTTGCTCGGCTTCATTGTATGGGGTCCTGGTGGTGTTGAGGTTGGTTCTCTGTCCTATGTGGCTGTGGCCTTCATCGTGGTGGCTATTGGTATGAGCCTGGGTACTCCAACCGGCTATGCCATTAACCCTGCCCGTGACCTCGGTCCACGCCTGATGTATGCTTTCGTCCTTCCAATTAAGGACAAGGGCTCTGCGAACTGGGGCTATGCCTGGGTTCCTGTGGTTGCGCCTCTGCTTGCCGGTGTCGTCATCGGTGTCCTCGGTTAAAGTTTTGAAATCTGAAAGGTCTAATTATGGTCCCACCATTTGAAAAAAAGTACATTGCCTCCGTTGACCAGGGCACCACGTCGACCCGCTGCATTCTCTTTAATGTGAATGGTGAAATTGCGGGCTCCGGCCAGTTTGAGCACGAGCAGATTTTCCCTCAGAAGGGTTGGGTTGAGCACGATCCGAATGAGATTTGGCTCAATACCCGTCGTGCTGTGGCTGCTGCTATTGCCGATGCCGATGCCGACCCTAAGGAAGTCATTGCGATGGGCATCACCAACCAGCGTGAAACCACCATTGTGTGGGATAAAAACACTGGTGAGCCTGTGTACAATGCCATTGTCTGGCAGGATACTCGTACTAGTGCCTTGTGCGAGGAGATTGCTGGCCCTGAGGGTGTTGACCGTTGGCGCCACAAGACTGGTATGAGTCTGACCTCTTATCCTTCTGGCCCAAAGGTACGTTGGATTCTGGATAATGTTCCAGGTGCGCGTGAGAAGGCTGAGGCTGGTGACCTGCTCTTTGGCACCATTGATACTTGGTTGATTTGGAATATGACCGGTGGTGCTGAGGGCGATAATGGCCAGCCAGCACTGCACGTGACGGACGTGACCAATGCCTCTCGTACTTGCCTGATGGATTTGAAAACCCTCCAGTGGGACGATGAGCTTATCGAGGCCATGGGCATTCCACGCTCCATGCTCCCTGAGATTCGCCCATCGGTGGCTTCCTACCGTACTGTTCGTGAACGCGGTACCCTGGCTGGCGTTCCAATTTGCGGTGTGCTGGGCGACCAGCATGCGGCCATGTTTGGTCAGGCCTGCTTCCGCGATGGTGATGCCAAGAATACCTACGGTACTGGTCTATTCATGCTGCTCAATACGGGTACCAAGCCACGCTTCTCCGATAATGGCCTGATTACCACTGTGTGCTATCAAATTGAGGGCCAGAAGCCAGTCTATGCCCTTGAGGGTTCTGTGGCTGTGGGTGGTTCCCTAGTGCAGTGGCTTCGCGATAATCTTCAGATTATTCCTGATGCCCCAACCGTGGAGACCTATGCCAAGCAGGTCGAGGACAATGGTGGCGTCTATGTGGTGCCAGCATTCTCCGGCCTCTTTGCCCCACGCTGGCGTTCTGATGCCCGCGGCGTGATTGTTGGTCTGACCCGCTTTGCTAACCGCAACCACATTGCCCGTGCCGTGATTGAGGCTACCGCTTATCAGACCCGTGAGGTTCTGGATGCCATGGTTGCCGATTCCGGTGTGGCTCTCAACGAGCTCAAGGTTGATGGCGGCATGGTGAAGAATGAGCTGCTCATGCAGTTCCAGTCCGACATCATTGATACCAATGTGGTTCGTCCAAAGATCATTGAGACCACCGCCCTTGGTGCTGCCTATGCGGCTGGTCTTTATAGTGGCTTCTGGGATTCGCTGGATATTCTCAAGGAGAAGAACTCCGTGGATAAGGTCTGGCACCCAGAGATGTCTGCCGAGCAACGCGACCACCTCTATCATGAGTGGAACCGCGCTGTGGAGCGCACCTTCGATTGGGAACAGTAAGCCCAGTCAACCAAAGAATCCGCCTACCCCAGTACGGGGCGGGCGGATTTTTTTAAGCCAGAATCAAGAAGATGATGGCGAGCAGTGGGAGAAAGCCCTGCTTTACTGCGGCACCACGGTGTGCAGCGGAAGTTAGACCAAGGGCGAGTGCTGCAAAGAGCATGGAGCCTGCACCAGCGGCAATAAGTGCGTGGTTACCCAGCACCAAACCAATGATGGTCACCACAGCCAACATGAGATTATAAACACCCTGGTTGAAGGCCATGAACTTGGTATGAGCAAGTTCATCCGCGCTCAGTTCGCCGAAGACCTTGCGGGTGGCTGGCTTATCCCAGGCGAAAGACTCCATATAGAAGATGTAGAGATGCAAGATTGCTGCGAGCGCGGCAAAGATGATCATGAGGATATTCACGAAAGCTCCAGTCGCTAAATGTACAAACAGAGTACACAACGCTTAACCTATTAGTTTTATTCCCCGAGCGTATCTTGGGTGCTCTTCCCCACTGGTTTCTATTACGCTATAGTAATTCCATGAGTGTAATTGGCGTCGGCATTGCCCTTTTCCTGGGCTGCATTTTGCAGTGCATTACAGGCATGGGCTTGGCGCTGGTTGCCGCCCCGCTGCTGATTCTTTTCCTTGGTGAGCATGATGGCGTAATGCTCCTTCAGGTCATTGGCGTCATTGTCTGTGCCGTTTCTGCCAAGGCACTCTGGCATGAGATTGACCGCCCAAAGCTCATTCGTATTTTTATCCCCGCAGCCATTGGCGTTATTCCCGGTGTGGTCTTTGCCCATCTTGTGGCCCCAAAGATTTTGGACATTAGCCTTGGTGTGGCCACCTTGATTGCCCTTGCGCTGGGGAAGCTGGTGACCCACAGCCGCCTTATGGCAGGTCCTGCCGGTGCCCCCATTGCCGGTGGCACGTCCGGCTTTCTCAATGTCTGCGCCGGTATTGGTGGGCCGCCTCTGGTGATTTATGCCCACTGCATTAATTGGGAGTACCGCTCCTATGTGGCCACTGCCCAGGCCTATTTCACCTGTTTGAATCTGCTCAGCCTCATCATGAGCCTTATTTCCCACGGCATCCCGGTTTTTCAAAATGGCATTTGGATTACTGCCGCCACAACAAGTATCGCCGGATTTATCGCAGCGCATTATCTCCACGACTATCTGCCCGAGAAGCGTGCCGGCCAGCTGGTCTATATCATCGCAGTGCTTGGCGCAGCAGCCGTCACCGTACGAGGAATCCTATAAATACAAAAAGCGGGAGCACGCAGTGCGTACTCCCTAGGTGAAGCTAAATTTACTACTTCTTTGGCTCCAGGACTTCCTTGCCCACGAATGGACGCAGAGCCTCAGGAACAACCACAGAACCATCCTTCTGCTGGTTATTTTCAAGGATGGCCACGAGCCAACGAGTGGTGGCCAGGGTGCCGTTGAGGGTGGCGCAGGTCTGAGCCTTGCCATTCTCATCACGGTAACGCACCTGGAGGCGACGGGCCTGGAAGGTGGTGCAGTTCGAGGTGGAGGTGAGCTCACGGTAGGTGTTCTGGGTTGGAACCCAGGCCTCAGTGTCGAACTTGCGGGCTGCGGAGGAACCGAGGTCGCCACCAGCAACGTCGATAATGCGATAAGGCACGTTGACGGCACCGAGCATTTCGCGTTCCATATTCAGCAGGTGCTGGTGTTCAGCAGCAGCATCCTCTGGCTTGCAGTAGGAGAACATCTCTACCTTGTCGAACTGGTGCACACGCAGGATACCGCGGGTGTCCTTACCGTAGGAGCCAGCCTCACGGCGAAAACAGGAGGACCAACCGGCATAGCGCTTTGGCCCCTCAGAGAGGTCGATGATTTCACCAGCGTGGTAGCCAGCCAAGGCCACCTCAGAGGTGCCGACGAGGTAGAGGTCGTCGGTAGGCAAATAATAAATTTCATCGGAGTGTGCGCCGAGGAAGCCGGTACCATTCATGGACTCAGGGCGGACAAGCACTGGTGGAACCATGAGCTGGAAGCCGTGCTGGCGGGCCTTGACAGCGGCCAGGTTCAGCATGGCGAGCTGCAGGAAGGCGCCGTCACCAGTCAGGAAGTAGAAGCGGGAACCAGAAACCTTGGTGCCACGGTCCATATCAATCAGGCCGAGGGATTCACCGAGTTCAAGGTGGTCCTTTGGTTCGAAGTCGAACTTGGTTGGTTCACCAACGTGCTCCAGAACAACAAAGTCATCCTCGCCGCCGGCTGGGGCGCCTTCAACCACATTGCCAATCTTGTACTGGAGTTCCGTTACGCGATCTTCCGCAGCCTTCTGGGCAGCCTCAGCAGCCTTGACCTTCTCCTTAAGTTCATTGGAACCCTCAAGCAGAGCAGGGCGCTCCTCCGGGCTGGCCTGGCCAATCTTCTTACCAAAAGCCTTCTGCTCACCACGGAGCTTATCGGCCTCGGCAATGGCATTACGACGCTCTTCATCTGCAGCCAGAAGTTCGTCGACAAGGGCAGGGTCCTCACCACGGGTACGCTGAGAGGCCCGAACAATATCGGGGTTCTCACGGAGCATTTTCAGATCGATCATAAAATCTAGATTACACGCCTTATTATTAATGTATGAGATTTCGCCGACGGACCCGCCCTGTGCTTGCTTGCCTCATTGGCATTTTGGTCGCAGGATCTGCCATGACTGCTTTTTATATTGCCCAGAATCTTAATGGTGGCGGCGTTATTTCGGTGGACCAATCCAGTGGTAATGCCCGCACGGAGGTTGCGCCTTTTAGCACTGCCGATGTGGGGGATTGCCTAAATTGGAACCTCACTCAGGATGGTTCCTTGGGCAATTTTGGTCGCACAAACTGCACAGATAATCACCGCTTTGAGGTCACTGCCCGGCTCAATCTTGGCTACTATCCGGATTCACAATTTGCTACGGACGCACCGAGCCCGGATGCGAATCAGCAGGCAGCTTTACGACGCTCCTATTGCCAGGACCCCACCGTTAACTATCTTGGCGGGGCCTATGACCCAGCAGGACGTTATTCCATTAGTGTAATTTTGCCGCCGGCCAGTGCCTGGAATTCTGGCGATAGGACCATGCTCTGTGGCCTTGAGGTGCGCGATGCTTCGGGCAATACCACTCAAACGCAGGGTACGGCCAAGAATCAGGACCAGTCTCGTGTGGCCCAGGAGGGGCAGTGTGTGGCTGTGGGCGCGAATAATTCTATGAGCATTGTGGATTGCGCCATGGACCATGCCTTTGAGGTGACCAAGGTTGTGGACACCCAGCAGCTTTTCCCACAGGCTACTAATGCTGCACCACCAAGTGTGGATGATCAGAATAGGCAGCTTTCGGGCATTTGCACCCAGGCGGCCTTGGATTATTTGGGTGGCGATGATGCCCTTTATAACTCAACCTTGCAGCCATTCTGGACTACACGTAGCCCTGAGGAATGGTCCACCGGTTCACATTTGGTGAACTGTGCTTTGGCCAAGGATAATCGCAGCGCTACGGATAACCGCTCAAGCTTTGCTGTTTTGGCTGGTAGCGCTAAGGGCGCCTTTACAATTAATGGCGAAGTACCACCGGCTCAGCCGGTCCGTAGGCCTCTGCGTGAGACCCCGGCACCGACCACTCCAGCGACCCCTTAGGCCGAGGCTACTGGCCAGGAACCCAAGAAGACGTACTCCAAGGAGTGCGTCTTTAATCCTTCTAGGGCTGCGGCAAGATTTGGGTCCTCGGCGTGGCCAAGCAAATCCAGGAAGAAGTAATAGGTGCCGAATACCTCGCGGGTTGGGCGGGATTCAATGCGGGTGAGGTCAATGCCACGGGTGGCGAATTCCGTCAGGGCGCGCACCAG
The DNA here is from genome assembly GCA_030530875.1 of Corynebacterium sp. Lineage (GTDB taxonomy): Bacteria > Actinomycetota > Actinomycetes > Mycobacteriales > Mycobacteriaceae > Corynebacterium. Next base: position 35,577 of record JAUMUD010000010.1, read on the forward strand.
GGAGCCTGGTTCGTGCTTGAGGCTCACAATGACCATGGAGCGGTAGTCCACCCCAGGAATCCTGACTGGGGCTGGTACCTGATCGGCATTAGCAACGAGGAAGAAACGGGTCTTGGCATGACCATAGTCTGCCAGGCCCTCGGCGCGTACCTTGAGTTCGTAGGTGGTTGCGGCAATAACTGGGGCGAAGGCCAAGTCAGCGCCATCCTCGTGGACCATGCGGGCAGCAGCACCATTAGAGCTTGCTTCCACGTAGGTAGCCTGTGGGAGATTAGCGGCAACCCACTTCTTGAGCTGCGCATAGGCAACAGGGTGAGTGGTGAAGGTCTTCACCTCTGAGAGTGGAATATCGGTCTTGGTCATTGCTGCAAAGGCAATGGGCACGTCAACCTCGCCGAGGATACGAAGGTTACCTGCAAGCAGGCCATCGGCGGTAGCGGTAATGGAACCGTCCACGCTATTTTCTGCTGGCACCACACCATAGGTGTATTCACCGCCGGTTACCCCAGCCAGCACCGCGCTTGGCGATGCCTCCGGAATTTCCTCCACTCCCTCTGGGAGAATGCCAGTTTTGATGAAATTTCGAAGAGCAATTTCTGTGAATGTGCCGGCAGGGCCGAGATATGCGATCTTTTCTGATGCAGCCATGACCCTAAGTTTATAACATTGATTAGGTGCGTAAGTTACAGATTTCTGAGATTTGGATCGTGCTGCTCATCACCTTCGGTATGAGTGGTCTTCGCTCCTTGGTGTCTTTGATTCAAGCGGCGCTCAATCCTGCCCCGCTGAGCTCTCAGACTGTGACCCTTAATGCCGGGGCGATTATCTCCCAGTTACTCTCGGCTGTGGTGCTCTTTGCCTGGGGTGCGCTGGCTCTGTATCTGCTGCGCACTGTGAATCCCCCAACGACACTGTCTAAACTCCGGCCCGGCGCGGCCATTGGCTGGGGTGTTGGTTTGGCCGCGCTCATTGGTCTTCCAGGTTTGGCCTTCTACTACACTGCCCTGCAGCTTGGCTTGACCAAGGAAGTGGTGATTGCTGGTTCGTCGCTATTTGTTATTTGGGCGCTTGCCAATGCCTTTGGTGAAGAGGTCGTTGTTGTCCACTGGTTCACTACCCGCCTGGAACAGCTTGGGTGGAAGCCGTGGATGTTTATTCTTGCCTCGGCTATTTTGCGCGGTTCCTATCACCTTTATCAAGGTTATAGTGCGGGTTTGGGCAATATCATTATGGGTCTTATCTTTGGGTATTTCTACTATAAGAAGCGCAATTATTGGCCACTTGTTCTTGCTCATGGGCTAATTGATACTGTGGCTTTCGCGGGATACCCACTATTCGCTTCTATAATTAGTACCCATGGATAATGACTACGCTCGGGATGCGGACGGCAATATCATCCGCGACTCCCTCGGACGCCCAGTTCGTCGACGCCCGCAGGGAAACCCACCCAAGCAGCCACAACCACAGAAGCCTGCGCCAAAGCCGCAGAATGTGTGGCCACAGCGCCAGCAACAGCAGCAGCCACCGCGACAGCAGCAGCCAGTGCAGCCTACGCGCCAGGCCCCACCCCAGCAGGTACCGCAACAGCCTAAGGAAACTCAGTACCTGCCACCACAGGGCCAGCAGCAACCTGCCCAGCCAGTGCAGTCTGGCTATCCGTCCCGGCCTTCTCCCCGGCCGGCCCAGCAGTATACCTCTGCCCCGCACCCTAACCGTGGGGTGGCACCGCGACGTCGCAAGCGCCGCAAGTGGCCAATTATTCTGCTGATCCTGATTCTGATCTTTATCGGTATCCCTGTAGCCATCCTTGGCTGGGCTGATACCAAGCTCGACCGAATCCAGGCCCTGCCTGCCTCCCAGATCGCCTCGACTGGTGGCACCAACTGGCTCTTTATCGGCTCTGATTCCCGCCAGGGGATGACTGCAGAGCAGGAGGCAGCCTTGGGCACTGGCGATGTGGAGGGTAATGGTCGTACCGACACCATTATGCTTCTGCACATTCCAACCACTGGTAAGGCCACCTTGGTGTCCATCCCACGTGACTCCTATGTGAATATCCCTGGCTATGGCATGAATAAGATCAATGCTGCCTATGCCTTTGGTGGCCCGCAGCTTCTGGTCACCACCGTGGAAAATTCCACCGGTCTGCATGTGAATCACGTGGCCGAGATTGGCTTCGCTGGTTTTGCGGGTCTTGTCGATGAGCTGGGTGGTATTGAACTCTGCCCGGATGAAGCCATCAATGACCCACTGGCTGGAATCAATGTAGCCGCTGGCTGCCAGGAGATGAATGGCGCCACTGCCCTTGGTTATGTGCGTACCCGTGCTACGGCCATGGGTGACCTTGACCGTGTTGTTCACCAGCGCGAGTTCTTCACTGCAATTATCAAGAAGCTCACCAACCTGCAGTCGCTGATGAATCCAATTGGTGTGATTAACTCCTTGAGTCTTTCCTTCGCTGTGGACCAGCACGCTCATATTTGGGATTTGGTTCGTGTGGCCTTCGCTGCCCGAAGCGGACTTGAGACCACCACTGTTCCTGTTGGTGGCTTCCAATCCACCAGCGTGGGTAGCGTGGTCAACTGGGATACTGACCAGGCATCGGCTCTCTTCAATTCCCTGAAATAAAGAAATGCTCTTCCAGTTCAAAACTGGAAGAGCATTTTTCTTGTAATTACATCCGGAAGCTATTAGCGGATGGTCACCTGGCGGGACTTAATGTTCTCCAGGTAACGGCGCTCCTCAGGGCTAAGCTCCTGGTCGCCGAATGCAGCATCAATCTTCTTGGCTACTGCCTCGAGTGGAGCCTTGAATTCCTGGGCACTGACCGTTGGGTCAAGGTCGAAAACAGGAACAACTAGGCCGTGGGTGCGGAATACACCAGCGAACTTGGTGTCCTCACCGAGGTTGAGCTCACCAGCGGCACCAACGCGGGCCAGGGCCTTGAGCAATGGCTCTTCCTCATCAGTGCGAATCCAGCGGATGTGAGCCTTGGAGCCGGCATCAACCCACCATGCGGAACCAGGGACGTCAGCCTCGACATGCTCGGTTGGCATGATGGCGTCAGTAGCGCGCTGCAGGAGCTCACGGTACTGAGGATCGACAGCGCCACCCTCAGGAACCCACCAGTTGAAGTCATTCTTGACGGTGATTTCACCGATGCTCTCGAGGATGTCAGTGAGGGCTGGCTGGGTACCATCATTGGCGGCAGAGTTGAGCTGCTCGCCTTCCTTGGCGTCCTTCACCCATGCGAGCTGGTAAGCAAGGTCGCGGCCTGGGTTCTGGGAACCGGTATTGGTCTGCAGGGCCACGAATGGACCGTCGGTACGCACCATGGCAGCAACAGCACCAGGGAGGACGGTAGCCAGGGTCACGGCAGAGCCGTCCTTAAGCTTGGCCTCGACGGTGGCGGCAGGAACGAAGACCTGCAGAGCGACGAGGTCAGCCTCGGCATCATAACCACCGAACGGACGAGGGTCGCGCTCGAGCTTAGCGCGCTCAGCTGCGCGTGCAGCGAGCTTGGCCTGACGACGGCTCATGCCCTCAGGCAGCTGCTCTTTCTTCTTATTCTTTTTACCCATGAAGCCCATAATACAGGCAAAACTCCCCGAAAGGCACGTACCTTCCGAGGAGTTTCAGTAAATCTACAGCTGAGTTTCGCTGGGCTTAGCGACGACCAAGAGCCTGGTCAATGGCGCGCTGCACATTAGCAATGGCACCATCAACAACGGCACGGAAGTCAGCATCGTGGACATAGCCCCAACCAAGGGCACCAGCGCCACCAACGCCGAGCAGAGCGAGAATTACAGCAATCCAGTTGAAGCCCTTCTTGGAAGGAGTGCTCTCCTGGGTCTGCTGCTGGCTTGTGCTTGGTGCGGTGACCTCGCCAGCATCGTAGGCATTGAGGTAAGTATTAGCGCGGGCACGCAGCTCATCCAGGGTCTTGTCGCTATTCACATCGGTGCGGATGGTGTTGAGATTATCCGCATTCACACCGCTGTTGGTTGCGTTCTGGACGATGGCGTCACGCACGATCACGAGCAGGGTTTCCATATCGTCAGCTGCAGCAATATTCGTAGTGTAGCTGGTGCGCTCAGCATCGCTCAGACCTGCAAGGCCAGTGATAATAGCGGTGGCCTCATTGCGGTCAGCCTGAGTGATAGGGGTGCTGGTGCGTGGGCTCTGGCTGCCTGGTTCCTGGGTACCAGAATCCTGGGTGCTTGGGGTGCTTGCACCAGTGGTGGTAGGAGCATCTGCATTAGAGGTAGTAGGCTCAGTGCTCTTAGCGGAATCATCACCTGGGTTGGTGGAGTCAGAACCACCAGTGCTTGGGGTAGATGGATTAGTGGTGGTAGTGGTGCTGCTACCAGTGCCGCCACCGGTGATTGGGGCATCACCGAAGCCGTAGGAATCCCAGTCACCGAGGTTTGGATCGCTATCGGCGCCAGCGACGAAGCTCAGCAGTGCAATGAAGAGCTTGCGCAGGGTCTGTGCGGTGCCCACAGTAGAATTAGACAGGTTGCCGAGCTCAGCCGCGAGGGAGTTCATGTCCTCGATCGACTTGTCGTTGGTGTACTTAGCCTTGGCAGCATCGGCACTGGTCTTATAGCCCTTGAGGGTGTTCACATTGGTGTCGATGGCTGCGCGGATGCTGTCATAGGCATCCTGGGAAGCACTGTCCTTGGCCTTCATACCAGAAGCTAGACCACTGACATACTCACCAAAGGCAGCGCCACGGCTAATCACACCGTAGGCGTCATCGATGGAAGCCTTGGTGGAGGCGAGCGCATCCGCGATACGTGCGGCAATAGCCTGAGTCATGCGGTTGTAGGCCGCCTCAGCCTTCTTCACATCCTCATTGGTGTCGCGGTTGGTATTGCCGGCATCAGCAGCAGTGCGTGCGGATTCAAGAGCGGTCTGAGCAGCGGTCTGCAGAGAAGCAAGGTCGCTCACATTGGCATTAGGAACATTGCCCTCGAGGCCAATGACGGTACGTGCAGCAGCTGCAGCATTGATATCAGCAAGATCCTTCTGGGCCTTAGTCAGGGACTCAGCAGAAGCGGAAGTGCCATTGACCGCCTTAGCGATCATGTCATCAACAATCTTCTTAGAGTCAGATGCGAGATTAGCTGCGTCAGTAGCGGTGGCAGCATTGCGAGCTGCCTGCAGGTTAGCCTCAACCTTAGCTGCGGATTCAGCGAGTTCCTTATCCACCGCAGTGCGGGCAGCGGTATCTGTTTCCTGGCTCTTCAGGGTTTGAACATAATCCTCGGCCTTTCCGACCGCGGTTTCCGCATCACCGAAATGCTGCGCAGTTTCGCTGGTCAGCATCCTTTCATCGCGGACTGCGTCCAGCTTTGCCTTTGCAGCATTAGCATGTTCTTCGGCTTCAGCAGAGGTCTTTGCAGCCAATGCCTTATTAGCTTCTTCGATGGCATCAGCGGAAGCCTGGAGTACCTGGGCAATCTGATTGTTAAGCTCTTCGTCGAACTTGCGGATACGCTCCTGGTTAGTCTTGGCGTTCGCCATTGCGGAGTCAAAAATGACCTTGAACTTATCGTAGACCGTATCGACTTCGTCAGCCTTGGCGTCATTCTTAGCTGCCAGCGCCTCATTATTCGCAGAATTGAGGTGGGCGATGATGGAGTTAATCTCGTTTATGTCCTTGGCGGTACCAGCACCAGAATTAGCAGCGATGACCTCTGTCTGTGCACCATTGATAATGCTGAGGCTCGTATTGATACGGTTAGCGACAGTGGTGTAGTTCGCCTGTGCCGTAGCATACGCAGCCTGAATTTCATTAATGGCCTTGGCAGTAGTAGTACCACCAGTGGACTGCAGGTCCTGCGCCTTCTTCAGCAGGCCAGCAACCTGGCTGACAAGGTCCTTGGCTGCAGCAGTGGAGCGTGCATCAAGTACCTGCTGGGCAAGCTGCTGGGCCTGAATGGAGAACTGCTGCGCCTGGGTATCAGCGGTATTACGAGCAGCATTATTGATGTCTGGCAGATTCTCAATCACGGAGCGCAGATCGCCGACAGTCGTTGCATCGCCAATCTTGTCGGTGATGATGTCCTTGGTACCTGGGTAAGTGGTGCTGAAGGCGTCGTCGAGAAGCTTCTTGAGAGTATCCGAAACAGGAGTCTTGGCTGCATCATCATTAGCGGAAGCAGAGGCAAGGTTCTGAGCCTGGTTGGTGAAGTCAGCAATCTCCTGGCTGCTGGTGAACTCGTGGCTGCCCAGGTAGTTAACCAGAGCGGCACGAACCTGGTCATTGTACTCACCAGGGCCAAGGTCGCTGAGGTTGTTGAGAATCTGGCGGGCGCTCTCGGTCATGGCGTGCTTAACCACTGGCCATGCCTGGTTGAGGGCGACCTCCTGGCCATCAATATTGGTACTAAAGCCAGCATTGGAAAGCTGCTTATCCTCGCGGTGTCCCCAGAGCTTATTAGCCATTGCGGTGAGCTTGGTATTGTCACCGTCGAAGCCCATGAAATTAGCGGAGTAATTATTCCAACCATTCAGGGAACGGCGAACATAATTAGCTGCATAGCGGCCCTTGGAGTCCTTCTGGAGCTGACCGAATGGATCAGCGGCCTGAGCGGCGATGGTCACATCGGTATCGGCGCTAATTACTGCCTGGTTAAAGTCAATGCGCAGCTCATGATCATGAGGCACGAAGGAAGAGATATTACTTGCGTACTGCTGTGGGGCGAAGCCATAGGCGCCAGCTTCAGTGAAGCTCTTGTCGGAGCCAATGGTCATCTGGGAGGACCAAATCTGCTGAGCCCCGGTGAGGGAATTGCCAGCGACATAGATAGGGCTGTCAACACGCAGGGTGCGGAGGTTAAAGGCCTGAACCTGTGCGTCCTTATAGGAAATATTGGAAGCGGTAATGCTTGGGTTAATGAGGTAGACCGTTGGGTCGGAGTTAAAGTATGGGCTGGCGTAACGCACCATCAGGTGCACGGTACCAGTGAGACGACCATTGGTGTCGAAGTCAGGGGTAACCTCAAGATGGGCATAGTTAGAGGAATCAGAAGCGATGGTCAAATATGGGTTATTGGCCGCGACAGCAACATCAGCAATAGCTGCATGCGGTACGGTGACAATGGTGCTGACCGTGCCGACGCTCAGCAGGGAGGCAAGCGCCATTTTCCCTAGTGAACGGCTCAAACGCACATTTCCTTTAACCTGTGGTTTCATGTAATTACCCTTCCAAAAATTAGCAGTACACAGCTGTATCAATTCTAAGAGAAACCTTAAGTAATTACAAGTAGACGGCCAATGTTCCTTGGTTTTTTGAATACTTCCTTAAAGTTTCTTAGGTGCGCATAGAAAAACCCCAGACCCGAAGGCCTGGGGTTGAAGCTCAAACAGGAATTAACTCCTGCTTGCTGTACCTAAGATTAGGCGAAGAATGGATCCTGGATTTCGCGCAGGGTCTTAACAGACTTCTTGAAGCGCTCCATCTCGTGATCGTTGAGCTCGAGCTCGACAACGCGACGGATACCACGACGGTTGACGATAGCTGGGGTACCGATGTAGATGTTCTCCTCGCCGTACTCGCCACGGAGCAGAGCGGAAACTGGGAGAGCAACTTCCTGGTTGAGGAGGACTGCACGGGTGATACGTGCGAGGCCCATGCCGATACCGAAGGAGGTGGAGCCCTTAGCGTTAATAATGGTGTAAGCAGCGTCGCGGGTCTCTTCGAAGATCTTCTCGAGCTTGCCCTCGAGGCTTGGGTCCTTCTCGAGCTGCTTACGCATGGAAACACCAGCGATAGTAGCGGAGGAGAGAACTGGAAGCTCGGTGTCGCCGTGCTCACCAATGATGTAAGCGTGGATGGAGGTTGGGGCTACCTCGTAGAGCTCGCCGAGCATGTAGCGGAAGCGAGCAGAGTCCAGAACAGTACCGGAACCAATGACGCGGTGTGCTGGCAGACCGGAGTACTTCCAGACAGCGTAGGTGAGGATGTCGACTGGGTTAGAAGCAATCAGGAAGATGCCGTCGAAGCCATTAGCCATAACTTCGTCAACGATGGACTTCATGATCTTCATGTTCTTGTCAACGAGCTGGAGACGGGTCTCGCCTGGCTTCTGAGCAGCGCCAGCGCAGATGACGACCATAGCAGCGTCGTTGCAGTCAGCGTAGGTACCCTTGGTGACCTTGGTGCGGGTTGGAGCCCAAACAACACCGTGGTTGAGGTCCTGAACGTTACCCTCAAGCTTCTTCTCATCAATATCGATAATTGCGAGGTGATCACAGGTGCCCTGGTTCACGAGAGCAAAAGCATAGGCGATTCCGACGTCGCCAGCACCAACGAGGACAACCTTGTTGCCAACACTCAACTTCATTTTTTACATGCTCCTATACATGGGTAATAGTTCGTGGCGGCAGTGTGACTACTGCCCCTCCCAATCTATTTTCCATACTTTGGGCCACTTTTGCCCGTGAATGTATGGTTTATCACTCTAAATATTGAGTGAGCTTATGAAAATCACGGTTATTAATAACTCGCTAAATTTTTGTCTTATGTTTTGCTAATGTAGAGAGAAGATTAAATCCAGTTAATTAAAATCGGGTTGCGAAGGAGCTCCAGTGAACAATAACAATCCCTTTGATCCAAATATGATTTACGACGGTATTCGTAATGTACTTTTTGCGATCGCAGCCTTCGTGGCACTGGTAGGCCTTATTGCTCCTAATTCTATTAAGGCACCAGAGTCTGCCGCGCCAACAACCACGGTTACTAGCACGGTAAAGCTTGGTCCTAACGGCAATAACACCGAATTCAATAGGGAATTTAGCGCTGCTTTTGCTAGCCTGGCTCAGAGCAATGCCCTTGTGCTCGGCGATAACTCCCAGAATTACGCCATGGATATGGCTGAAACTGCAGCCAGCGGAGCTGACGTCACCGGCAAGGTTCCTAATATTAGGTGGATCCTCTGGATTAAGGACAACGAGCGCGACAAGAGTCCACAGCAGATTGCCCAGGATTTTTACACTGATAAGAGGGACGACATTCACAGCAGCACCGGTAATGGTCAGTGGTCCATCGCCATCCTGCCAGGTCGCCAGGCCAATGACGTCATCGTTGTTTATGCATACATCATGCCGTAGCATTTCTTCGCTCTAGCGCCACGCACTTCGAAAACCGATACACCAAAGTAAAGACAAGCTCTTTGCTTTGGTGTATAGTTGTTTAAACCCAAACTTTTGCCCAGATGTTGTTCCACTGGGCACTACTAGACAGGAGAAATTATGGCTGTTTATGAACTTCCAGAACTCGACTACGCTTATGATGCTCTTGAGCCACACATCAGCGCCGAGATTATGGAGCTTCACCACTCCAAGCACCACGCCAACTATGTTGCTGGCGCCAATGCTGCGCTTGAGGCTCTGGAGAAGGCCCGTGAAGCTGGCACCATCGGTGCTGAGGTAACCGCTCTCTCCAAGAACCTGGCCTTCAACCTTGGTGGCCACACCAACCACTCCATCTTCTGGAAGAACCTCTCTCCAAATGGTGGCGGCGAGCCAACCGGCGAACTGGCTGCAGCCATCGAGCGCGACTTTGGTTCCTTCGAGGCTTTCAAGGCTCACTTCTCTGCTGCTGCTCTGGGTCTCCAGGGTTCCGGCTGGGCAGTGCTCGGTTATGACCACATCGCCAACCGCCTCGTCGTTGAGCAGATGACCGACCAGCAGGGTAACCTCTCCGTGAACCTCACTCCACTGCTTCTCCTCGATATGTGGGAGCACGCATTCTACCTCCAGTACAAGAATGTGAAGGCCGACTACGTCAAGGCCGTGTGGAATGTCTTCAACTGGGAGGACGTTGCTGAGCGTTACGCCAAGGCAACCAAGTAATGTGATTTTCAGAGGGCTGCTTGCAGCCCTCTTTTTCTATATCTATGACGTATATTCACCGAGGAGAAAAATCATATAATCGAGCAATTTTCGCCATTCTGCTCGCCGGCCTAGCCACCTTCAATTGCCTTTACTGCACGCAGGCCCTGCTGCCAACACTTAGCCATCATTTCAACCTCAGCGCCGACCAAGCCGCACTGAGTATCTCCATGGCCACCGCAGCACTCGCCATCTGTGTGGTTCCCGCCAGTGTTCTTTCTGAGCGTTGGGGCCGTGGCAGGATTCTTCTAATCTCGGTGACTGCTGCAGCAATTCTCAGCGTGATTCTGCCGCTATCCCCTACCTTCAATGTCTTTATCGCCGGCCGATTCCTTCAAGGCATGTTTATTGCCGGCGTGCCTGCTGTCGCGATGACCTGGCTCGCGGAAGAGATGGCACCCAATGATCTACCTCGTGCCATGGGCATCTATATCTCCGGCAATTCCATCGGCGGTCTGCTCGGCCGAATCATCCCAAGCATCCTCATTGAGTGGATGTCCTGGCACTTCGCCCTTCTGTGCAGTGGCCTCTTAGCACTGGCGTGCGCAATTGGCATGATTATCATGCTGCCACGCCAGCGAAATTTCCAACCAAAGAAGCTCACCTTGCTCGGTGAGACCCGCGCCATGATTGGCCACTGGAAGACCCCACGCCTGGTGCACATCTTCCTCATTGGCTTCCTCACGATGGGCGCCTTCGTGTCCATGTTCAATTACGCCGGCTATCACCTCATCGAGCGCTTCCACCTCTCCGATGCGCACATCGGCGCTATCTTCCTGGTCTACCTAATGGGCTCGGTGACCTCGGCGCGCATTGGCTGGATGATTGATAAATTCGGTCGTGGCAAGACCCTGATTCTGACCGTACTGGCCATGGCTATCGGGGCAGCCATTACTATTCTTGGAAATCTCGTACTCTTCCTCATCGGCATTATCCTCTTCACCGGTGGCTTCTTTGCGGCTCATTCCACGGTTTCGGGTTGGATTGGTTCCATTGCTAAGAAAAATCGTGCTGAGGCTTCCTCAACCTACCTGCTCTGCTACTACCTTGGTTCCTCCATTCTCGGTTGGGCCACGGGCCACGTGCTTGTTGCCTATGGTTGGGGCCCGACGGTGCTGTGGATGATTCTGATGGTACTCATTGCTCTTGCTCTGGCATTCTCCTTGCGCCATCTCACGGCCTCGAAAAATTAGCGCTTACGACGCCTCTTTTGCTTGCGGTTATATTTTGCCCGCGCATCTGCACGGTCCTGCTCACGCCATTGGTTAAGAATTTTCATCTGGTCTTCTTTCTGCTCAAGCAAGTGCTTAACGCCGAAGAAGCAGACCACACCGAGTGCCTGACGTGGGGTTAGCTCAGTGTGGTTGGCAAGGAAGCAAATTCCAAGGCGGGAGAGAATACGCCACTGACTTTTGGTCAGATCAATGCGGACCGATACGGTGCCATCCTTTTGGGCCATATAATCCACAGCGAAGCCAATATCCGAAGCATCGTCATCAAGAAGATCCTTCATTGCTGGTTCTTCAACCCTTGGCTTTGCAGGTGTAAGCGCGCGGCTGACCTTCTGCTTGATGGCCACGCCAGCTTCCACAGCACGCTCCAGCCAGAGCTTTACCTCCCCAGCAAGGCTCGTGCGGTTAGCGGTCTTATTGGCCGCGGCATCGGCAAGAATTTCACGCATGCAGGCCAGGCGGTCTTCCCAGTTCTCAAGATGGTTGGTCTTATCGGCAAGGAAGCTGATAGTGTCCACGGAGAGATTCGCCTCAAGGGCATGGACGAAAAGCTCGCGATCGTCCATGAAACGACCAGCGGTCAGATAGCGCTTAGCATCAAGCCCAGCAAGACTAGCATGTTGCTGCAGATCGGAGCGATCAAAGGGGGATTCTGTGCCATAGTCGAGCCAGAATTTGCGTGCGCTCAGAAGCTCAAGACCACGACCGGCACTGAAGGTATCAGTCTCCGGGGCATCATAGAGTTCCAGCAGGTCAACCTGATTAAACATGTCCTTTACCTTTCAAGTTTGTGGTTTTTTCTGGGGTGTTTTTTGGTTGCCTTGAGCCTAGTTACGCAACTCGTTTTCATCAACCGGGGGTAATTCCCGCGAGCATAAAAATTTGCTGTGAATTTGTCACTCGATCGGGATTAAAAGGCCTAAATCGTCTAATGATATGAGGCTTCGGCCGGGATTTCGCATGCCCAAATAATTTATAAGCCTCTGACCAGCACTTTTAGTTTATGCAAACTGAGATAAGCCAAGTAAAATTCTTAGGAAAGTTTTTTCACCGGGGGTAGCAGCACTAAGGCTACATTTTTGCTACCCTGTGACGCGGAATACACTATGCTAAGGCTTTTTGCACTAATATGGTTCCCTATGGATAAACCTACGGATACCCCCGCAGATCAGCCCAGGGAAAAGCCACAGGAACACACAGGAAATTCCCAGGCTTCGGGTCGCCCACAGTCCCTCGGCATGCCAACCACCGGCAAGCTTAAGCAATGGGATCGCCGTGTGTGGCACCGTCGTGCAAGCCAGCCGGTCACTATCTGGTTGGCTCTCATTGTGCTTGCTGGTTTGGCACACCCATTCCTGCCAAACCGCCACTGGGTGCTCATTCACCTCTTCACCCTTGGTGCGGTAACCAACTCGATTATTCTCTGGTCCCAGCACTTCACAGAGAAGTTCCTCGGCCAGGAATCCCCTGATTCCGCCCGCCCGTGGCAGCTGAAGCGCATCTATATCCTCAACGTAGGTATTGTCATTACCGTCATTGGCCAGATGTGTTATTTCTGGCCGGTAACCGCCGTGGGCTCGGTGGTGATTGGTCTCATTGCGCTTATCCACGCATGGTCCCTCTACCGCCAGTATTCGACTGCTGACCAGGGGCGTCGATACGCCCCTGGTGTCTTGGCCTACATGGCCGGTTGCTGCTGCCTGCCAATCGGCGCCTTCTTTGGCGTACTCAATGCCACTGGCCTCGACTTCCACCTGGCCCATATCTCAGTCAACGTCCTTGGCTTCCTGGGATTCGCTGCCTATGGTTCCCTGGTTCTTCTCTTCCCAACCATCTGGCGCACACAGAGTGCCGGTGAAAATGTGAAGCCAACCTTGGGCTTTATGGCCCTTGGTGTGGCAGTGACCTTGGCTGGTTCCCTTGACCACCGCGCAGTCATTATCCGTATTGGTCTGGTTATTTATGCTCTGGCCTGGATTTTTGCCTATCGCCCATGGCTTAAGAACATTATTACTGTTTTGAAGGACCCACGTGACCGCGTGACCTTCGCCTCCCTCTCGGTAGCTTTGGCACCACTGTGGCTCATTGGCTCCATTATCTGGTTGGCCACGACGGACCTAAAGACCATGCCAACTATCGCCCTGGTTGTTGGTTTCGGCGCCCAGCTGCTTATCGGTGTAATGAGCTTCCTGCTACCTTCGACCATCGGTGGTGGGCCCGGCGCGGTGCGTGCCGGCCTCTATGCGGTAAACCGTTGGGGTATTTTCCGCTCCACGGCCCTCAATGTTGGCCTGGCTGTGTGGCTAATGCCGGTGAGCTCCTGGCTCAAGATTTTCATGAGTCTGGTTTCTCTGGTGGCTCTCGCGCTCTTCATTCCGTTCATTAAGGGTGCGGTTTCTGCACAGCGTGCTGTTTTGATGAAGAAGGCGGAGGCTCCCGAGCCAATCAAGCGTCCTGCTTGGGGTCAGGCTACTTTTGCCCTGGCTGTTATTGCCGTTGTGGTTGCGCTTTCTGGTGGTGCGGTTGGCTCCAAGCCTGAGACCACGCAGACCGCTGCCGTAACCCCAACCGGGCATACCACTGAGGTCACTATTCATACTGATGGCATGCGCTTTGTACCGAATGTGATTCAGGTGCCAAAGGGCGACCGTCTGGTCATTACCCTCAATAACACCGACCCAAATATCCACGACCTGAAGCTGGCTACTGGCCAGGAGACTGGTCGTCTGAGTTCCAATGAGTCTGCCACCATTGATGCGGGCATTATTGGTTCCGATGTTGCTGGTTGGTGCACCATTGCTGGCCACCGCCAGCACGGCATGACACTGACCATTACCACCACGGATACTGCTTCCAATGGTGTTCAACCTTCGGATCACTATCGTGATCCATCCCTGGCGCCGGCTGATACCTCGACCACGGTGCATAAGGTCAATTTTGATATTTCCGAGATTGAGGATGGTCGCGGCTGGTGGACCTTCAATGGTCAGCCAATGGGCCCAACTCTTCGCGGTAAGGTGGGTGACACCTTCGAGGTGACCGTGACCAACCATGGTTCCATTACCCACTCCATTGACTTCCATGCGGGCATGGTGAGCCCGGATAATGTCATGAAGAGTATCCAGCCGGGCGAGTCCCTGGTCTATACCTTCAAGGCTGAGCACTCGGGTATTTGGATGTACCACTGTGGCACTATGCCGGTGTCCATGCACATTGCGGCCGGCATGTTCGGTGCCGTGATTATTGACCCACCAAATCTTGCCCCAGTGGATCACGAGTACGTCCTGGTCCAGTCTGAGGTTTATGGTCTGAATACGACCAAGGATGCGCCGGTGGATGCCGATAAGCTCAAGGCTGGTACCCCAGATGCAGTGGTCTTCAATGGCTATGAGAACCAGTATGATTCCCACCCAATCACCATCAACCATGGTGAAACCGCTCGCTTCTGGCTTCTCGACGCCGGCCCTAACCTCTCCGAATCCTTCCACATTGTGGGCACCCAGTTCCACCGTGTGTACAAGGAAGGCGCATATCTGCTTGGTGATCCAGCTCAGCCGCAAACTACTGGCGGCTCACAGTCCTTGGATCTCCTGGCTGCCCAGGGTGGTTTCGTGGAGGCTGCCTTCCCTGAGGCTGGTACTTACACCATGGTGAACCACCAGTTCATCGATGCGGAACGTGGTGCCCACGGCAAGATTATTGTCCAGTAGTTCCTAGTGCAGAAGATGCAGGCCTGGGGCCCCGGCGCGAAGCCAGTCCCTGACCATTTGCGTGGCCCGGCAATCATCGCAGTTATAGCGAAGAAGCCGGGCCTTTTCGCTTTCAATAGGGTTCTCTGGGTTGGTGGCAATGCGGAAGGAGTTAACACTCTTCTCGCCATTCAGGTCGCTTTCGATCCATTCAAAACCGGCAATGCGGGCAATGGTCTTGAGGCTAAGCCCCTGAAAGCTGTGAATATTGCGGCGGACCATCACAAAGACATCCACCCATTCCTTGCTGGCAATAAACTCATTGACCTCATCGATGCTTGGCACACCAGGATAGCCCTCAAAGCGGATGGCGGATTCTCGCAGCCAGTAGTTTTCGCCCAATTCGGAATAGCAGAACGCAGCGAAGCTCTGCCCATTGGCATGGGCCTGCTCGCGGCGCTCCATCAGCCAGGCCCAGAAGGCAGCAAAGTTCTTAGCCTCACCCTCGTCACCCAGGCCCTCCCAGGTGATGAATGGGGTATAGCGTGCCCCATCCCAGCAGCCCCAGAGGTAGGCGCCCTGAAGGAGGTAGGCCTCCATATCAATATCAATTTCCACATCCCAACGTGGGATGGCTGGTGGGTCGACCTTGCGCAGGGCAGGTAGCTGGTTGCGATAGCCACGAGCCAAGGAAGAATAAACAGGCAAGTTGGCATTAATAAGTTTCTGAACAGTATCCAATCCCTGTTCGCGCAGCTCTTCGGCTTTATCACCAGTGACTACGAGCGAGACATCATCAATGGCCTGCAGTTCTTTTTCGCAGTACTGCCAAAAGCGACAATTGGCACATTCGCGCACGCGCTTAGCCCTGGTACCAATTACTGGCTCCGGAATACGGAAGCGCGAGGTCTCAAGTTCATAAACATGGGTGTCATCGGCGCTAATCAAGCCACCCCAGCCACTATCCAGGGCATAACTGTCCAGAATCGCAGCGGCAATGGCGAGGCGGTAGCCGTCGATAGGCGATTTGTGCTTGATATAGGTATTGGTACGAAAGCGCGAACCATGACCGAGAGTCTGCACATTACGGGTCCAGACCTGGCGGGTTTCATGGGGGCGCGCAATATGGTGGCGCGAAATCACGACCGGCATCCACAGAGGCCCGCGCTTAACCAAAAAGTCCAGGCTCACATCAAAACCCAGGTCAATAAAGCGCGCATTAAGAATCAGCGGTTCACCGGCAGCCATGCCCTCAAGGGTGCGAAATTCATCATCCTCCGCATCAAAGGCAGGTGGGGCAATGGCCTGCATCTGCTCGCGGTGTTCGCGATTCTGCTCCTCTTTTTCCAGGTTTCTCTCAGTTGGAGGTGTGTCTGGGTAGCGTTGACTCTGGTAGAGGCGATATTTGCACCCGACTAGGTCCCGTGGACGAAACATAGTGTTAAAATTTCTAGTAACTAAGAGACTCGATTTTCGATAAACAGAAGGTTGTCATGGCTGATAATGCGAAGCTGATTGCGAAGCTCTATAAGAAAGATTACCAGCGCCAAGCACGTGCGCTCAAAGCTGAACGCTCGATGAAGAAGCGTATGGCGGACCGCGAAATCAAGAAGATTCGCCTCCAGCGCAAGCAGTGGGCTCGTCTCTTCACTGCTCTTCGCTTTATTGTCCCACTGGTTCTTCCTGTGCTCTACCGTCTCGCAGTGAGCCTCCGTTCCAATAATGAGCAGGCTCTGTCCAAGCGTGTCGACGAGGTTCGTTCACTCATTGCTGCTTCCGATCTTCCTGCAGCCACGGTGGCTGACCTTTCTTCTCGTCTCGAAGCTATCAATGAGGCAGCCCGTTCTGCCCAGTTCCTTTCTGAGGATCAGCGTCGTCGTGCTCACCACACGATCAATAATGACCTCAGCGCCATTGCGGAAGAGCTGAAGAAAGCATCCAATGGCAGTTAATCCGTTCAACGGCGACCTTAGCCGCCGCACGGTCTTGAAGGCCGGAGCTGTTAGCGCAGCTACCGGCCCTTTTCTTAGCGCTAAGGCCGGCGCTGAGGAGGCATTCTCCCCTTTCCAGCACGGTATTGCCGCTGGTGATCCATGGCCACAGAGCATTATTCTCTGGACCCGTGTGACCACGAGCCCGGAGGATACCCCTGGTTCAGAAAAGGGCATTCTTACCAATCTCACCTATGAGGTTTCTCCTACTCCTCAGTTCAGCCAGATTGTGAGCACCGGCCCAGCCCAAGCCCTTCCGGAGCGCGACTCCACTGTCCATGTGGAGGCCGGTGGCCTTGCCCCTTATACTGAGTATTGGTACCGCTTTAGGATTAGCGATGGTGCCTATGCTGGCCAGTATTCCCCGGTGGGCAAGTTTAAGACTGCCCCTGCTGCCGGCCAGAATCCTGGTCGCTTTAGGGCTGCCCTTCTGTCCTGCGCGAACTGGGAATCGGGCTATTTCCACGCTTATCGTGACTTGGCTCAACGTGGTGATATTGAGCTTGCCATCCATGTGGGCGACTATATCTACGAGTATCAGACTGGTGAATATTGCGGTAAATACGGTGTGATCCGTGAACATGTACCAACCAATACGCTGGTCACCTTGAAGGACTTCCGTCAGCGTTATGGCCACTACCACACCGACCCTGACCTGCAGGCCGCGCACGCTGCTTGCGCTTGGACGGTAACCTGGGATGACCATGAAATCTCCAATGATGCCTGGTCGGAGGGCTCCGAGTTTATCCATGATGCGGCCACCATGCAGGCCCGCAGGCAGGCTGCGCTGACTGCCTATTTGGAGTGGCTGCCACTTCGTGCCAATGCCTTTAGCGAGGGCGGCCATGTTTACCGAAACCTGCGCTTTGGTGATCTTTTCGAGCTTGACCTACTCGACCTTCGCTCCTACCGTTCAGCCCCGGCTGAGTGGAAAGAGGCCTACAACCCTGACCGCACCATTATGGGCCAGGAACAGTTCCAGTGGTTGGAAAACCAGCTGTGCTCCTCCAATACGGTGTGGAATATTGTTGGCAATCCGGTCATGATGGCCCCAATTTTGATGCCGGCTGTGGACCGTAAATGGACCCAGGGTCTTTATGATCTTATTGGTTTCCCACTTGATGGTCTTCCTTATAATACGGATCAATGGGACGGTTTCCCCGTCGAACGCCAGCGCCTTCTGGAATTTATTCGCGATCAAAAACTGAATAATGTCGTATTTATTACCGGCGATATTCATACTTCATGGTCCAGCGAAATTCCAATTATTCCTGGCGAATATGTACCGGGAACTACAAATGCTGTCGAATTCGTCGGTCCATCAATTACCTCACCTAATATTGATGATATGTACAACCTACCAGACAATTCAGGCATTCCACCTGTAATTGCCCAGGCAGCGTTGTTCGCGAATCCATATACCAAGTATTGCGATCTTGAGCAGCATGGTTATTGTGTATTGGAAATCGCGACCGATTATATTCAATGCGATTGGATTTTCACTCACAAAAAGGAAGATCCAAACGCAACAATGTATATCGCAAAATCATTGCGAACTGCTCCAGGACGTGGCTTATTTCCGGCTGATAAATCATTGTAATTTGGCTTAAAATAGTTTATTCTATTTATGTTGAATTCAATTCAAGCCAGAAAGAGTGATATTAATGGGACGTCGCGAAATTATCCAGTTTTACGACGATATGGACTCCACCCCATTGAGTCATGATGAACTCACCATCATTCGATTCAGTGTGAATGGAAATGACTATGTGCTTGAGGTGTCCCCCTCAAATGCAGAAAAGTTCCATGAAGCAATTAAGCCATTCGTGGCAGTTGCCCGCAGGGAAGCATTCATGCGACCACGCCGTCGACTAGCTGGGGCTACCGGTTCCTTGCGTGCCCAGGCTGGAAGCAGGGAAAATCCAGTTCCTGCCCGTGTTGTCCGCCAATGGGCTATTGACCAGGGTATCCCGGTTGCGCCACGCGGCAAGGTCAACCAGAATATTTTCGACCAGTATTATAAGGCTCATCCTGAACTCAGGAGACAGGCTAGGTAAGCAAAATGGCTCTGATAATTTCAGAGCCATTTTCTGTTTTTATAGCACTCCTTGTTCGCGGGCAGCGGCCACAGCCGAAGTACGGGAACGCACACCGAGCTTGTCATAAATATGCACCAGGTGGGATTTCACGGTGGCCTCAGAGAGGAAGAGAATCTGCCCAATCTCCCTATTAGATGCACCATTGGCAACCAACAACAGCACCTCAATTTCGCGTGGGGTGAGCGAGCTGCGTGGAGAACGGACTCGGTCCATCAGGCGGTTGGCAATCATCGGACTCAGTGTGGAGTCACCTTCTGCAGCGGAGCGGATAGCTGCAAGAAGCTCAGATGGTGGGGCGTCCTTGAGCAGGTAGCCCACGGCACCGGCCTCAATGGCGCCAAGAATATCAGCATCCGTATCGTAATTGGTCACCATGAGCACGCGTGGGGCATTAGTCTGCACGGTGCGCTTAATTTCAGCAGCGGCATCAGCACCGCTAGCAACCAGGGTACCTTCGGCACCAGCACCAAAACGCAGGTCCATGAGAATCACGTCAATACCGCCAGCCTGGGCAGCAGCGATGGCAGCCTCAGCAGTGGCTACCTCACCAACAACCTCCATATCAGGGGCGCTTTCAAGAATGGCGCGAAGCCCAATACGGACAATCTCATGGTCATCAGCCAACAACACGCGAATCATGACTTCGATATTACAGGTAGAGCGATGGAAATTGCAGCCCCTGCACCAACTTCGGATTCAACCTCAACGGTACCGCCCTGCTCTTTTGCACGCTCACGCATGGCATCAAGTCCGATATGGCCAAGACCACGGGGCCGCTCCGAGAGGGCCGCTGGGTCAAAACCAACACCATCATCCACCACATCCAGGCGCACCTCATTGGGCTCCTGAGTGATAGTGACATGGCAATGCTTGGCCTGGGCATGCTTGGCCACATTACTCATAGCACCCTGAGCAATGCGCAGCAGCGTGGCCTCGGTCTTCATTGGCAGCTGCTCACCGTGGCATTCACCCTCCACATTGATAGTGAACTCGGTGCCGCAAGCACTGAAACTTTGGGCCACACGAACCAAGGCGTCCTCAAGGCTGGTCTTGCTCAATGCCGGTGGCTGTAGGGCGGCAATCATGGCACGCGCCTCAGAAAGATTGTCGGCCGCAGTATGGCGAGCAATTTCCAGCTTGCGCAACGGAGCCTCGAGCTTTTCTTCCTCCACACCGAGGTTCTTAATCTCCTGCTCCGTCACATGCAGAAGCATCTGAATGGAGGAAAGACCCTGGGCCAGAGTGTCATGAATCTCATGGGCAATGCGCTGACGCTCAGCAGCAATACCCGCCGCACGCTCCGTCTCCGCCAGTTGGTTGCGGGTCTCCAGCAATTCCTCAATGAGCTTCTGACGCTGATTGCTCACTCGCCACAGCGCCCTGAAGGCAAACACAATACCTACGGTGACAAAGGCGGCAGTCAATGGACCCAGCACGCCACCAGGGGTGATATTCGGGTACTGGGACAGGATTGAAAGAATGGTGACACCAATAATGCCAGTAATAGCGGCTATATCCGGCAGCACATCCAGATAGAGGAAGTACAGGGTAAAGACCAGGTAAATACTCACCAGGGACTGTGGCAACATAGCCACCCAGAGCATCGTGAGCGCCACCACCCACACATATTGGGCGTAGCGTGGCCAGGCCCGGCGCATACCCTCGCCAAAGAAGTACAGGAAGGCAAAGACCATAGTGACACCACCGGCCATGGCAAAATGCCCAACCGGGGTACGCACCTCAGAGCCAATCACGGCAATAATGAGCACAATGGTCAGGGCATGAGCTGCCATTCGAATGCCATTTTCGCCATTATGACGAAGTTGCTTTAGGCTTAGATTCATGGGCCTTTCTTTCATGAGTTCAACACAGACCGATGGCCGCCCAAAGAAGGCGAGCCGCATTGCCAGTGCTTTGCTGGTGACAGCCACAGCAGCAGCCCTGTTGAGCGGCTGCTCAGCTAAGAGCGATACGCAGTCTTCTGCCTCCACATCCTCTTCAGCTGCCAGTGGCTCTGTTGATGATTCTAGTTTGCCTTTCGACGCCATGCCCCAAATCGCCAAGGCGAGTGTCACAACTAATACTGACTGCCCCTACCTAGATACCCAGTGGGTGGCCGATACCAATGGTCAGCGCATGATAGCCTGGACCACCGATACGCGCTTTATTACCCCCGCCTGTGTTTACTGGTCCTACCAGGATGACCCACAGGCCACCATTATTGTGCGCCACATGGATAATGCCGAAGACGCACGTAAGGTCGTGGATTGGGCAGCCCCCATTGATTACACCAATCCAGCCTCAGAGCCAGCCGGCTGGGAGGGCGGTCGCTACGGTGGCGATGGCCGCTCCCTCTACGCGGTGGCTAAGGACAATATTGCGGTCGTGGTCTTCTCCAATCAGGAGCAGTCCATCAAGGCCGCCAATATTGCCAAGCAGGTTATTCAGAACCTGAATCTTTAGTTGTCGCCCACTCCCACATCATTGAATGGCATGAGGTGGTCAACGAGTGGGAAGATGACGTCCATAAGCAGGAAGAAGATACCCACCAGTACGGCCAGCACAATAATGAGCTTGAGCCATACTGGGCCGGGGATTAGGCGCCATAGATAACCGTACATTTAGGAGGCCTCCAATTCTGCGGGCTTATTATTGCCATTCTTCTGCATGGTGTCCACCAGCATGCCGTGAATAATCATGCGCTGTGCATTAGAGAACTGCGGGTGGCAGGTGGTGAGCGTAATCAGTGGTTCGAGCTCATCACTCTCAGGGGTATCCGTATCCGGCAGTGGGGAAATTACTCCCACATCGTCCGGGTAGACAATGGACCGACCCGAGACATTGGCGTAGTCACCACCGCTAATGCGCGATTGCTGCTCAGCTGTGAAGCAGCTTGGGGCCGCGCCGTCGATAGGCAGAACCTTGTAGGTGTACCAGGCGGTTTGAGTTTCAATGATGACGGAATCACAAGTCTTGAGGTCACCCAAGTCATTGAATGGCGCACCCTTACCCACGCGGTGACCAGCCACAGCAAAGTTACCGACCTGACCAGGCATCTGAGTATTGGAATAGTGGCCAGGGCCCTTGAGTAGATCCGCGTCCGAGGTACCTTCCACAATGGCAAAGTGGAAGTCCGAACCAAAGCTTGGGATATAGATACGTGCGAAGGCCTCACCCAGTTCAGGGTCGTGGACCGTACGTGGATTCGACCAAGTATTATCCAGGGCGCTGTTGACCTGATCCTGAGCCTTACCAGCCTCAATATTGGTCCAATAGGCCTCGTAGAAAGCGAAAAGGAAGAGCACCACACCAATGGTGATCAAGATTTCGCCAAAAACTGAGACCGGGGTCGCTCGGCTTTTACGCTTTGGCTTTTTTGTATTCTCAACCGCGTAACTCATGCGGACAATCATACTAGTTTCAGTTTAAAATAGAAGAATTATGGAATTCATGGTGTACCCGGTCTCGGGAATTATCAAGCTGTGGCATTATGTCATGCACAGCCTCCTAGGGCTACCAGATAATACCGCCTGGGTAGTGAGCATCATTGGCCTCATTATCACCATGCGTGCCATTATTGCGCCTCTGAGTTGGATTCAGATTCGAAATGTGCGCCGCTCTATTAATATGCGCCCGCACATGAAGGAACTCCAGGAGCGCTATAAGAATCTCGTCACCCGCAGTTACCAGGAAGAACAGAAACAAAAGACCAAAGAGCTGCGTGAGGAGTACGGTTATCGTGCTTCGGCCGGCTGCTTGCCTGCAGTGATTCAGATTCCCTTCTTCATCGGCCTCTATCGCGTCCTGCGCGAGATGGCTAGGCCTGCCGACGGCCTAGAAACACTCCACCATCATTCCATCGGCATGCTGACCGGTGCAGAGATTGATAGCTTTGTCGCGGCCCGTGTCAATGGTATTCCGCTGGTGGCTCATGTGATGATGAGCCCCGAAGAATATGCTCGTTTGGGCACTAGCCATGATGCGGTTTTTCATTTTGTTCTTCCATTCTTCATCGCCGCAGCTATTTTCACCACGGGCAATATGCTCCACTCCATGTACCGCACTTACTGCAATATGGACTATTCCATTAAGTCCTCTGTGGTAATGACCAAGTGGATGTGGATCCTTGTGATTTTCACCCCGATCTTCCCTATCTCCGGTGGTCTTTATGGTCCACTGCCAGTGGCT
The DNA here is from genome assembly GCA_030530875.1 of Corynebacterium sp. Lineage (GTDB taxonomy): Bacteria > Actinomycetota > Actinomycetes > Mycobacteriales > Mycobacteriaceae > Corynebacterium. Next base: position 58,679 of record JAUMUD010000010.1, read on the forward strand.
GTGGCCTACTACTGGGTGGCTACTAACCTCTGGACTCTAGTTCAGATGGTGCTCATCTATGTCATTTTGGATATTAAGCTGCCAATTAGTCCGGAGTTCAAGGCCTATCAGGCAGAGACCAAGGCGGAATATAAGAAGCACCGCCGGGAAAATAAGCGGATCCGCAAGAACCGTCGCCGTTATGTGCTAACCCCATGGCGTATTTCTGCTCTTCATGCGGAGAATAAGGCCATTAAGGATGAGCGTAAGCGCCTCAAGGAAGAAAAGAAGCGCGAGACGGAGATGATTAAAAAGGCTCGTCAGGCGCATTCCGATGCCAAGGTAGCCTTGAAGATTACGGAGTGGCAGTACTCCACCAGCATGCGCCTATGGCATCTCTTCCGCGAGCGTGGCCCGGAGCCAAAGAAACCACTGGTGCTGGCGGAGCGCGAAGCTCGTGCGCGGCGTCGAGAAGCCAAGAAAGCGCTGCATGATATGCGACGCACCCATGACCGTGCCCGCCGTATGAAAAAGGACGAGCAGGTAATTCCTACTCGTCCACGGTATTAAATGGAATAGTCAGCCGGTGGGGCGCCAAGGGACTGCTTGGCCAGCTCACGGGCAAGTTCCAGTGGGGCCAGGTTACGCTCAAGGCGGGCACCGGCCAGGCCACCATCCAAGAAAAGCAGCAGCTCCTGGGCCTGGCTTAGACCTGGATAGCCATTCTTTTCAGCCAGAAGTTCCGCAATAGTACGAAGACACCAACGGCGGTGTTCCATCGCGGCTGCCACAATGGCACGTTCACCCTCATTTTCCGGGCGAGGATACTCGCAGGCGGCATTTTGAAAATGCGAGCCACGGTAATCAGCGGCCGGCTGCTCTTCAATGGCAAGATCAAAGAAAGCCAGAATCTTTTCCTCCGTGGTTGAGGCAGTAGCGGTACGTTCACGCCACTTTTCGCGCTCCTGCTCGTCGAGATTCTGCAGGTAGGCGATTACGAGCGCATCTTTGGAGCCGAAAAGGGAGTAGAGACTCGCCTTCGCCACATCTGCCTCGCGCAGGATTCGGTCAATACCGATAACACGGATGCCCTCCGTGGTAAACAGATTAGTTGCGCTGGCCAGGAGGCGTTCCCGTGGGCGGGGGCCATTGCGGCGAGACTTCATTTCACTTCCTTCAATCTGTGAGCCCAAAATAAAAATACCGTCCTGTCTAGTATAACCAGACGGGACGGTAATCCGGGTTAAAACCCGTTAAATTTTAGTGCTGTGGGCGAACAACCATCATTGGGCATGGGGTGTCCTGCAGCAGAGCACGGGAGGTAGAACCGAGCAGCATGCCGCGGAAGCCGCCACGACCGTGGGAGCCGACGATGAGCAGCTGTGCGTCCTTAGCAGCCTGAGAAAGGGCAACGGTTGGGCGCTCACGGGAGATGAGGGTCTCGACCTTGACCTGTGGGTAGTCCTTGACGTGGTTCTCGATACGGGACATGAGGAGGTTGCGCTCCTCTTCCTCGATGTCGCGCCAGTGCTCTTCGGAGACTGGGAACTGAACATCAGCCCAGGTGTGAACAGCGAGGACAGGAACATTGCGCTCCTCGGCCTCTTCGAAGGCTACGTCAACGGCACGGTCGGAAATCTCGGAGCCATCAACACCGACAACAATTGGGCCATCCTCGTTGAATGGAACATCGTCGCGGATAACAACGACTGGACAGGTAGCGTGGGAAACCACAGCAGCGGAAACGGAACCGAGCATTGCACCCTTGAACTCACCACGGCCACGGGTACCCATGACAATCATGGTTGCTTCCTTGGACATTTCCAGGAGCATGTCGATTGGGTTGCCCTCAGTGACGGTGACCTCAGCAGTGACGATGTCCTTAACAGACTCAGCTGCTTCCTTGGCTACCTTCTCAGCCTCTTCGTGGAGATCCTCGAAGAAGTTCTCTGGTGGTACGAGGCTACCAGCATAGAGGTAGCGTGGTGCTTCGTAGCTAGAAGCAACACGGAGGGTAGCGCCACGCTTGGAAGCCTCAATAGCGGCCCACTTAGCTGCGGCGAGGGAAGCTGCAGAGCCATCAACAGCGACAACGACAAGCTGCATAATGCACAACCTTTCAATGAAAAGTAAATTTTATTAATCTTAGTGTTAATTCTACTCCTCGTATGTAGATTGTGCGGGGAGCAAAAAAGTGAAATTTTTCCTATTTTTTGGGGCTTTTTGCTTTAGTTGCCCGCTGCTGGAGCATTAGCTGGCCACAAAATAGCGTAGACTACCTTCATAATTGAGACGAGAATGGCGCCAATGCCGGTATTGAAGGCCTGGAAGGCCGGGAGGATAACTGCATCAATGTTCATGCCTAATAGAATAGCGCTTCCTATACGCGATGGCCTAAATCCCTCTCGCATCATTATTCCCCAGGAGTATGCTGGCGTAACAGCTGAGCAGGTAGTTCGCCGCATGATTGAAACTCAGCGGTACCGCCACCCGGACGATAATGAGGAAGCCCTTCAGGCCCGTTTCGCGGCCGGCGAAGTGGTCAATGAATTTGGCGTTCCCTATGCGCTTTCCGACGAACTTTCCGAGGGCGACCACCTCTGGTTCTATCGCATGCCGGCCGAAGAGGAAGTAGTCCCCTACGATATTCCTATTCTCTATGAGGACGAGGACATTATGGTCGTCGAAAAGCCCCCATTTTTGGCCACCTTCCCCCGTGCAAGCCACATTACGGAGACTGTACTGGTGCGAATGCGCCGCAAAACCGGCAATAATGATCTGATTCCTGCCCACCGTCTCGACCGCCTAACCTCGGGCATACTTGTGATGGTGAAGAATCCTGCCATGCGCGGCGCCTTCCAGCAGCTTTTTGCCGAGCGGAAAATCCATAAGGAATATGAGGCCATTGCCTATAAGTCGGATTCGGTAAAGCCCGGCGATATGTGGGCTCACCGTTTGGAGAAAACTCATGGTATTTTGCGCACCGAGGTTGTGGAGGGTGAGCCAAACTCCTTCACCAAGGTCCTCGACGTGCAGCCACTAACCTACGAATCTGCACCTGCAAGCCTCCGCGCTGAGCATGATGCGGGCCTGGTCAATATTGAGGATTTGGCCATTTATCGCCTGGGCCCAATTACGGGTAAGACACATCAGCTGCGCGTTCATATGATGCTCGCCGGTGTCCCGATTCTGGGCGACCCAATCTACCCGGTAGAAAAGCCGCGGTCTGAGGAAAATTATGCGCACCCAATGTACCTGCATGCTTCGCGTTTGACTTTTATTGACCCCCGAAATAACAATGCTATGGAGTTCACCAGCTGGTACGATCTACCACATGACGTCTAGCTTGAGTTCGAATAATTCGGTTGCTGCACGGGCAGTCAACCTCGTAAAAGAATACGGCGCCGGTGATACCCGTGTGACCGCTCTTGATAATGTCAATATCGAATTCCGCCACGGCGAATTCACCGCCATTATGGGCCCTTCGGGCTCCGGCAAGTCCACGCTCATGCACTGCATGGCTGGCCTGGATTCTATTACTCGTGGCCAGACCTTTATTGGCGATACTGATCTTTCTACCCTACGCGATAAGGCCATGACGAAGCTCCGCCGCGATCGCCTGGGCTTTGTTTTCCAGTCCTTCAACCTGGTCCCAACCCTGACCGCCGAGGAAAATATCACCCTTCCTTCCGATATTGCCGGTAAGAAGATTGATAAGGCCTGGTTCGATGATGTTGTGCGCCGTCTTGGCCTTGACCAGCGTCTGAAGCACCGCCCAAGCGAGCTTTCCGGTGGTCAGCAGCAGCGTGTGGCTGTGGCCCGTGCGCTCATTTCCCGCCCTGAGATTATCTTCGGCGATGAGCCAACCGGTAACCTCGACTCCAATTCTTCTGCTGAGGTGCTCAATATCCTGCGTACCTCCGTGGATGAGCTGGGTCAGACCGTGGTTATTGTTACCCACGACCCTAAGGCTGCCTCCTATGCGGATCGCGTGATCTTCCTTGCCGATGGTCGCCTTGTGGAGGAAATCCACAACCCAACCACCGACGCCATCCTCAATGTGATGGGTAGGATTGAGGACCTCTAAAATGATGCGTACTATTTCCCTGCGCAACATCGCCGCGCATAAATTGCGACTGGCTTTGAGTATTTTCGCAGTGGTTTTGGGTACGGCCTTCATTGCTGGCTCAGCCATGTTTACCAATGTGCTGTCCACGACCTATGACAAGGCCGCGTCCAATCAATTCCAAAATATTAATCTCGTGGCCACCGGCAAGTCGGGCTCCGGCCTGCTCTCGCTCATCGGTGGTGGTTCCGGTATTGGCAAAATTAGCCAATCGACGGTCCAGGAACTCCGCCAAAACCCTGACGTAAAGTCCGTGGTTGCGGCCAATGATAGTGCCTCCATTATTCTTGCCGGCTCCGATGGCAAGGCCATCTCCGGCGGTTCTGTGGGCACTGCCTATGTAGAGGGCCATCCGTCGATTAGCCAGGCCCCATTGAGTGAGGGCAGCTGGCCAACCGAGGCCGGCACCGTGGCTATCGACGCCACCACCGCCAAGAACGGCAACCTGACGATTGGCAGCACCACTACTATGGTGCATTCTGGTGGCCGTAGCCAGGTCACGGTTGTGGGTATCTTTAATGCCAAGAAGGCCAATATTAATGGCGTGGCCGTTGTGGTCCCTGAGTCTGATTACTTCAGCGAATTTGCCACGGGCGGTGTGGCTACTGCCCTGATTTCCTTCAAGGATGGCGTGAGCCAGGATGAGGGTACGGCAGCACTGACCAAGGCTTTCCCAACTCTCAACTTCACCAGTGCTGAGGAGATTGTGAAGCAGACCAGCCAGGCTCTTGGCCAGTACCTCAAGTACATGAAGTACATGCTCTGGGCCTTTGCCGGCATTGGTCTTCTCGTGGGTACCTTCATTATTTCCAATACCTTCTCTATGATTGTGGCTCAGCGTAACCGCGAGTTCGCTCTGCTGCGTTCCATTGGTATTACCTCCCAGCAGGTCACCCGCTCAGTGCTCTTTGAGGCTCTGATTATCGGCTTGATTGGCTCCATCATCGGTATTGTTGTGGGCTTTGGCCTTTCCCAGGGCATTCTTGCCTTCCTGGCCTCCAAGGGCACGGAAATTAATGGCGGTATTGGTCTTGATGCCACCTCGATTCTTGTGCCGATTATTGTGGGTGTCATTATTACGGCTGTCAGTGCCTATGCACCTGCCCGTGCTGCTGGTCGCGTGCGCCCAGTTGAGGCCATGCATCAGAATGATGCCAAGGGCATTAAGCTGCGCTCCTGGTTCGGTTTCCCAGTGCTGATTCTCGGCGTCATTCTTGCTGTTAGCGGCGCAATGAGCAAGGGCTCCAGCATGAACCTCATCTTCAGCTTGATTGGCATTGGTGCGGTGCTGATTGTTATTGGCTACTGGCTTGCCAGCCCAGCCATTGCCATCCCAATTGCTAGCGGTATTGGCCGTATTATCGGCCTACCATTTAAGACTGTGGGTAAGTTGGCTGCGACGAACTCTCGTCGTAATCCACGCCGTACCGCTGCCACTGCTTTTGCCCTGACTCTTGGCGTGATGCTGGTTTCCGGTGTGGGTATGCTTGGTAACACCATGTCCCGCACCCTGACTGAGGAGCTTAAGTCCACCATCAAGGCTGACTTCATGCTCTCCAGCGCGGATAGTAGCTTCTCCATCCCAACCTCGGTTCCGGATGACCTGAAGACGGTTGATGGCGTTGAGTCCGTAACCAGTGCTGGTCTTGCTGAGGTCACGGTCAATGGCAAGGCCTTGTACGCAAGCACCCGCTCCATTGTGGCCGATGGCGACCTCTCCAAGACCAATGATGTGGATGTGGTCTCCGGCGATACCTCTGCTAACGGTGTGGTGATTACTCAGAATTTCGCCACTAGCGAGAACCTCCAGCTTGGCAGCACCGTCAGGGTTGCTTCTTCCACTGCTGTGGTCGATGAACCCGTGGTTGCTGTTGTCAAGGGCGATATGAGCTCCGGCATTGGCGACGGCTGGGTGACCAGGAGCGTCGTGGACCAGCTCGGTGATTCCGCTAATTATCGCCTCATGTCCGTCTATGTTGTGGCCAAGCCTGGCTCCAACCTTGCGACGGTCAAGAAGAATGTCGAGAATGCCGTTGCCGACTACCTGGTCGTCGACGTTCAGAGCAAGAATGAGCTCACCAGTAGTGTGGGTCAGATCTTCAATACGATGCTCGGCATTGTCTATGCCCTGCTGGGTCTCTCCCTCATCATCGCAGTCCTCGGCATTATCAACACCCTGGCTCTGTCCGTTGTTGAGCGCACCCGTGAGATTGGTATGCTGCGTGCTGTTGGTATGCAGCGCCGTCAGGTTCGCTTCACCATCTACCTTGAGTCCATTGTCATTGCTCTCTTCGGCTCCATTATTGGTGCCGCTATCGGCCTTGGCCTTGGCTGGTGTGCAATTCACACCACCGATGGTGCTCTGAACCCTTATGTCCCTTGGGACCAGGTAATCTACATGATTATCGGCTCTGCCATTGTGGGCATCATTGCTGCGGTCCTGCCAGCTATCAAGGCAGCCCGCACCAATCCTCTGGAGGCCATCAAGGAGTAATTCTCCCCGGCCCCTCTGCTCCCTTCACAATCCGTGGAGGGAGCTTTCTTATGCCCTAATACAGCCCTAGCAGCACCCTACAAGGGGCAGTAAGCACCTGCGCCCACAATATCTACCATTCAGTGGTCTTAGCCATTGAAGAGCACTGTGCAGCCGCATCGTGTTCTAATTACTGGTACGTACCCTATTTCCAGACACGCGAAGAGGAGGCTTTGTGAGCCACCAGTGGTCTTAGATGCATAGGCGCTTGGGCGCTCTACCCTAGACCCTTAGAGCTACCCGGAGATAGCGAAGTGCCCCCGGTTGGGACTATGGCCTCTAACCGGGGGCACTCTTGGATTAATGCAATGTCCAAGAGGTAACTCCACAGTCACTGACGGCGAAGCTACTAGAGAATACAGGCCCAGGAGAGCGCCCTGAGTTGGCCGTAGAAGCCTCAATAGCCAGCACCTGAACTCTGGGCTATAGGACAGAAAATGTGGTTGCGTTAGTGGGGGAAACTAAATAAGGGAG
>JAUMUD010000011.1 GCA_030530875.1 Corynebacterium sp.
GGTGGGTTCTTCTCCTGTTGTTGTTTCTTCGGAATTCTCTTCCGAAGAAGCCATTATTGCTAAGGCCAAGGGCCTGCTGCGCGGGTGGAAGGTAGCGGAGTACAGCCCCGCTGAGGACCGCAAGGGTGCTTATTCCCTGACTGCTGAGCGTGGTTATCTGCGTGAGTTCTTTAACCTGATCTTCCACCTGGCCCTGGTGGCTGTGCTGGTAACCATCGGTCTTGGCCGCCTGGTCTATTACGAGGGTCAGGTCATTGTGGTGACCAATAATGGCAACTCACAGTTCTGTAATACCGCGCTGGCCAACTTTGATTCCGTGCGCGGTGGTGCCCTCTTTGATGGCACGAACTTGGCGCCATTTTGTGTGGATGTGAAGAACTTTACCGCCGACTATAACCCGAATGGCTCGGCATCCATGTATACCTCCGATATCACCTATGCCGCCGGCAATGATATTTTCCAACCGGAGGATACCTGGAAGTCCTACACCCTGAAGGTGAACCACCCACTGCGCATTAGCGGTACCCGCGTGTACCTGCAGGGCCATGGCTTCGCACCACGCATTACGGTCACATGGCCAAATGGTGAAACACGTACGCAGATGGTGCAGTTCGCCCCAATGGAAATGAACACCTTCCTCTCCCAGGGTGCCATGCGCTTTGACCCACCAGCCGGCATGTACCCCGATGAGTACGACCGCCGCCAGCACCAGCTGGCCATCCAGGGTCTCTTTGCACCAACGGCGAGTTTTGATGGCACCATCAGCAGCAGCACTGGTACCAGTACTTCCTCCATGCGTTCGGTAAGCCCACAGCTCTCCAATCCTGGCTTGGCCATTGATATTTATCGTGGCGATAATGGCTTGGATACTGGTCGTGGCCAGAATCTCTTCACCCTGGACAGTGCGCAGTTGCACAGCGGCGCACTGCAGAAGCTTGAGCGTGTGAACCTGCTTCTCGGCCAGAGCACCACACTCGATGATGGCACGAAGATTACCTTCGATGGTGCCAATGACTTTGTTAATCTCCAGGTCTCCCGCGACCCAACGCAGATCTGGGTGCTGGTGTCCACCGTGGTCATGCTGGCTGCCCTCATGGGTAGCCTCCTAATTAAGCGCCGCCGTATTTGGGTGCGCGTGAGCCCAGATGAGGCACATCCTGGTCAGTTCATCGTGTCCACCGCTGGTCTCGCCCGCACGGACCGTGCCGGTTGGGGCGAGGAATATCAGCGCTTCCACCGCAAGCTTTTGAATCTTCCGGAGCCGGAAGAGGAAGATTAGGTATAACTAACCCTGGTTGAGTTCGCTCACCAGGGTTTTTACTTTGATTTCTAGGTGAGAGTGCTATTCTATAGGTTATGCTCGTTAACCAATCGCTCGCGAATCTTTCCGATACGTGCTACAAGACCGCTGTTCTCGTCTATGTTTTAGGCCTTGTGCTTTCTTTGATTACCTATATCAAGGAAGCCAATGTGAAATCCAAGATGCTTGCAGCCGTCGAGGCCGAGGTTGAGACGCAGGGCGATTCCGCCGTTGCCACTAAGCGCGGCGGTGGGGAAGCAGAAGCTGGCACTGATGCTATTGACTCCGTCCTCGCTAAGAAGGACGCCTCTGCTAAGAAGTTCAGCGGCATGACCCAGTCCATCATCTGGCTGGGTGTCATTATTCAGGCCATCTCTGTGGTGACCCGCGGCATGTCTGTACACCGCTTCCCATGGGGCAACCTCTATGAGTACATCAATGTGGTGAGCCTGGTGGCCATGATTGTGGCAGCCCTGGTTCTCTATAACCGCACCCGCCGTGTGCTGTGGCCATGGGTCCTAACCCCAATTCTTGCCCTCATGTTCTACGGTGGCATGAAGCTCTACCTGGCTGCTGGCGATGTGGTTCCAAGCCTTAAGTCCTTCTGGTTCCCAATCCACGTGTCCGCTGCTGCCATCGGTGGTGGTATCGGCATGATTTCCGGCATTGCTTCGGTACTCTTCCTCATCCGCTCCTACCAGCCAAAGGGCAAGGAACACGGCTTCTGGGGCAAGGTTGCCCTCCCACTGCCTGATATCAAGGCCCTTGATTCCCTGGCATACCGCTCTGCGGTGCTCACCCTGCCAATTTTCGGCCTGGGTATTATGTTCGGCGCCATCTGGGCGGAATCTGCCTGGGGTCGTTTCTGGAACTGGGACCCAAAGGAAGTTATGTCCTTCGTGACCTGGGTTCTCTACGCCGGCTACCTGCACGCCCGTGCAACCTCCGGTTGGAAGAATAACCGCGCCGCCATTATCAATATCCTCGCCCTGGCAGCCATGGTCTTTAACCTCTTCTTCATCAACCTTCTCTTCCCAGGCATGCACTCCTATGCCGGTGTAAGCTAATCTGAAAGCATGACTAAGGAACCACAACTCCGGGAATTCTCACGGATTCTCATCACTGGTGGCGCGGGCTTTATCGGCTCCAATTTTGTACACGCACTGGTGGATGGGAAATTCGAGGGAAGCTCCGGAGTTTCTCTTTTGGTTTATGACTCCATGAGCTACGCCGCCAATAGGGATAATCTCCCAGCCGGTGTCGAGCTCGTTGTCGGCGATGTCGCCTCCCCTCTATTCGCGGAAACTCTTGATAGCTTCCGCCCGGATGTCGTCGTGCACTTCGCTGCTGAGTCCCATGTGGATGTCTCCATTAGCTCCCCTGAACTCTTTATGCGCAGCAATGTCGAAGGCACCATGCACGTGGCCAAGGCCTGCGCTGACCGCGGCATCTACCTTCACCATATTTCCACCGATGAGGTCTATGGTGATTTGGAAATTGGCTCCGGGGAGATGTTTGATCTTTCCTCCCCATATAACCCATCAAGCCCCTATGCGGCCTCCAAGGCATCCTCTGATTATTGCGTGCAGGCAGCCATCCGCACCTATGGCTTGAAGGCGACCATCTCCAATTGCACCAATAATTTTGGTCCCCGCCAGCACGTGGAAAAACTCATTCCACGCCAAATCCTGCGTGCCCTCCATGGTGAGCCAATCCTGCTTTATGGTGAGGGTCTTAATGAGCGCGACTGGATTCATGTGGATGACCATAATAGTGCCGTCTGGCAGATTTTACGTTGCGGGTCATTCGGGTCGAAATACCTCATCAGCGCCCGCAATGTGCGCCATAACAAGGACATCGTGGACTTCATTTGTGAGTCTATTCCTGGTACAGAAATTCAGTACATCACTGACCGTCCAGGCCACGACAAGCGCTATGCCCTCGACCCAAGCTCCGTAGAAGCACTCGGCTGGGCACCACAATATAACCTGGAATCAGGCCTGCGTGAGACTATCGCCTGGTACAAGGAACACCAGGAGCAACTTGAATCCGCCTATCAAGAATCCGAAGCCCGCTATGCCAACCGAGGAGGCAAATAAATGAGCATCACCCACGGCACCAAGGTTGATAGCCTGCCGGGCGTCCATATCCACGAACCAAAAATTTTCCCCGATAACCGTGGCCACTTCGCCGAGGCCTTCAAGCTTTCCTCCTTGCAGCAGGCCGGCGGCGACCTCACCCTGCGCCAGGCTAATGTGAGTTTCTCGCGCCGGGGTACCATTCGTGGACTGCACTATACGCTGACCCCTCCTGGTCAGGACAAATATGTTATGTGTGCGGCGGGTTCCATTATTGATGTCATTTTCGATGTCGAGTCCGAGCAGTACATGGCAGTGAAGCTCGACTCTGCTTCACGCAATGCCGTCTTTATCCCTTCAGGCTATGCCCACGGCTTTATTGCCCTTGAGGATTCCACTGTTTTCTACCTCACCAGTTGCGAGTATCAGCCGGATGTGGACCGTGGCCTTAGCCCGTATCGCGTGGACTGGCAGGCACTTGCGCCGGAGATTTTGCCGGATGAGTATATTCTTTCCGACAAGGATGAGGCTGCGGAGCGATGAAGGGCATTATCCTCGCGGGTGGTACGGGCTCCCGCCTGTTCCCAATCACCCGCGCAGTAAGCAAACAGCTTGTCCCGGTCTATGACAAGCCCATGATTTATTACCCGCTTTCCACACTGATGCTGGCGGGTATTCGCGATATTCTCATCATCACAACCCCGGAGGATATTGACCAATTCCAGCGCCTTTTGGGCGATGGTAGTCAATTCGGTATTTCCCTTCGCTACGTTACTCAGTCATCCCCACGTGGTTTGGCCGAGGCCTTTATCCTTGGTGAGGAGCATATCGGGGATGACTCTGTGGCCCTTATCCTTGGAGATAATATCTTCTACGGTCCTGGTCTTGGTACGCAGTTGCGGCGCTTCCACGATATTTCCGGCGCCAGCATTTTTGCTTACCAAGTTTCGGCACCTCAAGCCTATGGTGTGGTGGAATTTGATGCGGAGGGGTGCGCTATTTCCCTTGAGGAAAAGCCCTCAGTGCCAAAGTCCCGTTATGCAGTGCCGGGTCTCTACTTCTATGACAATAGGGTAGTGGAATATGCGAAAGGCCTTGAGCCAAGTGCTCGCGGTGAATTGGAAATTACCGATATTAATCGCCGCTATCTTGAGGCCGGGGAGCTCCATGTGGAGGTTCTTCCACGTGGTACAGCCTGGTTGGATACAGGTACCACTGAGCTATTAATGGCCGCTGGTGATTTTGTGCGTGCTATTGAGCAGCGTCAGGGGCTTAAGATTGGTTGCCCGGAAGAAGTGGCCTGGCGCATGGGATATATCAATGACCAGCAACTTCAGGAAGCAGCCGAGCAATATCGTGCGTCCGGGTATGGCGAATATTTGAGAGATCTACTGCAATAAATTTTCACCGCGAAATTTTATTCGCTTAAAATTGCATGGATAATCTATCATAGAACCGTGAATAAGAGAGTGCAGTATATTGGCAGCATTCTTGCTGCTCTCTTCATGGTTTTTAGCGTAACCCCGGCCCGCGCGGCTGATATTGCTGACCTGTTTAATGAAACCCAGGCCGATATTCTTCGTGCCTCGGGTTCCTCCGCAGCCCTACCGGAGTACCCAAAGCTCCACAGTGTTGATCAGGTTCTTAGCCCCGAACAGCGCTGTGGCACCAACCTTGCTCTGATCGTCCGCGGTTCCAATGAGAATCCTTCCGGTGATGAGCAGCCAAATCTGCTCACTTACCAGCAGATCGGTACTGACCTCTGGGGCGACTCTAACTACCAGATGGCTCGTAAGCGCCTTCATGGTGGCGGCTACCTTGGTCAGGGCTATGTGCGTGCAGTTAGCAGCGTGCCAGTAGCCACCTTGGTCTATCCTGCTTCCAAGATCACCATTGCTGGTGGTCCTGAAGTTGGTACGGATACCTACCGTAATTCGGTGGCCAAGGGTGCCGATCAGCTTACTGCTGCACTCCACACCATCTTCGATGCCTGTGGTGATAATCCGCCGCACCTCATTCTTGCTGGTTATTCCCAGGGTGCGGATGTCATTAATACCGTGACTTCCCGTCTGATGAATACCCCGGATGTGTACCTGCTTGAGCGCGTCCGCAAGATTCTGCTTCTTGGTGATCCATCCCGCCGTGCCAATGGTGCTGAGAACACCGATGCGTGGATTCGTGGTATTCCAACCAACTCCATTGGTGGTGTTTCCCGCGCTGTGACCGCTGGTACGCCATATGTACTGAGCTATCCAACTCTTGACCAGTATCGCGATACTCACCAGGGGCAGATTGCTTCCTACTGTGTTGCCGGCGACCTGGTCTGCGATACTCATAGTGGTGAGTCCCTGCAGGGTGTGGAAGTCCACACCTCCTATGCCAATACGGTTTCCCACATCACTAACCCGGACATCCGTCAGCGCTACAATGTGCAGAATAATGCCCAGTATCTCGATGTACTCTGGTCCCAGGGCCTTGATGCCCTCGGAATCCAGAATCCAATTGCGGATAACTCTGTGGCCGTGGTTGGTCCTGGCCTTAATTACATGAGTATCTCGGAGAGTATTCGTGATACCACGAAGAGCCAGAAGGTTCGTGTCCGTGGTACCGCCTATAATGGCCAGGTCTTCGAGGGTGTGGGCACTATCGGTGCCGGTGCCTCCGGTGCGTTCTCTTACTTCCTCCCACTAGCATTCCCAATGGGTGTGGACTTGGAGGTTTATCTGGACGATAATCTCATTGCCCGTATGCCAGCCATCTACTCCTATGCCAATAAGGCCAAGGACACTGAGGTCCGTGGCCGTTCCGTGATTGTCATTCAGGGTGACCACGACTACGACCGCCCGATGGGTGACCTGCTCATGAACCAGATTCAGAACTGGGGCATCCCACTGGAACAGCGCATTGAGGTCATCCGTTCCGTTTACGGCGATATTGGTGTTCACTGGTACTACGCTTGGCTGAACTTCGTCCACGCTGCTGGTGTACGTGTGGATTATGCCGATCAGCTCAACCAGCTCTTCGATCAGGGCCGTATCCCTGCCGCTGATGAGGACATGTCCAAGGACTTCAACACCATCACTAACGCGCTCCATGAGTGGGGCCTGATGGATGACCGTGGCAATATCAACATCGGTGGTATTGACCTGGTTCGATTCCTGGACATCTTCGTGCTCACCAATTAACTACTGAGCAAGGGCCCTGTGCACCTAAACTGCTCCCCAAAAAGTTGACCGATATAAACGAAATCTGGTTGACTTGGAGGGGAGCAGTTTTTGTATCCAAGTAGTAAATTCTTCGCAGAAGTGCGTGATGCCAATTACTAGGTCAAGAACGCTTTATGACCGCCGGCGTATTCATGGCAGAAGGTGTCTGATGGCAGAACGTACCAGGAAATATTATTCCCCCGAGCTGAAGATAAAGATTGTTAAGCTATACTTGCGCGGTAAGCCTGCGCGAGCACTTGCTAAAGAGTATGGGGTGAGCAGCGAAGGGCTGATTAAGACCTGGGTGCGAAAATACATTAATGAGGGCACGGAATCGCTTATGCCTAAGTCGAAAGGTGGCTGCTAAGGGGGCGAAGAGTTTGGCTGCTAAAACCGAACTTGAGCTGGCAGAAAAGCGTATTAAGATTCTGGAGTCCGAGGTGGCTTACCTAAGCAAATTGAAGGAATTGAGAGAGCAATAGTCTTAGAAGAGACACTGATCTCCGGTCGGAGTTTCTGCTTGTTGTAGCGGCCCCCTTTTATTCCTCGTCCTGGCGCTCCTGCAGCTCCTTCTTGACCCATTCCTTGCGTGCCTTGCGCTGGGAGTTCCACAGGCCGATGCCCTCAGTGGCGCGGACGCGCAGGCCCTTGAATACAAACATGGAGAGAGGGAAGGCGATGAGCAGAGCAAAGAGGGCTGACATGATTAGTGGTAGGGGAGCGTCGGCGACACCGGCGACAAAGGAGATGACGATAGTCAGCACAACAAAGAGAAAAAGTCGGGCGATTCCGTAGAGGATAACATCGCGAAAGGCGTTACGGCGGACGACCGGATCAATTTTCTTTTCTTCAGAGGTATACTCAGTCACGCTTTTAGTCTAGTCTATATATATGTTAGAGGCAGAGCGTCAGTTATTTTTTCTTAAAATCGATCTGGCAGATCAGGTCCGCGCATACCCACGCGTGGCCTCAGCGCTTGCTGGTGAATATATCTATTACCCAGGTATTGTTCCACCACATGGGGATGCCAATCAGCAGCGCACCGCATCCGAGGTACTGACTAAGTACATCCGTACCATTCGTGCGCTCAATGGTAAGCCAGAAATCGAGGGTGAACATATTGCTCTGCTGATGGCTACCTCCGGTTCCACGGGCAAGCCAAAGGTCGCTCGTCTCACCTCCTCGGGCCTGACCGCAGCAGCAGAAGCCTCAGCCCGTGCCCTTGGCGGCCATGGCCAGTGGATGCTTGGTCTGCCCGCAAATCACATTGCCGGCATGCAGGTTGTGGTTCGCAGTGTCTTCACCGGTAGCTCCCCGGTGTGCATGAACCTGCTTCATGGCTTCAATGTCGATAACTTCTATGAATGCACCCTCGCAGCCCAAAAGCGAGTGGATCGTCGTGCCGAAAAAATGCCTCTTTTTACCTCGCTGACCCCAATGCTGGTTGAGCGCCTCTGTGCATACCCACAGGGCGTGGAGGGCCTGCAGCACTATGACAAGATTCTTGTCGGTGGTGGAGTAGTGAGCCCTGCCATTAAGGAATTGGCCAAGGAACATGGCCTGCACTTGGTGGAAACTTATGGCAGCACTGAAACCTGCGGTGGTGTGGTCTATGATGGCAAGCCCTTTGATAATGTGCAGATCCACATTGCTGATGATGGTCGTGTCCAAATCCAGGGCCCAATGGTAAGCCCCGGTTATCTCAACGCGCCGAATGACTGCTTCATTGGCAATAACACCTGGCAGAGCTCCGATCTGGGCTCCATTGATTCCGAGGGCATCCTCCACATCACCGGTCGCGCTGATTCCATCATTGAAACTGGCGGTCTGAAAATCCATCCGGAGGTTGTCGAAACCCTGCTCAATGGCCGCGATGGAATTGAGAGCTCCTGCCTCGTTGGTGTGCCCGATGATACCTATGGTCATCGCCTGGCACTGCTGTGGACTGGTGGCGCCACTGAGGATACCGTCCGTGGGCTTCTCGACGGCCTAGAAAAATGGGCTCGCCCAAAGGCCTACCTCCACGTGGATGAAATTCCACGCACGCCATCCGGCAAGGTCGATCGCTATAAGTCCCTGGACATTGCCAAGGGGATGCTCAACCTTCCTGATGAGCCTGAGCCTTATGAGTATTAATTACTCGTAGTGATTGCGTGTAGTGATTGCTTGTAGGTATTCCTTTTGGTGGCTCCTTTTGCTGAAATTGGCCTGCGTGCAGTGCGGTAGACTTAACGGGTGAGTTTTCAAGATTGGTTAGCTGGTGCCCGCCCACATACCTGGGCTAATGCTGTTGCTCCTGTGATGGCGGGTACGGCGGTGGCCAGATATTATCAGGGATTTAGTATTCTCTACGCCTTCGGTGCGCTCTTTGTCGCGTGGTTCCTCATTATTGGTGTGAACTATGCCAATGACTATTCCGATGGTATTCGTGGCACCGATGATGTGCGCACCGGGCCAGGGCGTTTGACCGCCAGTGGCAAGGTCGCCCCAGCCAAGGTGAAGTATGCAGCTTTCATTGCCTTCGGTCTTGCCGGCATTATTGGCCTGATTATTGCTATTACCACCGCACCATGGCTTATTGCTGTCGGTGTGGTCTGTATTCTTGCCGCATGGTTCTATACGGGCGGTAAGAACCCCTATGGCTATAAGGGCCTGGGTGAGGTGGCCGTCTTTATCTTCTTTGGCCTTGTGGCCGTGATGGGTACTGAGTTCATTCAGCGCGGTACTGCGAGCTGGTTGGGCCTGGCAGTGGCCATTGCCATTGGTTCCTTTTCCGCCAGCGTGAATCTGGTCAATAACTTGCGTGATATTCCGGAGGATAAGGAATCCGGCAAGATTACCCTGGCTGTTCGTTTGGGTGATTCTCTAACGCGAAAGCTTTATTTGGTGTTGAATATTGTGCCCTTTATTTGCACAATTTTCGCGGGTATTATTTATCCCCTTTTCTTTATTTCCTTTATTGCCATCGGGCTTGTCTTTATTGCAAGTAAACCGGTACGAGAGGGGAAGCATGCTAAGGAACTAATTCCGGTTCTTGGGTTGACAGGTAGAGCAATGCTCTTGTATTCTGCCATCTTCTTTATTGTTGCTTAAAGGTGCAAGTTTTAGATGCCACATTTGGCATAAAAATGGAGGGTTAGTGAATGGGATAATACCCGTTTACTAACCCTCTTGGTATTGGGTAGTGCTTAGTAACCGATGCTTGCAGCCAGAGTGCGAATCAGGCTATTGAAATGAGAGAACTGCGGAGTGCAGATCTCGTAGCGGGCGCGGCGACCTGTACGAATGCGGTTTACGAAACCGGCCTGTTCCAGGATAGTAATATGATGGGTCACCGTTGGAGGGGAGATACCCAGTTCCTTACTGATACGGGCGCCCGTAACCAACTCAGGGTCATTTAGTGCAATGATATAAAGAATCTTGAGGCGCGTGGGATCGGCCAGTGCACGGAAGATTTCGGAGATTTCAACCGAGAACTCATCGGTGTTCAGGTTGAAAGAGTCACCAAAATGATTAAGTGATTGTTCTGCATAATCGTACTTGCTGTAGTACATAAATTAAGAATACCCTAAACATTTAATATTTGGTAGCAAACTCTAATTAGTGTGACATATTTCGCGTTTCCAGAACGGAAAGTGGGCTAGCGTCATTGCCAATAGCGAACCAGTGCATGAAGCGGCTCAGGGCGTTGCGGGTGTTCTGCATGATTTCCTCCAATGGTTGGTCTTTAACAAGTAATTCGACTATACATTGAAAGAAACTGATATGCAAAACGGGCTATAACCAGCACTAATGGCGACTGATACTGGGTTAATTCAACTATTAACCTAAGCGGTTTTAGGTTAACTTGCGTAGTTTTGCATGGTGAGAAGCGTGTGGAGCTCCGGGAACTTTCTTTATTCTAAAAATCAAAGTCTCGTATTTTGCGCTAACCCAAAAGTAATTTGTTCGCGTGTCATGGGCATGTCCTTCTTTGGGTGGTGTGGACATACAAAAGCCGCGACCTACGTAGGTCGCGGCTTTTCGCTGAGTGATTCTAGTGGCCGGAGCTACCGCCGGTACCAAAGAGGTCGATGCCGAAGTAGTGGTAGATGGTGCCCTGGGTGACCCAGAGGATACCCACGATGATGGCAAGGGCAATGATGATGAAGCAGATGGTGCCAGCAATCTTACCGGCCATGGAGGCGTCCTTGGTATGTGTGATGCTGCCATCAGGGTTCTTTACGCCGGTGCCGGAGATCCAGCGCACGCCAAGGGCGAAGAGGGCAGGGAGGCCAGCGCCCAGAATAATGGAGGCAATGAGGACTTCAATGAAGTCAGAGAAGAGGGTAGAAAGACTCATCATGATATTTTCTTCTTTCCTATGTTCTTCTGATTAGTTCTGAGCAGGGACGACAGAATTGGAGTCGTCATCCCAGTCGGCATTGACATTGGAGTGGTCCACCTTCTGCTTGCGAGAGTGGAGAATCATATAACCACTGAAGCCAAGCAGAATCAGGAAGGCAACAATCACGCCGGTGAGTTCGCCAGCGGCATTGCCAATGAGGTGAGCAATCCACCAGGTGATGAAGCCAACCAGGGCAGCAGCAGGAAGGGTGATAACCCAAGCAGAAGCCATGCGGCCAGCCACAGACCAGCGAACCTGAGCGCCCTTACGGCCAAGGCCGGTACCAAGGATGGAGCCGGTAGCCACGTGGGTGGTGGAGAGGGACATACCGAAGTGGGAAGAGGTCAGAATGATGGCAGCGGAGGAAGTTTCAGCAGCCATGCCCTGAGGGGAGTCAATTTCCACGAGGCCCTTACCCAGGGTACGAATCACACGCCAGCCACCAAAGTAAGTACCAACCGCAATAGCAACGGCGCAGGAAATCTTCACCCAGTCAGGGATATTGTCCTCAGAGGAGAGCTGATTAGTAGCAACCATGGCCAAGAAGATCACACCCATGGTCTTCTGAGCATCATTGGTGCCGTGAGCCAGGGACACCAGGGACGCAGAACCAACCTGACCCCAACGGAAGTAGCGGTTCTTACGGTCCTCGCCGACCATATCAGTGAACTTGTAGACCAGGTAGGTGCCGATAGCAGCGGCAATGCCAGCAATGACTGGGGCAGCCAGTGCAGGAATAACCACCTTATTCACCACGCCGGACCAGATAACACCATGGCCACCAATGGAGGCGATGGTGGAACCAATCAGGCCACCAAAGAGTGCGTGGGAGGAGGAAGATGGAATACCCAGCAGCCAGGTCAGCAGATTCCACAGAATGCCGCCAATCAAACCCGCAAATACCACGAGCAATAGTCGGTGGGCATCCGCCTCATTGTGGAGGTCAAAGAGGTTAAGATTAACCACACCCTTGGCCACAGTCTTTGCCACCTCAACGGAGAGGAAAGCGCCGACCAGGTTCAGCACTGCGGAGATAGTCACCGCGGTCTTTGGCTTCAGTGCGCCGGTGGCGATCGAGGTTGCCATTGCATTACCGGTGTCGTGGAAGCCGTTCGTGAAGTCGAAGGCCAATGCTGTTGCCACAACAATGAAGAGAATAATCAGCTCAGTCACAATTCAAGTATGCATGACTGCTTCTTATTGCGCGCATCAATAAGCTGGGGCTTAACCAACTATTCCACTTACCCCATCAACAAAGCCTGAGGTATTGGTGCAATAATCCGGCATTTGTGCAGGATGTGGGTTGGAATTGCGCCAAGGCTTCTGGAAAAAACCTGGACGAAAGCCGAAAGTGAATTATAGGTGAATTTTCGGGCATGAGCTCCATGATTGGCTGCGTCTGAGGGATGTAGTGAGTTCCGTGCTGTGGCACAGAGGCTGATTGTAGAAAAAAGGGCGGTATCCGAAGATACCGCCCTTAGCCTCTCACTTCTATGGAGTGTGAGAGTTAAAAATTACAGCTTATCGTGTAAAGAGTTCGGAGAAGCTCTTACCACTTGTGCTGCGCAGAATCAGAAGGTAGATTCCATAAATCACGGCTACCAAAATGGCATAAGGCACTATGTCCGCGAGGATAAGATGCCCGAGGCTTGGAGCGCCATGACCGGCCGCAAACTTGATGATTTGATATGCACTGAAAACTGCCCAAATCACAATGGCTGCAACCAGGCCACGGTACGGATTCTGAATCTTTTGTTGATACTTCATGATGAGTCCTCTCTGTGAGAATCAGAGTGTTAAAGGAAATGATGTGTGCTGCTAGCAGGCTCGCGAATCAATACCCATCGCGTCCTCGCCGCCAGCCCAAGCTAGCCCGCAGGCTGCGCCTGCTAGGACATTAGCAACGCCTGCTGCGCCACAAATTAGGGTACCGGCTCCGCGATAGCCCCATTTTGCGGCGGTTCCACGCCAGCATCCACGATCCATCTCAAACGACTGGCTTAGTTGATCCGGGAGCTTGGTTGTCAACGTAGAAGTGGAAGCATCGAAAGTGAAGACGCCGGGGACCTCCATACCCGAATCGAAGATGATTGTGGGGTTATCAAAGGTGCCACCTACTGTGCCATCATTCAGAATAAGCGTTGCTGTCTTGTTGTCGGGAGACAACTTGACAGTATCTCCAGGTTGGAGGTTGAGCTTATTGTCTAGACGGAAATTTCCGTTGTCGACGGAATCGGCAGTGTTGACTGTTCGAACAATGTTATCCTTGCCGATCCCAATTACTTTCTGAGATGTTGCTGCAGGTGCTGAGACCAAGTGTTGCAACGGAAGCGGCGATTAGTGCAAATTTGCTAAACATAAGGGACTCCTTACGTAAAGCGCGGAGGCTGTAAGCGGAAAGCCAGGGCGCAAAAGTGGAAGTGAGAAAACCTCAAGGGTGCATACTTGCCTGTGGTGTAGTATTGCACGGTTGCGGATGAACTGTATTTTCACTCCGAGGTGAAATTTAGGTTCCTGTAAGCCTTTTTTGAACTTACACTTGTAAATATAGTTTGATCGGTAGATATTGTCAAGTTTTGCAATTGTGCAGGTTGTGGGCGTAATTGGGTGGAAAGAATGCGGGGTTACCCCGCGGTTGCAATGGAAAAGCGACCCTAGGCTATTGCCTAGAGCCGCTTTATGTTCGGCCCGTTAACCACCATGCCGTGTGGCAAGTGTGGTGCGGGTGATTGTGGCCGTCCTAGTCTTTGTGCTGTGCTAGTCGACGCTCAAAATCAGCACGGTCCTTGGCATCCTGGCGGTGCAGGGCCTTGCGGGCGAGCTGTGCCAGGAAGAGGACTATGACGGTCAGAGCGGCATATGGGATTGCGTCGGTCCAGACTGCTGGCCAGAATTCGGCGCCGCGGACGGCCACGCGGATAAGGGCCAGAAGCACTGTCAAAACAGCAAAACCAGCGAAGTAGATGACAAGCTGAGCAAAAAGGCTAAGGTGCTGCCACTTGGTATTCAATGTGTTCATTTTTCGCCTCCTTTGAAGGTACTTTTAATTTTAGTCCCCGGAGGGCAGAAAAACAATAGCACCAGTGCCTTTTTGTGCTTTAGTTCTAGTAGTAGAAGGGGAAGCGGGACCAGTCCGGTTCGCGCTTTTCCAGGAAGGAGTCGCGGCCCTCAACGGCCTCATCGGTCATATAGGCAAGACGGGTGGCTTCACCAGCAAAAACCTGCTGGCCCATCAGTCCATCATCGGTGAGGTTAAAGGCGAATTTGAGCATGCGCTGCGCGGTAGGGCTCTTGCCGTTGATTTCGCGGGCCATCTGAATGGCCTCTTCTTCCAGGTTGGCGTGGTCGGCCACAATATTCACAGCACCCATTTCCTGCATGCGCTCGGCATCATAGGTGCGGCCAAGGAAGAAGATTTCGCGGGCATATTTCTGGCCCACCATTTTTGCCAAATAGGCAGAGCCATAGCCGGCATCAAAGGAGCCCACATCAGCATCGGTTTGCTTGAACTTGGCATATTCGCGCGAAGCAATAGTAAGGTCACAAACCACATGCAGGGAGTGGCCACCGCCAGCAGCCCAGCCGGAGACCACAGCAATTACCACCTTTGGCATGGTGCGAATCAGGCGCTGAACCTCAAGGATGTGCAGGCGGCCACCGTGGGCGGCCTCACGGGCGGTATCCACAGTATCGGCGGTTTCACCCTCAGCATAGCGGTAGCCGGAGCGGCCACGGATGCGCTGGTCGCCACCGGAGCAGAAGGCCCAGCCACCATCCTTCGGCGAGGGACCATTGCCGGTAAGTAGAACCACACCCACATCAGGGCTCATGCGCGCATGGTCCAGGGCGCGGTAGAGTTCATCCACAGTATGGGGGCGGAAGGCATTACGCACTTCCGGGCGGTCAAAGGCGATACGCACAATGCCATTGGCGCGGCCCTCACCCACATGACGGTGGTAGGTAATATCCGTCAGATCCTCAAAGCCAGGGACAGTCTTCCACTGGCTGGGGTCAAAGGGCTGCGGAGTGGAAAAATTTTCAGTCATATACGTATAGTACAAGAGTGTCGGCACAAACAATTCTCCCCAAGATTCAGGTCCCCGAGACACTTACTGTCGAGGAGCTCATCTCGCGCGCGCATTTCTGTGCCCTCCCACTGCGCGTGCGCTTCCGTGGCATTACCACCCGCGAGCTTGTCCTCTTTGATGGCCCGGAGGGCTGGGGTGAATGGGCGCCCTTCCTTGAATATCCCCCGGAGGAGGCAGCCCAGTGGTTGCGCGCCGCTATTGAATCCGCCTATTTGCCAGCCCTTCCGCGCATGCGCGAGACCGTGGCCCTCAATGCCACTGTGCCCGCCATCAACGGTGAGGAGCTCGACTCCCTGCTTGCCCGCTATGAGGGTTTTTCCACTTTCAAAATCAAGGTAGCGGAGAAGGGGCAAAAGCTTAGCGACGATATTGCCCGCATCAAGCAGGTCCGCGCGGTGTACCCTTCCGCGGTTCTTCGCATTGATGCCAATACTGCCTGGACCCCGGCCGAGGCCCTGGAGGCAGCCCGCGCCTTTGGCCCACTGCAGTATATGGAGCAGCCAGTGGCCACCACAGAGCAGTTCACCGAGTTAGCTGCGCTGATTGCAGCGGCCAACTTGCCTTATCCGGTGCGGCTGGCTGCCGATGAGAGCATTCGCCGCGCGGCTGATCCCCTTAAGGTTCTTGCCACCCCGGCCATCACCAATGCCGTACTTAAGACGGCGCCTTTGGGTGGGGTCCGTCCGACCATTGCTTGGATGCAGAAGCTTAGTGCGGCCGGCAAGGAGCTCACCATTGCCAGCGCCCTTGACTCCAGTGTCGGCATGAACGCGCCCCTGGCCGCCATTGCCTGCGGCCCCATCGAGAGTCTTCCCGCAGGTCTTTCCACTGGCACCCTAATGGCGGAGGACCTCACCGAACCGCGCGAAATTATTGATGGTCGCATGTCCACAAGGCCTCTGGCTCCAGAGCCAGAGCGCCTAGAGTCCTTGCGAATGCCTGCTATTCGCAAGGACTGGTGGATAGAGCGCTTGCGCCTGAGTTTTAGTAAAATGGGAACTTATGCCTGAGCTTCCATCTCTCACCCTCGCTGAGTCCATCCTCCGCACGGTCGTCCGCGCCGGCATCCGCGATATTATTTATTGCCCCGGCTCCCGCAACGCCCCATTCGCGCAGGCCATGGGGGCTGTGGCTGGTGTTCGCATCCATAAGCGTATCGACGAACGCTCAGCCACCTTCCTCGCTCTTGGACTAGGTCGCGCTGGCCGACCAGCAGCAGTCATCACTACCTCCGGTACCGCAGTAGCTAACTGCCTACCAGCCGTGGTGGAAGCCTCCTATGCTGGTGTGCCCATGGTCATTATTAGTGCTGATAGGCCACGCCGACTCATTGATTCCGGTGCCTCCCAAACCATCCGCCAAGAAGGCATCTTTAGCTCTTATGCTCTTTGCCTGGATGTGGATCGCGCCGATGAGATTCCAGGTGAATTCACCCGACTTCTTGCAGAAGCCTTGGGTAATCGTGCAGTAGTGCATATTAATGCCCACCTCGATGTGCCACTGGTAGCCGAAACCGCTCCGGTTTTTGAAAACCCAACGGCACCAGAGGCCCATATTGCTATTCATGCGAATCGCCCAAAGTCCGAGCATGAAGGCACAGTAAGCGTAGACTTAAGCGAAAATACTCTGGTCATCGCCGGCGATGGCGCCTGGGAGGTTCCAGGACTTGAAGATGTTCCCACCATCGCCGAGCCAACAGCCCCAGCACCCTTTAACCCAGTGCACCCACTGGCCGCCAAGATCTTCCATACCGTGCAGGTCAGTCGCGAAATCAATGATGTTCAATATGTAGTGGACACCAAGCCAAAGCAGGTCATTGTTATTGGTCACCCAACCCTGCACCGTGAAGTCATGGCCCTGCTCCAGGACCCAGAGATTCGCCTCATCTGCCTCTCCCGCACGGCCCTCTATACCGACCCAGCCGGCCATGGTGAGCACGCCGAAACCCTCAAGATCACTGGTGAACCATCTAAGCAGTGGCTCAAAATCTGTGAGGGTGCCTCCAGCGTTGCGGCCGAGGCAGTACGTAACCTCCTCGAGGGTGAATTCAACCCTGAAAAGCAGGGCCTCCTTGGTCTGCACGTAGCCGCAGCTGTGGCCGATACCCTGGGTGATACCGACGTGCTCTTTGTCGGTGCCTCCAACCCAATCCGTGACTTTAGCCTCATTGGCCTTCCTTTTGCCGGAGTAGAAACCTATTCCCCTCGCGGAGCAGCCGGCATTGATGGCTCCATTAGCCAAGCCATCGGTGTGGCCCTGGCCACCCAAACCCGCAACCCCGGCGAACTGCGCAGCCCACGCACCATCGCAGTCATGGGCGATATCACCTTCCTCCACGAGGTCGGAGGGCTGGCCGGTGCCAGTGATCTGCCCATTGAGGACCTCACACTCATCGTGGTCAATGACCGCGGCGGCTCCATTTTTGACAACCTTGAACCAGGTCGCTACCTCGAAAAGAATCAATTCGAAGACTACTTCAGCATGCCCCAACATGTAAGCATCGAAAACCTGGCAGCGGCCTATGACCTCGGCTACGCCAAGGCCGAAAACCTCGAAGAACTCCTAAACCTCCTCGATGCCCGCATTGAAAAACCACAGGGATTCAATATTATTGAAGTCATCTGCGACCGTGCTGCCCGCCCAGCTCTCCACGATGCCCTGGATAAGGCAGTGACCCTCGGGTACTAAGGACAAATATGACGCACCGGCTCTATCGGCGAATACAACAGCTCATCCTCCTGCTATGGGGCTGCTGTATTATCATCACCTGCTCACTGGTGCTCGGCCCCTACAAGGATGACCGGGAAATCATGGCCCACGCCGTACGCGTGCCCGCCACAGTCCGCGTAGTCCAAGACACCTACGTGGGCGTGGAATTCCAGGACCTCCAGGGCAATTACCACAGCCCCTCCAATGGTGTGCTCTACCCAGCCAAAATGAATAACCTCAAATCCGGGGATATGATTTGGGTCATCTACGACTGGCGCGACCCTGAACTCGCCAAAGTCGAAGGCCGCTCCTGGGTCCTCGTCCTCCCACTGGCCGCCGAATTCTTTATTATCAGCACCATCATCTGTTGGAGCCTCCGATTCGGCCTCCACCGCTTTGAATTCCGCGATAAAAAGACAGCCACAACCGAAGACAACAACAACGAAGACAATAACGAAGAAAATAAGGTGAATTAATGTCCCGCGCATCCATGAGTAAAAAGGGCCGCGAAGTAGCCTCCATGTTCGACACAGTCGGCAAAAAATACGACCGCACCAACACGGTCCTCTCCTTCGGCATGGATGCCCTCTGGCGCCGCGCCACCCGCAAGCGCCTCAGCCTCGCGCCGGGCATGAAGGTGCTCGATGTGGCTGCCGGCACTGCTGTCTCCACCGTGGAATTGGCTAAGAGTGGCGCATGGGTTGTGGCCCTCGACTTCTCCTTGGGCATGCTCAAGGCTGGGGCTAAGCGCGATGTGCCAAAGATCGCCGGCGACTGCCTCCACCTCCCATTCCCGGATAATACCTTCGACGCTGTCACCATCTCCTATGGCCTGCGCAATGTGGAGGACTTCAAGGCCGGCCTGCGTGAAATGGCCCGTGTAACCAAGCCTGGTGGTCAGATTACCGTGGCGGAATTCTCCACCCCTATCATCCCTGGCTTCCGCGAAATCTACCGCTTCTATCTCACCAAGGTGCTGCCTGCCATCGCCCGCAAGGTCTCCTCGAACCCTGAGTCCTATGAGTACCTGGCCGAGTCCATTTCCAAGTGGCCAGCCCAGGAAGAGGTTGCCCAGGCTATGGAAGAATCCGGCTGGGAAGAGTGCGGTTGGCAGAACCTCAACTTCGGTATTGTGGCGCTTCACTCCGGCTACAAGCCACAGAACTAAGTGCCTGTTGGCAAGTTCTTGATTGATCAGGTAAACTAGTTGCTATACCACGACCGGTACCGCCCTCTCTGGAGGGTACAGGGCCGGTCCTCGTCTTTCTATGGGGTGTTCTAGGGGCACCGGTAGAAATACGAAGAAGGGCTTCCAGGAAACTGGAAGCCCTTCTTCTAGCAAAGGTGTATTCTAACAAATCACGGTGTGAAGTTAGAAGGTTGAGAACTAGCGGGAACCTACTAAATACCGCTAGTTCTCAAGTCTATGAAATTTTGACCCTATGGGCGTCCGGGTTGGTCGTAATGGGCGCCCGTAGGGGGTCTGACATTGGGGGAACTAGACCTCTGAAGGAGTAGTCCTCCGATGACCAGCCTACGGTGGTTAGTGATTAACGCTAACCGTTGGTTGATATTCTACACTGTTATTGTCGTCTTGTGAAATCGGGATGCAAAAAGGGCTTGACCAGCAGGTATTGCCTTAAATCCATTCTGGTGGATGGATAGGACGTAGTAGAGATGAGTACTCAACTACGATATCGGCAAGCTGTGGGCAGCGGCGGGCGTAATCCCAAGCCACATGGAGGCGTAGCTTCTCTCGGTTAGCTGGATTGAGGGCCTCAAGGCATTCCTTGAGCTTATGCTTATCCTCCTGAAGGATGGCCAAAATCGCAGGGTGGAGGGGGTCGCAGGTTGGATCCTTGGAGAGATACTCTAGCCCAGACTCATCGAAAAGATCGAGTGGGAGGGCGAGGCGTCGCTTAGCAAGGATATAAATGACCCAGCTGTAGGAATCGTGGAATGGCAGCTGCCACCACAGATTAATCAGCATCTGTGAAATGGTCGCGGAGAAGTGCGGGTAGCTCACCGAGGCCTTGGCTAGCTGTGCCAGGGTGCGCGGCAGGTCGATGACCAGGTCACCCTCCGGCGGGAACTGGCATGGGGAATTGGCAAAGGCATTGAGACTGAGGGTCTCAATGGCGTGAAGAATGGTGTGACGCACAGTTGGATTGGTCAGATAATTTGGCCATTCAACTGCGAGTTTCTCACGGATATTCTCATCACCCAGGTTCATATTGAGACGCTGCGGGCGCTCCTCCTCCGTGGTCATAGCCAGGAATTGGATAGGGTGCTCCTCGCGGGAAACACTGTAGACATCCACGGTCTGCGGGGAGGCTGGAACCACCGTGGAGAGATAGGCATCAGGGTAGTAGCCCTCGAAGCCCATGTAGTCGAGGAGGCGCTGGGCTGAATCGCGGTACTGGACGAATTTGCTTAGATCGCGGATGCGGAAAAGAGCTGGGTTCAGACCCGCGCTGACCAGCGCATCATGGGCCTCCGTGAGCATAGCGAGGCAGCCAGTGAACGAACCCTGGCCCTGGGACTCATAGCCAAGGGTAATGAGCTTGCCATCAATGCGAAGTACATTGGTAATAACCGCTGGGAAAAGGAAGCGGTAAAGGCCCAGAATGTCATGAAGATTCGTGGTGCCATAAAGACGAATGTCGATGGTGGCGCCAATGGTGATTTCAATGGTCGGACCCCAGTGGAAGGACCAGGTCTTCCCGCTCTGGGCATAGGAAGTGCCCCATTCAGGAATGGCGGAAAAATCACTGCCCGGAAGGGTATAAAGTTCCACTGTACGACCCGCAGCCATAATGCTATGGCGCTCGGTTTGTAACATATGATCTGCTACAGGGCGCAGCTGCTCAAGGAAATAATCCTCAATACGGTCGGCCGTCATGGCCATTTCAAACGGTGGATAAATCAGGGTATGGCCTGATTCCTGGCACTGGTTGATATATTCCTTTTCAATGCAGGCCACATAGGCGCTAGTTGGGCCAATTGGCTTGCCACGATCGGCTGTGGACTGCACAAAACCAAAAACCACAAAGCCGTTAAGCTCATCAAGATTGACGTGCGGATCGTTGTTTGGACTCAGGTCCAAGCGGCTTGCGGCCAATTCCTGGATGGTCTCTGCCATGCCATAAAAGAGCTGGTAGAGCTTAGAATCCACCTCAAGATAGTGGTATTCCGTGCCAGGAATATAAAAGAGTTTGGCCTTAGGGTACTGCTCGGCCAAAAAGTCCTCGAGGACAGTACGTGCAGCATCGCATGCTGAGAGCTGGGAGAGATGCAACTGCTCCACCTACTTCCATCCACGGGTCCAACTGTACAACGGTGTTACAGGATTAAACATATGAGAATCCTGTTAATGCAATGATCACGATATTAATCGCTACAAAGCAGAAAAGAAAAATGGGGGTAGCGAAAATCACCCCCACAAGGGCTGCGAGTCAATGCGACACGCCGCTTTACCAGCGGTTCGCCAGAATTTCGCAATGAGGTCCTTATCCTCTTCGAAGACAAGATTGCCCATGAGTCGCGCGGCGATAGGCATCAAACCCGCGCGCATTACCAAGGGACCACCATAGCGGATCATCCGCGGATATGTGAGGAGAATGGCCGCCTGGCGTGCCAAACTGAAGGCCTCGCCATATTCCGCACGAAGAATTTGTGGCCACAACCAGCGCAAATGCGAAACTGAGGAACTGCCCCCATGCGCACCATAAACAGAATCAATCAACCCAACGCCAAGACGTGCGGTCTCTAGCGCATAGTCAATGCCCTCGCCATTAAGCGGATTCACGCAGGCCGCTGCATCACCAATTAGAATCCAATTCGGTCCTGAGATATTGCTCACAGCGCCACCCATGGGTAGCAGCGCCGAGGCGATATTCTCCGGTGCGCCGAACTGCCAGGACATGCCATTATCCTCGCTATTCTTCATATCCACGTAATGGCGCAGCAACTTTTTGGTATTAATCTGCGCTGTGCGCGCCGCAGTGCTCAATGCGCCACAGCCCACATTGGCATAGCCATCTTCAGCGCCAAGGGGGAAAATCCAGCCATAGCCTGGTTGCAGGGTGCCATCGGGCTCACGCAATTCCAGGTCTGAATGAATCCATGGGTAATCCGCCATTGGTGTGGAGCAATAAGCGCGGGCCGCAATGCCGTAGATTGTGCCGCGGTGCCAGGTTCGGCCAAGCATCTTGCCTACCTGGGAGCGCACGCCATCAGCAATGATGAAATATGTGCCCGAAATCACGGTGCCATTTGCAAGGGTGACAGTGCTAAGAGATCCGCTGGAGTGGAAACTCACATCTGATACTGGGGAGCCGGTATAAGCCTCAACATTGGGTTTATTGGTGGCGCGATGAAAGAGCATATTGTCCAGGGTCATGCGCCGGCTGGCGGAACCTTCCATACCTTCTGGCCAGGGGCACTTCACGGAAACCCCAAAGCCTGCAAGGCTAAGACCCTGATTGCGATAAGGCAGTGAATCCGTGAGCCCAAGGGTGGCCAGCTCCTTCATTGCGCGCGGGGTGAGGCCATCGCCACAGGTCTTATCGCGCGGGAAGTCCGCCGCATCAATCAGTGCCACCGTATATCCCAGCTGAGCAGCATGAATGGCGGCTGAACTGCCGGCGGGACCGGCACCGATAATCACGAGCTCATAGGAATTCATAAGGGCTAATCCTTAAATCAGTGGGCGAACATGTAAACTACGGATAGATGATATTGCATAATACGACGGGATTGGAAAGTATGACTGCCTATTTGGGCTCCAGTGTGGACTCTGAATTGGAAGCATCTATTGCGCAAGGAATGAAGGATGTTGAGGCACTCCTGCGCGCGGAAATTGCTACTGGACCAGGGTTTCTCACCGACAAGGTCCAACATTTGGCCATTGCTGGCGGGAAGCGCTTCCGCCCGATGTTTGCCCTTTTGGCCTCCCAATATGGCCCCAATCCCGGTTGTGAAGATGTGATCAAGGCTGGCGTGGTTGTGGAAATGACCCACCTGGCCACCCTGTATCACGATGATGTGATGGATGAGGCGCCCACCCGCCGTGGCGTTCCTTCCGCAAACTCTCGTTGGGGTAATTCCGTGGCCATCCTCGCCGGTGACTATCTGCTGGCCCTGGCCTCCAATATCATGGCTGACCTTGGTGTGGAGACAGTCAAGCACTTTGCCGCCACCTTTGGTGAACTCGTCACTGGTCAGATGCGTGAAACCATCGGCGCTGAGGACCGCGACCCCGTCGACCACTATATGGACGTTATCCGTGAAAAGACCGGTGTGCTCATTGCTGCCGCCGGCTTCCTTGGTGCCCTGCATTCTGGCGCCTCCAAGGAGCATATCGCCGCCCTTGAGGGCTACGGTCATGCCATTGGCATGGTCTTCCAAATTGTCGATGACTTCATCGACATCTTCTCCACCAGCGGTGAATCCGGCAAAACCCCTGGCACTGACCTGCGTGAGGGTGTCTTCACTCTCCCTGTGCTCTACGCACTGAAGGAAGAAACCCCTGTTGGTGATGAATTGCGCGCACTGCTCACCGGCCCTCTGACCAATGACGCTGATGTGACCCGCGCCCTTGACCTGCTTTCGCAGTCCACTGGTCGTGCACGCGCCCTGGAAGACGTCAATCACTACCTCTCCAAGGCCCTGGGCTACCTCGACCAACTGCCTGACAGCTCAGCCACCGACGCCCTGCGTACCCTGGCGCAGTTCACGGCTGACCGCGTCGGTTAGTTAGCAAGGCCCGACGTGCCCGAAACGGCTCATCCCTCCGCAGTAAACTAAGCTCTGTGCACAACCCGTCTTCATGCAACAAACTGCATATAACAGCTCCCTGAAAGATGCGCATCAACCAGGGAGTTTGCATAAACTTGGTTGCCTATTGTAGATTAATCAAGTGCGTTAATCGCATGCCAGGTTGCCCGAGCGGCCAAAGGGAGCGGACTGTAAATCCGCCGGCTTGTCCTTCGGAGGTTCGAATCCTCCACCTGGCACTGGGTCCGCCCCCGTTAGGAATCTTCTAACGGGGGTTAAACTTTGCCCGCGAGCCCCCATCTTCGGTGGGGTGCCGCGGGCATTTTCTTTTTCCCACCCTGATTCAGTCCCATGCCTCTCTAGCCTCGAATGCCGTCCCGCAGACTGTGTGGCAGGGGAGTGCGCCCAAGCGGGGGAGTATGCGAAACAAGGGAGTGTAGTGCCCAGCCATGCACTGAGCTACTCGCTCAAAAGCCGTATCTACCTGCGTGTTTCCTCGTTGTAAATCAACTAGTGGTGCAGGTTGAATTTTCTAAATGTGCAGGTAAAGCTATGTTTTCAGTGGCTAAAAGGTGGTAAACTCTTGACTGATACCCATTAGAAATGGGGTACTACCTGCAGATTTGTGTAGGGTCGAAGTCTATTGCTAATCTAATCAAGGCTTCAGCGAACGGGCCAAGACAGAAAGTCAAGGTTCAGAAGCGAAGTTAAGCCCCCTTAGCTCAGTCGGCAGAGCGTTTCCATGGTAAGGAAAAGGTCGACAGTTCGATTCTGTCAGGGGGCTCTGTTTTTTATTGAGAGGGTATTTACTCGGCTCCCTCAATAAGGAACGGTTCGGCGGTGTAGCTCAGTGGTAGAGCAAACGACTCATAATCGTTGTGTCGCGAGTTCAATTCTCGCCATCGCTACAGATGAAAGAGTGCCGTCCACAGTGATGGACGGCACATTTTTGTCTAATCACCCCTTTCGGCAGAATTTCTGCTAGAGTAGGTGAAGTTGGAAACACTAAGTGTTTTCGCCCTAGGGGCGTGGCTCAATTGGTAGAGCAGCGGTCTCCAAAACCGCAGGTTGCAGGTTCGAGTCCTGTCGCCCCTGCAAATTCTTTTAAGTCGAAGGAGTGTTGTGAGCGAAGAACGCGCACCAGAGCAGGCTGGTATTCGTCCAGCCGGTAAGCGTCAGGTTGTTGGCTCTGCGACAGCTACTGAGGCTGCCCAGGCTCAGCTTAATGATGAAGAAAAGCTGGGTGGCGGTGTATCCAAGTTCCTCCCTGAGGTTAACGCCGAAATGCGTAAGGTCATCTGGCCTACCGCACGCCAGATGGTGACCTCCGTGGTTGTTGTGGTTATCTTCCTGGTTGCCATGACTGCTCTGGTTTCGGTCGTTGATTACCTCGCTGGTATGGGTGTCAGCCACCTCTTCGGTTAAGTTGCACTAGTTTTTAAAAACTGTTATAGTTTTTTTATCACCTTTGTTACCCGCCTCCGCAAGGAGGCGGGTTTAAATTTTATCCACAGTAGTCTTTTTCCGGGGGTTTCGGGAAAGACTCATGACATAGGTACGAGGGAATGAGCGAAGAGAATCTGAATGAAGAGGCCATCCGCAACGAAGCTGCGGAAGCCACCGAGACTGAGACTGTCGAAGCTGCTGAGACTGACAACGTCGATACGCCAGCTGAAGAAGCTACCGCCGCAGAATCCACCGAGGCTGCAGAAGCTGAAGCTTCCCCAGCTACTGAGGACGAGGCTGCTGAGGCCGAGGCTCCAGCTAACCCAGCTGAGGCTCACGGTGCTGGTGAGCCAGTGGATGGCGATGCTGCTGAGCTGGCTGAGTACAAGGCTCGTCTGCGTAAGTTCATCCGTGAACTCAAGAAGCTTCCTGGCCAGTGGTACATCATTCAGTGCTACTCCGGTTATGAGAACCGCGTGAAGGCTAACCTGGATATGCGTATGCAGACCCTCGAGGTTGAGGACCGCATTTATGATGTTGTGGTTCCAATCGAAGAGGTTCTGGAAATTCGCGATGGCAAGAAGAAGCTTGTGAAGCGCAAGCTGCTCCCAGGTTATGTGCTGGTGCGTATGGACATCGATGACCGTTCCTGGTCTGTTGTGCGCGATACCCCAGGTGTGACCTCCTTCGTGGGTAATGATGGTGCCGCTACTGCTGTGAAGCACCGCGATGTGGCTAAGTTCCTGCTTCCACAGGAAGAGACCCCAGTGGACTCCGATGGTTCCGTGCCAGCAGAAGCCACCAAGGGCGAGAAGGTCGTGGCAAGCCCAGCTGGCCGCAAGAAGGTTCAGGAAGCTTCCTTCGAGGTTGGCGAGGCTGTTACCATTCTCTCCGGCGCTCTGGCCAGTGTTTCTGCCACCATTTCCGATGTGGATAATGAGAATGGCAAGCTCCAGGCTCTGGTTTCCATCTTTGGTCGTGAGACCCCAGTGGAACTCACCTTTGACCAGGTGGAGAAGATCAGCTAGAATGGAACATCGCGTGCTATTGCGCGTTCCATAGTCTTTTCCGGTGGCTGGCTCAGTGCTGGCATCCGGTCGGAACAGCGGCGTTCATGCATCGAGCGCCGCTTTTCTGTTATCACGAAAGTAGGTTTATTCGATGCCTCCAAAGAAGAAGGTCACTGGCCTCATTAAGCTTCAGATTGAAGCCGGCTCTGCAAACCCAGCTCCTCCAGTGGGTCCAGCTCTTGGTGCTCACGGCGTGAACATCATGGAGTTCTGCAAGGCTTATAATGCTGCAACTGAGAGCCAGCGCGGCAATGTGATCCCTGTTGAGATCACCGTCTACGAAGACCGCTCCTTCGACTTCAAGCTGAAGACCCCACCTGCTGCTAAGCTCCTGCTCAAGGCTGCTGGCCTGCAGAAGGGTTCTGGCGTTCCTCACACCCAGAAGGTCGGTAAGGTCACCTGGGATCAGTGCAAGGAAATCGCACAGACCAAGTTTGAAGACCTCAATGCTAATGACATCGAGAATGCCGCCAAGATTATTGCCGGTACCGCTCGTTCCATGGGCATTGTTGTTGAGGGTTAATTAACTCTTTCCAAATATTCATCGTGGTAGGGCCCGCTCCGGCCCGCTACACCACACAATCTTTAAGGATTTTTAATGAGCAAGAAGTCTAAGGCTTACCGCGCCGCCGCCGAGAAGATCGACGCCGGCCGCCTCTACACTCCTGCCGAGGCAGCTGCCCTGGTTAAGGAGACCTCCTCCAAGAACTTTGACGCCACCGTTGACGTAGCTATGCGTCTCGGCGTTGACCCACGTAAGGCTGATCAGCTGGTTCGTGGTACCGTGTCCCTGCCTAATGGCACCGGTAAGACCGTCCGCGTTGTTGTTTTCGCAGCAGGCGAGAAGGCTACCGAGGCTGAGGCTGCTGGCGCTGATGTTGTTGGCTCCGACGATCTGATTGCACGCATTCAGGAAGGCTGGACCGACTTCGACGCAGCTATCGCTACCCCTGACCAGATGGCCAAGGTTGGTCGCGTTGCTCGTGTTCTTGGTCCTCGTGGCCTCATGCCAAACCCAAAGACCGGTACTGTTACCACCGATGTTGCTAAGGCTGTTGCTGACATCAAGGGCGGTAAGATTTCCTTCCGCGTTGACAAGGCTTCCAACCTGCACGCCATCATCGGCAAGGCTTCCTTCACCCCAGAGCAGCTTGAGCAGAACTTCCGTGCTCTGCTCGACGAGGTTGTTCGCTTGAAGCCATCCTCTGCTAAGGGC
This sequence comes from Corynebacterium sp., assembly GCA_030530875.1. Taxonomy (GTDB): domain Bacteria; phylum Actinomycetota; class Actinomycetes; order Mycobacteriales; family Mycobacteriaceae; genus Corynebacterium. Next base: position 27,279 of record JAUMUD010000011.1, read on the forward strand.
ATCTACGTGAAGAAGGTTGTTATCGCCTCCACTTCCGGTCCTGGCATCCCAGTTCAGGTTCAGGCATAATCGCCAGATTCTAGGCTTTAACTCATAGGCTCGTAGCTTCGGCTACGGGCCTTTTTCTATGTCCAGTCTTTAAAGAACTTAAGACAAAAATGAGCAAAGTAAAATGTAGCTGTTAAGTTCCTAATAATCCAATAAAAAAGTGCATAACCTGCTACTTTGGGTTCTATTATGGCTTTATGCGACTCCTGCGAACCCGTAGGGCTATACCTATCCTGGTTACCCTTATTACCCTAGCCGGACTGATTACCGCTGCTCCGCGCGCCCTAGCCGATGATGCCACCACTAATCCCTTGGTGGCCTCCTTGGTAAACACCTATGACAAGGGCTATAAGCGCGATGATTCCAATCGCCTCTCCCTGGATGTGAGCTTGGTGGATGGGGATACGAGCGCCATTAGTGCTGCAAGTTCCTTGGGTGAGATTACCTACCAGGACCCGAATCTCTACTTCTTTGTTATTAGCATCAGCGAGGAAAATCTTCCTGCGCTGTTTAGTCTTGATGGCATTAGCTCCATTACCCCGCACTATATTCCAAGCCCAGTGGAACCTGCTGAGGTTGAGACCAGTGACGCGCTAAGCCTAAGGACCAATGCCACCCCAAGCACGAGCGCGGCCTGCACCAATCCAAATGACACCAAGGCTCTGAATGCCTGGGGCCGCACCATTGCCAATACTCTGGGTGTGGCGGATTCCGCCACGAGCTTTGATGGCACCGGCATCAAGGTCGGTATTATTTCAGATTCCTTCAATGCCAATGGTGGGGCAGCGAGCGATGTAGCGAAAAATGCGCTGCCGGGTTCGGCCTGTGGGCATAATGAAGTGACCGTTCTTAGCGATAATCAGAACTCGACTAATGCGACCTACACCGATGAGGGTCGTGCCATGGCGCAGGTACTCTATCAGGTTGCGCCTGGTGCGGATATTTATTTCGCCGGTGTGAAGGGCGGCACTACCAGTGCCATTAAGAGTGCCGCGCAGACCCTCGCCAATGCCGGTGTGGATATTATCGTCGATGATGTGGCCGCTGGCGATGAGCTGGTCTATCAGAAGAGTGACCTCTCTTCCTATATTGATTCCCTGACTGCCAAGGGCGTGATTTATCTTTCGGCCGCCGGCAATAGCTCCGCCCAAAGCCGCACCACTGGCACCTCCAGCTCCATCGGTGGCTGGCAAACTACCCAATACCGTGGCACCACCTGCCCCGGTTTTGCCAGCGACCTTAGCGGCGTGGACTGCATGAGTTTCACCACTGATAATGGCGCCCAAAACTACGACGCCATTGACTTCGCGGCATATAACTCCGCCTCCACCTTTTCCTTTAGCGCCGTCAACTCCATTGCCATTCCGCGCGCATATACCACGCTGAATCAGGCCTACCGCTACCTTGGCGGTTACGCCAGCCGCTGGAGCACCCCGACCTATCCGACCTTCAGCGTCGGCTATTATGCCGAACTGGCCGATGGCACCATCGATCAGATCTGCGAAGTGGATCTTAATGCCTACACCCCTGCGCTGACCACGAATTGTGCGGCGAATCTGCAAGACCTGCAGGCCGCTAGCTCTGGCGGCTATTACAGCACATACACCATCTATATGGTCATTGCTCGTACTAATAGCAGCCGCTCCTATACGGCCCCGGCTATCTTCAGCACCCTGTCCTCAGGCAGTGCGTACCCGACCGATCGTGATGCCATTGCCTCCTCCACGGATAGCCTCGGCGCTACCGCCTATGGTCATACCAATGATGGCAGCTCGATCTCCGTTGGTGCTGTGACCCCATCCAACCCAAGCACCATTGAGTATTTCTCCTCCTATGGCAATCCGACCCTCTATTTCGGTGCGGTCCCTGCCAGTGGCAGTCAAGGTAATACCACCCGCCAAACCACCAATGTTGGCAATAAGCCGGATATCTTTGGCGTGGATGGCGGCTATACCAGCTTCTTTGGCAGCAATAACCAGTTCTTCGGCACCTCTTCTGCTGCACCTAGTGTTGCGGGCATTGTCGCCCGCCTCAAGCAGGCCGATAGCTCCCTTAATCAGGACTCTGTGCGGGAACTGCTCCAAAATACCAGCAACAAGTCCATCCGCTATGGCTATGATGCCACCGGATTCACCATGACCGGCGGCCGTGTGGACTATGCCGCCACCGGCCTCACCAATGCTGCCTGGTCTCCAAAGACCACCATGACCAGCACCGCCGATGCCACTAGCATGACCGTCACCCTGGCCAATAAGGGCACCAGCGATACCTACCAGCTGGCATTCCCGAATGGCCCCACGGTCACCATTAAGGGCACGACGCCAGCAAACACAACAACCAACACAACTAACGACATTTCCTACGCTGTCACCACCAATAGTGATGGCAACTCCGTTGTGACCTTCACTGGCCTCAACGCCAATACCCAATACACGGTGAACCTCACCGTGACCAATGCCGATAACAGTAGCCTCACTGTGACCGGCACGACCACGGCCACTACCAGCCTCGAATCTGCTCCGGCCGCAACTGATGCCTACTCCATCAACTATGCCGATGAAACCATCAGCATCCACGATGGCTACCAGGTCTCTACCAGCCAGGACTTCAGCACCACCCTCACCAATGGTGCCAGCATCACCCCTGGCACGACCCTGTACTACCGCAAGGTCCGCACCCAAAACGGCACCACCACCGCCACCTCCCAAACCGCGCAGCAGCAACTCCCGCAGCGTCCCACCGTCTCCGTGCCTAGCGCCACGGCAGACACCGATGACACTGACGCCGACGGCACAAATGCCGACTCCGTGACCTACACATTCACCGTTAGTGACGACAACACAAGCAGTGGCACAAACAATAGTGCCACTATCGAGTACCGTGTTGATGGCGTTACCATCGCTGGCGATACCTACACTGCTCCGCGCGGTGCCTCCTTTACTGTTCAGGCCCGCATCGCTGCCACTGACGACAGCTTCGCCTCCGAATGGTCCCGCACCCGCACAGTCAGTGTCCCAACCAACCAGGAACGCGCCACCACCCCAACCACCGGCGCCCAGCAGGTTGCCGGCACAACGACCACACCTGAGAGCCCAAGTACCGCGGCAGATAACCCAAGTACGACCGCACAAAATCCAAGTACGACAACCTCAAAGGAGACCAGCCAAGTAGAAACAGCTTCTCCAGAATCGTCCGCCACCTCGCAGGAGCCAAGCACTTCTGCGCAGCAGAATGCCAGCGCTGAAAGCAGTGAGGCCACCGATGAATCGGAGCCAAGCTCCAGTACCGATGAGGGCACAAGTACGGAGCCATCCTCCAACACCACTGACTCGGAGGAACCCACTACAACAAATAATGCCTTCAATGGTCAGGGCAATGATGATACTGCGACTAGCCCGGTTAAGAACCTCCTTGCCGGCAGTTCAATTGGCAGGATACTGCTCATCATCCTGATTCTGCTCGGTGGCACCGGGGCCGCGATCTTCGGTGCCTGGCAGCAGCACCTGATTTAATCAAAAGCCAAGGGAGTCGGCATAAGTCGGCTCCCGCTTTTTGTGCAGCACATATGCTATAGTTAGCGTAGATTTTGCTTCCCATAACCTGAGGAGAAACAATGAAGCGCATGGCATATGTGTCGGCTGCCATGGCCAGTCTTACACTGCTTGGTTCCATGATTAGCCCTGTAGCCCATGCTGATCAGTTTTCTGATCTGAATAAGAGCATCAATGATGCCAATAAGTCCATGAACGAACTCAACAAGGGTATGAACCAGGCCAAGGGTCTTGCGGGCGCACTCCAGGGCCTTCTCGCACAGGTGGGCAGTAGTGGTTCCAGTGTCCCAGGTTCCAGCAGTAATGACACCATCATGACCGCTGTCAATGCCGGTGACTTCTCCTCCGGGCAGGTAGCTAAGTTGAGTAATACTAACTATGCACTCACTACTCAAGAGATTCGGTTCTATCGGAAGTTGAATGAAGAACGGAAGCGTAGTGACCTTCCACAATTTGCACTAAGTGCGGAATTGCAGCAAAGGGCCGTGGCTTTGGTGCCCCAGGAAAATGGGAAAGCAGCCAAGAGCCCAGATGCTCTCAGGAACGAGTGGATCTCTGATCGGTACAACGACATTGATTCGCTTATTGCCGTTCATTTGTCCTACTGGTCGGGCCTACCAGGTGTTGCTAAGAGTAAGGATGTGACGAAGGTGGGATTCAAAATTTACCGTGAAGTAATCGACTCAGACAATGTGTATTACCGTGTAGCTATGGTCTTTGAATAAGAACTGTGCGCCTATAATGCCTCCACTGCGGTGGGGGCATTTTTTAGTTCTGGGCTGCGGATTTGATCTTGTGTGGGGTGGGTGTTATTCTTGATAAGAATTTTGACGCAAGACTTCTGTGTCTCGTCATGGTTCACCGAAGACCGTCGGTCAGGGAGTAATCCCTCGAAGGACCCGCAAGGGCGGCCCACGCAGGAGAACTGGTAGCTATTCCTCATGTAGGAATGTTCCCTGTGCTCTTGCACGGGGTTTTTCTTTTGTAAAGACCCCGGCGGAAAGACATTTGTACATTGAGGAAGGAGGCGAAGTAATGGCTAACGCAAAGAACACTGCAGCTGTGGCAGAACTCAAGGCTCGCTTTGAAGAGTCCAGCTCCGTAGTCTTGACCGAGTACCGTGGCCTGAGCGTTGCTCAGATCACCGAACTGCGTCGCGCACTTGGCGCTGATGTCCAGTACTCCGTCGCCAAGAACACCATGATCAAGCTGGCTGCTAAGGAAGCTGGCATCGAAGGTCTGGACGAGCACCTCACCGGCCCAACCGCTGTTGCTTTCATTAAGGGCGAAGCTGTTGACGCTGCTAAGGCTCTGAAGAACTTCAACAAGGACAACAAAGTCTTTGTGATCAAGGGTGGCTACATGGACGGCAACGCTCTGAGCGCAGCTCAGGTTGATGCCATCGCCGAGCTTGATAACCGCGAGACCACTCTCGCAAAGCTGGCTGGCGCCATGAAGGGCAACTTGGCAAAGGCCGCAGGCCTGTTCAACGCTCCTGCTTCCCAGGTTGCACGCCTCGGCGCTGCACTCCAGGAAAAGAAGCAGTAAGCTTACACTTCACCATTTTTAACCGAAAGGAACTACTAACATGGCTAAGCTCACCAAGGACGAGCTCATTGAAGCTTTCAAGGAAATGACCCTCATCGAGCTCTCCGAGTTCGTTAAGGAATTCGAAGAGGTCTTCGAAGTTACCGCTGCTGCTCCAGTTGCTGTTGCAGCTGCTGGCGCTCCTGCTGCAGGCGGCGCTGCTGATGAAGAGAAGACCGAGTTCGACGTTGTTCTCGAGGACGCTGGCGCCAAGAAGATCGGTGTCATCAAGGCTGTTCGCGAGATCGTCTCCGGCCTGGGCCTGAAGGAAGCTAAGGAGCTCGTTGAGGGTGCTCCTAAGGCTATCCTCGAGGGTGCTAACAAGGACGACGCTGAGGCTGCTAAGGCTAAGCTCGAAGAGGCTGGCGCTAAGGTCTCCCTCAAGTAATAATTACTTGATATACCCTTTAAGGGCGTTCCCACTACGGTGGGGGCGCCTTTTTTCATGTCTTCACCACACGAATGGAAATAGGGCTTCTCTGTTGTAATCTCTGTGCTACGCTATCCTTAGTATCCGTTCAATAATCCCTGTGATTTTCCTCAACAGGGCTGATAGCTAAGGTCCACCATGAAGAAGTATTTCACGCGTGTAGCCTGCGTACTTGCAAGTATCAGTGCAGCTTTTAGTTTCTCTATTGCACCCGCACATGCGGAAGGTTCCTCCCTCTTTGAGTTGAGCTCCGGTAGTTCCGCCGCAACGGGCGATGGCACGCAGTATATTAATACCCCTTTTGAGAAATTGAGCACCGAGCAGGCCGTGGCAGCTCTTCATGCTGCATATGCCAAGTGGCGTTCGGCCCGTGGCTTGTACGTGCCACAGTCCAATGATTATTTGGATAAGGCGGAGCAGAAGTGGACCGACCACCTTGCTTCCACCAAGTCCTTCTACCACAGCAAGCCGGGTGACACAGCCCCGCAGGATACCGGTGAGAATCTGTGGATGGGCTCTGGTAACTTCACTCCGCAGGACGCTATTAATGGCTGGGAGAAGAGTAAGCTCCACTATCGCCACATGGTCCAGCGCCAGATTACCCAGGCCGGCTTTGGTGTCTCCAAGTCCTCTGATGGTAACTACTATGTTGGCCTGATGAGTAACTGGTACCAGAACCGCATCTTCCCATCTTCTTTGGATGTGACTGAGGGCCAGGGCTATTACCGCGCCTGCGCCAAGATCAATGAGTACCGCAAGGCCAATGGCAAGGGTGATGTGAATTGCTACAGCAGTGAAACTGCCGATATTGGCCACTATGCCTTCTTTGTCTTGCCAACAAACTTCACTGCCCAGGGCTATGAGGAAGGTATTGAGCGCGCCCTGAAGAATAGTGAGGTCCAATGGCTCGTTAATGATGCTCCGGATGGTGGCACCCTTCACTTCACCAAGGTCTATCCAAAGAACCGCGACGGCCTGCCATTCATGTGGGTCTCCTTCATGGATCGCGAGCGCGGCAAGGGTGACCAGATTGATGCCGATAATAAGTGCAATGGGCAGCTGATGTTTGATGATACTGAGGCCGCTTATGCTAAGAACCAGCAGATTTCCTTCTGCGAGTTCAAGCTCGACGAGTATAAGGACTAAAAGAACTACGTAGTCCCAATTTCTAATTCACGTCCCCTTTAGCTGTTATGCTAGAGGGGACGTGAAGTTTAGAAAACAATAAGGATTCAAATGAAAAAGCATATGCGCCGCGTTTCGCGGGGTATTTTTTCTGTCATGGTGGCCGCTGGTTTGGTCGCCGGTAGTTCCGTCGCCGCTCATGCGGATGGCGATATTTTCGTACTGAGCTCCCAGCTCTCTTCGGCTGCTACCGCTGGCGGTGGAGCCGCAACTGATGGCTATTATGCCAATACCCGCCTGGACCAGCTGAGCCACGACCAGGTCATTCAGGGCCTCTACCAGGCCTATTCTAAGTGGCGTACAGATCGCGGTCTCTATGTCCCACAGCTCAATGATGAGCTCAACCGCCGCGAACAGACCTGGATGGATGAAATTGCAGCAACCGGCGTTATGAAGCACTCCGATCCTAATGAGGGTCGCATCCGCACCTGGGATGTGGGTGAGAACATTGCTGGTGCAAATAGCACTCAGACCCCAACTGACATCATCAATATGTGGGATGATGGCGATGGTGGCCACTATGCCCTCATGGTGCAGAAGGATGTTACCCAGGTTGGCTTCGGTTTTGCCAAGGGCAGCCAGTTCCTCTTTGCCGGCATGCTTGCCAACTGGAATCACCGTGAGACCGCCAAGTCCAGCATGGATGTGAGCGTGGATGATGGCTATAAGGCCATTTGCCAGGAGATTAACTCCTTCCGCAAGGACAATGGCAAGGGCGCGGTTTCCTGCCAGGGCACCAAGGCCATCAATGGCAATGAGAGCGCCCTCTTCATGATTCCAACCGACTTCAGCGCTAAGGGCTATACCGAGGGTGCTAAGCGCGCTCTGACCACTGATGCGTCCAAGCAGTTCTTCCTTGGTCTTGCTGATGGTGCTGTGCTGAATATGACCCAGTTCAACCCAAAGCCATATGACAAGGCCCCAATGGTCTGGGTGAGCGTGAATGGTTCTACTCGTGGCAGCGCCAACCCAGTTGATGGCTACGGCTGGTGCAATGCCCAGCTGATGTTCAGCATGGACAAGGCCTCCCAGAACCAGCCAATTAGTTTCTGTACCCATGATGCCAAGGGTAAATAAGCCCATCGCTTATATTGGGTTATAGCCAAGGAGCGGGACACAGTTTAGTGTGTCCCGCTCCTTCTTTGTGTTTGTGCCTAGGCGATCTGTTCTTTGGCCTGTGCAGCAAAGCTCAGTGCGTAGTCCTTGGCCATTGGGTAGGCCAGGGTTTGGTAGATGTGATACGGCTCCGGCATGCCAGACCAGGTGACATGGGCGGGGTCATTCATCACATCGAGCTCATGATGCCAGCGGCCAGGGGAGGAGATGAGGAAGTCCTGGGTCCACTTCCACCAATCCATGAGGAGCCATGGAAGGTCCTCCTTGAGGCCGGTGGGGAATGGGTGATTCGGGAATTCTTTCATCAACTCGAGGATGGCATGGCCATGGCAGAGAGCCTCACACATGACCCACCAGTGGCGGGCCTCAATGAGTGGTTGGCCCTGGAAGTCAGTGGTGAAGGCGAAGCCATTATTCCAGGCCTCTTCCTGCGCGGTGAGGAAGACCTTGAGTGGGTAGTCTAGCCACTCCAGCTTTTCTTCAAGGTTGAGTAGTCCCTTGCGTGAAGCCACTACAGCGGTCTGATGAATGAGGCGTGCCCATTCAAAACTATGGCCGACCTGCGCGCCCCAAGGCTTATCGGGGTTCTTCGTGTCCTCAGCGAAGTACTCCGGGGCGTATTCCCAATTGCCATCGAGATATTCCGGAATGTGGAAATTGTGCTTAGGTAGCTTTGCGAGCATGAATTCTGAAACACGAATAGCACGAAGCAGATACTTCTCATCACCGGTGGCATCATAGGCCGCAAGGCTAGATTCCAAGAGATGAAGGTTAGGGCCAGTGGCGTGGAATTCGCTAACCGGATTCCAATTGCGGTCAAAGGCAGGAAGCATCAGGCCGGTGGCGGGGTCAATGAAGTGCTCCTCAATGGTGGCCTGAACGGCATCAAAGAGTTCACGGGCGAGTGGATGCCCACTATGCAGGGCACTGGCAGCAGCCAGGGCCACATAGGCATGGGCAAAGCCTTCCTTGCGGGAATTATCGCCAGTCGCAGGAAGCCCAAGGAACCAGCCACCGTATTCCGTATCGCGGAAGTTAGTGAGCAAAGCACGCAGGCCATGGTCCAAATAAGCCCAGGCCGAAGGATTACCACGCAGGTGTTCACAGGCCCACACATGGACGAAACGAGCATTGATCCACAGATTCAGACCCATGCGGTCATTCACATGACCGCGCTCATCGAGGTAGCCGAAGCCCGAAGGCACGGCAGCGCGCGAAATAAAATCGACCAGGGCATCGCGCTCCTGCCCAAGCCAATGGATTGTGGGGTACATAACCTTATCTTAATACTTCTTTTGATAGTTAATATTGTGATGTAAGATAGACCACATGCTTCCAAAGACCCGCATTGTCTCCGCAATTTGCCTCGGTTTTGGCTTACTCTTTTTGGTCCTTGGCATACTAATCCCACGTTATGTGACCAATGACGGCCGCCTACCACTCAATATTGCCAACACCACAATGCGCATCGTGGACAGTGAGCACGCAGTCACCCGTCAGGTTCATGTTGAATTCCTTGAGCCAGCCGATCGTAATAGCGTCACCGTCCGCGCTGGTCTTGCCACCTACAAGGACAATGGCGAGAGTCTTGATGACCTCTATACTGCTGAGGTTTGGTCCTACCGCCTCGACCGCTTCAGCGGTCTCTCCTTGGGGCCGGCCACTATTTCCAGTGAGCTTGCTAGTCCGACCGCCCAGGACTCCATTACTGGTCTGTGGCTGAAGTTCCCTACCAATGCCCAGCAGACCATGTATCAGTATTTTGATTACACTCTGCGCCAGCCACGACAGGCCATCTTTGACCGCGAAGAAGTACGTGATGGCCGCACCATTTACTTCTATCACCAGCATATTGAGCCCACCAATGTCGCCCTGCTCTATGATGGCACGCTCAATACTTCCATCATTGATGATGAGGACACCTACCTCTTCCACACCGCTGAACGTGAGATTGCCGTGGACCAGAAGACCGGCCTCATTATCGGTGTGCGAGAACAGGTCCATGATTACTATGGTGATTCCAATGGGCAGGAAAAGCAGGATGTTCTCACCTTTGATGGTGAAACCCCAACGGATCTTCAGGAGACCTTCCTCGCTCAGGCCAAGGCCATTCCAACCAATGACATTCTTCACCGCATTTGCTGGGGCTTGGATGCTCTCGGTATCATTCTTGTAATTCTCGGTGGCTCCGGAACCTTCGGCGCCGTGGATGGTCGCGTGCGCCGCACCATCAAGTTCATCCTCCGCATCCTGCACCTTAACTGGCTTGCCCGCATTCTCTACCGCGATGAAGTCGTGCTTGCCCAGCGTGCTGCAGAAGAGGATCGCCGCCGCCATGCCGAGGCGGGCGGGTACGAGTAGGGTGTAGTTTTTGTATTTTTAACGAAGGGACGAATCACTTAGCGTGGTTCGTCCCTTCTTTTGTTCCTTATCTTTTCTTTGTGTGCTAGTCGCTGGCCAGTCGGTGCAGGGTGCCTGCTTCGATGAAGTCGGGGACCTCGGTCTCGGTGATACAGAGGGTCTCATCGGGGAGCTTGGCGGGGATGGCTTCATCGGCGCCGAGGATGAGGACATCGGTGCTTGAGTTGATATTGTGGGTGACTTCGCCATTGCCCATGCGGACCATGAAGGCCAAGGAGTTGGCATCAAGTTGCCGTAGGCCGGGGCTGATGCTGACCTTCTTATCGCGGAAGGCGGTGCTCTTAGTCACGAGATCAAGCAGGCGCGTGAGTTCAGCCGGATCACCATCGCCGAAGAGCTTCTGCTGAGTGGTGGCACTGCCAAAGATGCGGGCGCCACGGCGGGAAGCGGGGCCAAGAAGGCAGGCTTTATCCAGGTCGGGTTTTTCGAAGTTTTCGCCGAGGGTGGCGAAAATCTTCCCGCAGGCCCAGGCATCAGCGGCCGCATGGTGCGCTTTGAAGGACTCATCGGGGAAGAGGGAATCAAAGACAGTGCTAAGCCCATGGCGGGGTAGTTCAGGCAGTGCCTTGCGGCTAAGGCGCAGGGTGCAATACCAAGGGTTCTTCGGCATGGTAATGCGGGCGCGACGGCAGGCATAGAAGAACATGGAGCGGTCAGAGCGCGCATCATGAGCAACCAAAGGGGAATCCCCAATGAAGCTAATGACTTCGCCGGCGATGCTGTGCCAGTAGGGGGCATCGAGGACATCACCGGGGTGAATGCCGTGAATTTTGATGGCGTTATGGTTAAAAAGCCCGCGCAGGTGACCGAGGGGACGAATGAGGGAATAATACTCATCGAGGACATTTCCCGCAGCATCGAACCTGGTCATGCCAATGGCACAGACGTCATAGGCTGAGCCATTGGGCGATTCAAAATCAATGGCTACAAACTCGGGAAACATAAGTCATCCTTCTAGCAATAAGGACCAAAAATCCTCTTCCTGCATAATGATGATCGTAAAACCCAACTGCTTATATTTTTCCGCCTTTAACCGTGCAGCCTCAACATCGGAGGTGCCGGTACCACATACAAGTATATCAGTGGCTTGGGTCGGTCTTGGCTGCAAGTGGGCACCATTAGCATCCAGGAGTTGCTCCAGCTGATGGCGTGGCATATTGGTGAAATTGCCAGCCAGAGCAATCCGCTTGGCATGGACCGCAGCGGTCTGGACTTTGCCGATAGGGGTTTCTTTGCCAGGGGTGCTGCCCATGAAGGGGAGGCCTTCACCGCGGGAGATGCTTTTGATTTGAACCTTCGGGTTCTTTTTTGCGGAGAACTTCTTTCCACGGGCACGGGCATCCCGCGCGCGCTGCTCCTCGCCAGGCGCGTAGTTGTAGCTGCCCTGGGCGGTGTAGGCGGTGCCGTAGGTGCGCAGTTTTTCGTCGCCGAGTTCTTTGTCGAATGCGGCGAGGATGCGGCCGCAGGCCACAGCATCATCATGGGCATCGTGGTGGTGGAAGGTCTCACCGGGGTAGAAGTGGGCAAAGACCTTATCCAGATTGCGGCGCGGCAGGAAGCCCAGGAATTGGCGGGAGAGCTTTAAGGTGCACAGCCAGGGGGTGGCCAGGGGCGGGATGCCGTAGAACTGGTTGAGGGTGACAAAGACGCGGTGGTCAAAGCCGGCATTATGGGCCACAAGGTCGCTATCGCCAATGAAAGCAGTGATGGTGGGATAGGCTGTGGCCCAGGTCGGGGCATCGACCACATCGGCCGGGCGGATGTGGTGAATGCTGATATTTATATCGTGGAATTCACCCACAGCCGGGTCCGGGCGAAGAAGGGTGGAGTAGGTATCCACCAATTGCCCATTGCCATCAAAGCGCGCCAAAGCCACCGCACAGGCCGAGGCAGGATGGTGGTTGGCGGTCTCAAAGTCAATGGCCACATAGGACTTCATGGATTAGAAGTCCTCAGCATATGGGTAAGAGGACTGGGTGCCCTTGCGGGTAACAGCGGTGGCCGCATAGCGGTTGGCGGTATTGAGTGCTTCCTCAATGGTCTTGCCCTGATCCAGCTGAGAGGCAAAGCAGCCAATAAAGGAGTCACCAGCACCGGTGGTATCCACGGCATCCACAGGGATTTGGTCAATAATGGTGGTCTTTTCCTTAGTCACCCACATCAGGCCACGGCTACCCATGGTCACAATAATATTTGGGCAACCAAGGTCGAGCAGCAGCTTCGCAGCAGTTTCCACCTGAGTGGCCTCATCCACTGGCATGCCGGTCAGGGTAGCAAGTTCAGTTTCATTAGGCATTACATAGGTGCAGGCAGCAATGCACTTGAGGTCCAAATCAGGGTCGGCCGGGGCAGGATTGAGAATCACTGGGATATTATGCTTCGCACCAAATTCAATGGCAGCATAGACAGTATCCAGTGGCACCTCAAGTTGTAGAACAATATGGCTGCACTTGGCAATATCATCGGCAGCAGCATGCACATCACTTGGGCTGAGCTTACCATTGGCACCAGCAACCACAAGGATGCAGTTATTGGAATTTCGGTCCACCATAATTGGGGCCACACCAGTCGTGCCAGGGGTGGTCTTAATATAGCGGGTATCAATCTTATTTTCTTTGAAATTAGCCAGGGCATCAGCGCCGAAGGTGTCCTCACCCACGCGGCTAATCATAAGAACTTCCGAGCCCATGCGGGCAGCAGCAACAGCCTGGTTAGCACCCTTACCGCCACAGGCCACCTGGAAGTCGCGGGCGGCGATGGTCTCACCGATCTGTGGCATCTGATCGGTATAGGTAATGAGGTCCATATTCGTTGAGCCAATGACAGCAATCATGGCACCTATTGTACAGACCAAAGGGGAGACTAATCGCCTAAAGGACTAGCCTCCCCACTGTTATTCCACAGAATTCTATAAAGGCCTAGAACCAACCCCACTGAGTCCGGGTTGGGCTTGGGGTCACAACCGCCACGGAGGCATCCGGATCCGTTGGCTGCTCGCCCGGAGTTACCAGCTCAGGCATCAGAGGATTAATGATGATGACCTCGTCATCTGGGTCCTCAGTCTCATTTGGCACGGTGGTTGGAACAATGGCATTGACCTGCGGGCCAGGCGCATTATTCAGAGCAGGGGCAGCTTCAGAGGTGCGCACCACAGAGCTTTCCGACGAAGGGCTCTCAGATGGGAAAGTTGGACCTGGAGGGGTATCGGTGGAAGCAGAGCTCGTGGAGCAGGCTGCAAGGCTGGCTGAGAATGCCAGGAGGGCCAGACCGCCAGCAAGACGAGTGGTAGTTTTCTTCGCGCGCATGCCTTTATTTTATCCCATGAAGCACAGAAGATAAAAACTAGTTTTAGGACAAAAAGGCCTAGTTGTCCTTCTAAAAAGAGCAGGTAGTAGCTTTATAGGGGAAATTGCCGTGTTCGATTGCAGATCGCAATCATATGCGCTAAGATAAAAAGCACACAATTCGCTACCGTATTGATGATGGCAGACGTGAGTGCGGTATCGGTGCCAGGGTTCAAAAGAGCTTTAGGAGTTGGCAATGGACGACCTGCACGCACGTAATAAGTCGAAGGCGATGGTTAGCCGGCACGAATTGGAATTACGCCTGGATAAAACCTGGTATCCAGAATTCCATCTCGCCGCCCCGGCAGGAATTTTGCGCCAGATCACGGGATTGGTTCTCTTTGATACCAATGTCCAAATCTACTATGAGCATGTACCGGGCAATGCCGAGGAAGGCATCTCAGTCTGGGGTCATGCCACAACCCACAACTTTATTGATTTCGAGCAACAGCCTATCGTTCTGGTTCCGCATGAGCGCGCGGACTCCCAGGGCGTCTGCGGTGGCTGCGTGGTCGGCGCCAATGACGGTAGTCTCTGGGCATTTTATACGGCCCAAGACTTCAAAGACCCGGCCAATCCTGAGGCTGGCTATTCCGAAAGTCAGCATGTAGCAAGCAGTACTGATGGCCAGAATTTCAGCAAGCTGATGCAAGTCATTGCCCCAAGCCAGGCAAGTTCCATGAACTCTCCAAAGGTCTGGAAGCAGGACCATGAATGGTTCATGATTCTTGGTGGCGCCAAGCTTGACCCGATTCACCCTGAGCAGCCAGGCAGCGGTGTGATTTGGCTCTACCGCGCCCAGGAGGCCACCGGCCCATGGTTCGCCCAGGGCATTCTCTTCGAGGATCAGGATGAATCCGTGGTCAGTATTGAAAGCCCTGACCTCTTCTATCTCGATGACCACTGGGTGCTCAGCTACACCCCGGTGCGCAAGGAACCATCCGGCCTGATTAATCGCAATCTGCACCAGTCCGGTTATGTGGTGGGGCAGTGGGATCCCGCCACAGGCTTCACCCCGGAGACGGAGTACCGCGTCACCGATCACGGCCATAACTTTGCCCGCATGCAGAGTGTGCGCTTTGAGGGCCGCCGGGTCGCACTCGGCTGGATGGGTACCGATCACTCCCAGCCAAGTGTCAAGCAGGCCTGGGCCGGGCAGCTCTCCATTGCTCGCGAATTGCGTCTCGACGATTCCCTTCGCCTGCGCCAAAGCCCGGTTCTTAAGAAGCGTGCGATGCGCTATATGGAATTCAGTATGGTGGACGAGCAGCGCTTTGAGCTGGTTAATAGCCCTGTCTATCAGATTTCCATCAAGAAAGAGACTTTCCGTGGCGATAGATTCGTCATGGAAGTGCATGCCTCGGGGGAGGCCTGCACCCGCATCATTTGGGATGCGGCTACTAATCTCGTGTCCTTGGACCGAGGCGCGACACCACATGGTGAGCGTTCGGTGCGGCATGTGGCACTCGATCCTTCACGGCCAAAGGTCGATCTTCAAATCATTGTAGATCGCTGTTCCGTTGAGGTCTTCGTGGATGATGGCGAATTTGTCCTGTCCTCGCTGTCCTTCCCATATGAAGATGTGTCACCAAACCGCATTACTGTGGAAGGGGGTGAGGGCCGCGTCACGGTCACTACATAGATGAGTAACCCCGAAATAAAGGAATATCGAAACTTGCTTGAAATAAAACTACTGTGAGGGCCCGCCTAGCGGGTCCTCATTTTTTTGCGCCGAACGTGTACACTACTAAAGGTTAGGATAACCTTAAGGAAAGTAGTGTTGTATGTTGTCGTGGTCTAAGACCGCGCCCCTAAGCGTTTTGGTATTAGCTGGCATTGTGACCAGCAGCTTTGGTCCAATTCCATTCGTCCCGGCCTATGCGGCCACCAGTACTGCTGCAGCAAGCAGTGTTGATTTGCCTGATGGTGCACACCCATCGGCCCTTGTTACGGATTCTGTCCGCAGTCGCGTCTATCTTCCAGTAGAGACTGATTCCGCCATTAGCATTGGTTGGTTTGATGCCAATGGCACCATGGCAGAGACCTCCATCGCCCTCCCATTTGATGATCTATCAAGTGCCTCCGTGAGTGCCATGGCACTTAGCCCGGATGGCTCTACCCTCTATGTTCTTGGCTATCGCGAGCCCAAGCTCTTTGTGGTGGACCTGAACACCAATACGGTCACAAAGACCATCGCAATCTCGCAGAAATTCCCCGCTGGTATGGTCGTAGACTCCGATAGTGGTGATCTCTACTACTGGGCTTCCAATGCCTTCTTCAGCGTTGATATTACTCAGGGCACGGAGACTGCCCTCAAGCTCTCGGAAGAAAAATACCCACGCTATAAGGACGCAGTCTATGACCCAGTAAATAAGGTCCTGTGGGTTTCTATCTATGCCAATGGTGTTATCACCGCCTACTCCACCATTACCCATAGCTGGGTAAGCTCCGTTGCCATTCCAACCACGAGTGTGCAATACGAATCTGAGGCCGATGGTGAGCAGGTAACCATCGGGGGCAAGCCAAATGACTTGGCCATTGACCCAGAGCTTGGTCTACTTCATGTCCGTATGAGTCCGACCTCCATGGAGAACTGGACCAATGACAAGCTCATTTCCATCAATGTCAAGGGCATGGGCAAGGATGCAGGCATGGTTGGTACCCCAATTGCCATTGGTACTGGCAATGCTGGACTTGAGGTTCTGGACAACCACGATGTGCTGGTACTTAGCAGCCAGAGCAATACCCTCGAGAACATTGACTCCAATACCTGGACTGCCTCCACCGTTGCTGACTTTGTGGCTGATGGTTCTGCCAATGGCACCAGCCTTGCGGATAAAAATTCCTTCGCCAGCGCACGTCTCGGCGATACTCTCTTCGTCGGCCATCCACATGCTTCAGGCACTCATACCGGGGCGCATCTGTCCAGGCTTACTCTTTCTGAGGGGGCCACCACTCCTACCACCCGTCCTGCCGTGGTCAATACCACCCCAGAGCAGAAGCCTAATGATCCATGGACTGGTCCTGCCGCCCAGAGTGCCTCCACCCAGCCAGCAAGCGCCGTTGCCATTTCCAATGCTGCCTTTGCTTGGTCACTCAATGACTATATGGGTGCATGGTCCCCGGCTGCCCTTGGTGATGTCACCGCCACCCTCAAGGATGGTCGTACCACCTTCGGCTTCCCTGATGGTAGTGGCTGGTATGACCCCACCACCGGTGCTGCTGATATTGCGTGGTCCGGCGGTGTTCACATTAACCACTACCCAACCTTGGCTCCGGATGTCACCACCACCTTTGGCAACCCACGCCTCACTATCAACCCAGATGGCACCGGCGCTATCACCGTGGATCTCACCTGGACGCTGCCAGATAATAAGCATGCCGAGGGTTACAGCCGTGTCACCATTGCCACCTTCAGCAATGCCAAGCTCGAGGCAGTCAAGAGTGATGGCAACCAGACCACCCTTCGTCTTTCCGCCACCCCGGATTACAAAGGCCGCGCCTACACTGATTCCAATGGTGTGACCCACGCGGATTCCTATCCAGCTGACTTTATCAACGCCTTCGATGAATCCATGCAGGCCTGGTGGATGAAGACCAATGCCTCCATGAGCAACCAGAAGGTACCAAACCCCTTCAGCCTGGACTTCAGCATGGCAGCCGATGCTGCCACCACCGCGTTGTCTACTAATGCCAAGCAACAAGAAAATAGTGGTGGCGCCTCCAACACTGACACTCCAGATACGAGTGCCCCCGGTACCAGCACCCCTGGCACCAACGCTCCAAGTCAGGAAAATAACCAGAACTCCGGCGAGGCCGTTAATGCAAGCAGCACTATTAGCAATGCAGCAATGAGCTGGTCGCTGAACCAGAATATTGCCAATGGTCGCATCCCATTTGGTGGCTCCAACTTCCTCAGCGCCGGGCACAGCGATGGTAGTGAAAAGACCTATGCCACCACTGATGGTTCTGTGAGCATCTTTGCCGGTGATACTGCTCCTACCTGGGCCACCCGTGCCGCCTATGTTGGCACTGCTGCTGGTCAGCACTTTACTCTTTCCGGTGGTGCCGGCACAGTAAACCCTGATGGTTCCGGTGAAATTACCTGGCCAGCAGGAACGGTCTCCGTAAACTACTACGGTGGCCTGGTCCCATTTTGGATGGAGAACTTTAGCCTTAGCGTCAATGCGGATGGCACCGGTACCCTTTATGCGGACCTCGGTGGCTATGCCTCCTCCAAGGACGACCCAACAACCCGTAGCCCACTGTCCACCCGCACCCACCAGGTCGTGGCCACCTTCCACAACCTGAAGCTCACCAAGAATGGCATTATCAGTGCCACTCCTGACTGGGACCATGTGGCAATCCCGGACACCACTGGTACTACTGCCACTCCGCAGGACACCACTGCTAGCGACTGGGGCGCATGGCCAACCGACTTTGTGAATTTCCAGTACGCTACCGGCCTCACCTCCTATTTCTATTCCGCTGGTGACGGCGACGCCCCAGCCAAGCGTCCCGGCACTATCAGCCTGAAGTACGACACTGATGGTCAAAGCCCACAAACCAGCACCCAAACTGAACCGGGCACTGCCGATTCCAATGCTTCTAACCCAAGCACAACTCCGGCCACCGATGTACCGTCTACTGCCACTGAGCAGCCTGTTTCGAAGCCAGGCCTGCTTAAGCAGATCGGTGGCGCCATTTGGACGGTACTGACTTTCCCATTCTTCTTGCTGAAGATTATCTTCGGCCCACTGTTTGCTCTATTTACGTAATTCAAGGGGAATTTTCATGAAAAAGAAGACTCTGGCCCTTGCGGCCGCATGCGCAATTGCATTCCCAAGCATTGCTGGTTATGCCTTTGCTGATTCCAATAACACCACTGCGGTTGCTACTGACACGGCCGTGAGCAATGTGGCCCTGAAGTGGGATATGAGTAATTTCGCATCCAACTTTGTGAATCATGGCATGATGAATCTCTTTGTGGCCGGCAAGTTTGATGGCACCCAGGCCAATTACAAGGCCACTGATGGTGATGTCAATGTGTATCTTGGTGATGGCACGCAGCCGACGTGGGAAACACGAACCAGCTTCGCCACTGTTAATCCAGCCGGCCAGTATTTCACCATTGGCAATGGTAGTGGTGCGCTGAAGAGCGATGGTTCGGCAGTGATTTCCTGGCCAAGTGCTGATACAGTCACTCTTTCCGCATATAGCGGCATGGTGCTTGTGTGGATGAATGACTTCAAGCTCACGGTGAATGCGGATCATACGGCTAGTTTGACCGCGGATCTTTCGGGCCAGAGCACCGGTCGTGATGGTGGCGCCCCAAGTGCCACCCCAGCCATGGATGATGCTGTTATTGCTAATTTCAGTGACTTCACCGTTGGCCAGAATGGCACCATTGAGGCAACACCTTTGTGGTCCCAGGTTAAGGTACCAGCAGCACCGCAGGGTGCCAGGGCTGCGGCGCAGTACACGACTGATGGTGACTGGGGTTCCTGGCCAGCGGATATGGTGAACTTTGCCTATGCCAATGGGCTTAGTTCCTATTTCTATTCCTCCAAGGCGGGGGATAGCGAAGAGAAGCGCCCACATGCGGTTTCCTTCACCATTCCGCAGGGCAAGGATGCGGTTATTCTGACCGAGACTGCGACCGCAACCCAGACTGAGACTAGTGTTGAAACCGCTACGTCGACGGCTACCACCACGACCACTGCGGCCGCAGAACCAGTGACTACTACTGCTACGGCAACTGCCACCGAAACCGCAACGACCACGGAAACTGTGGCACCAACGAGGGCCTACGGCACTGGTTTTGGTGATTCCGCTAAGCGCTTCTGGGATGAGCTTCTGGGCTTCCTGCGTGGCGGTGGCAGCACCCTGCTGTCCTTCTTCGGCATGATCTTCTACCCGCTGGTGCAGCTTTTTAAGTAAATAGCTGTTCTATCAGGGCTTTTGAGGCGGCCACCTTCTTTGGTGGCCGCCTTTTTTGGGCCTAGGTTATGCAACAATCGGGGAAATCTTGCATAAACTTTACCCCCACATGGGGGTAATTACGCAGGCCTTATTCCTTTTGCGCGGGTTTTCGATTAACATTTGCGTAAAACGAGAAAGGACCAAGAAATGGTGTATATCATTATTGATGATGACCCCACCGGATGCCAGGGGTTGGAAAATATTCCGATGCTGATGGATGCCCGCCTGAAGGACCTTGAATGGGCCTTCCGTGATGGTGCCCCAGGCGCATTTGTCCTGACTAATAGCAGGGCAGTGGATGAGCAGACAGCAGCGGGGCGTGTGCGTGAGGTTGTGCGCGTGGCCCTGGATTGGGCAGGTCATAATGGCCAGCATGTGGAATTCATCTCCCGGAGCGATTCGACCCTGCGTGGGCATTTTGTTGCTGAGGTTGAGGCCATCATTGAGGAAACAGAGATGCTTCCTGATGCGATCCTCTTTGTGCCCGCCTTCCCGGAGGGTGGCCGTATTACCCGCGATGGGGTGCACTATGCAGGGGAGCGCCCAGTAGGGGAGAGCATCTATGCTGCTGACCCACTCTTTAAGTACCGCTCCTCGAACCTAGGCGAGTGGTTGGAAGAGAAATTTGGCCGGGCGGTGAACCATATCCACATTCCGGGCAATGTCCTGCGCGCCGGCGGGGCAGTGGATATTCTCAATGCCGCTTCCGATGGGGTGATTATCACCAGCGACTGTGAGAATGAGAGCGACCTGGAGCTGCTTGCGAGGGGCGTCGAAAAGGCAAAGAGCAATGGCAAGCGGTTTGTATACCGCACCGGGCCGTCTTTTGCGCGGCACTTGCTGGGCCTGCCGGCAGTGAAGCAGATTGACCCGGAGATTTTGAAGGACTGTGAGGGCACGGGCACGCTGGTTGTGGTTGGTTCCCATGTGGATACAACAACCGCGCAGGTTGAGTATGCCAAGGAGAAGAATCCCTACCTGGATATGTACACCATTCCGGTGGAGGAAGTGATCAATGGCAGCTTTGATGCGGATAAGCTGGCGGACCTCATTGCTTTTAATCTGCGGACCTTTAATGGCATTTTGGCGACCAGCCGCGAGTTCATTGAGGGCCGTGAGGCGCGCGAAACTGCGCAGCTTGTCTCCGATGCGCTGGTGGATGTGGTGCGCGGGGTGTTGGCCCGCTGCCGCCCAAAGACCATTATTACCAAGGGTGGAATTACCTCGGATCAGATTCTGCGCAAGGCCCTTGGCGTACACCGCGCCAATGTGCTTGGCCCAATGAGTGAGGGAATGATCAGTGCAGTGCGCTATAACAAGGATGGCCACGAGGGCCAAGTGGTGATTTTCCCTGGCAATGTTGGTGGGGAAAGCCGCCTGCATGAGGTGCTGACCACCGTGGACCCAACCCCGGTTGCGGTCATCGGCTGCGGGGCTATGGGTCTGCCAATCGCCCTTCGTGCGCAGGAAGAATACCCAACCATTGGTGTGGAAACTGACCCAGCACGTATTGAGGCGCTACGTGAGGCTGGCCTCAAGGATATTCGTCCCCTTGAAGATGCCCTGGCTGATGCCCGCATGGTGCTCATCGCCGTGCGCACCACGGAACAATTCCTCGACCTCGTTGAGGACCTCCGCCCGCTGCTGAGCAAACAGCACACTGTGATTATCTGCTCCACCGTCGGCCATGAGGCTGCCTGGGAGGCCTTCGTTCAACTTCTGGATACTGGCTGCTATATGGTCGATGCCCCGGTTTCCGGCGGCGCCGAGCGCGCCCGGAACGGTGAGCTGCTCATTATGCTCTCCGGGCACAGCCTCTCCGTGGCCTACTGCCATATGCTGCTGCGCCACCTCAGCAATGGCGGCAAGGGTGGCATTCTGCGCCTCAATGAGGGAATCGGCACCGCCCAGAAACTCAAGACCGTCAACCAGCTGCTCTGCGGCATTCACATTGCCGCCGCCACTGAGGCCCTGGCACTGGCTAAGTCCATGGGTATCAGCACTGAAAAGGCCCTCATCGGTTTTGTCAGCGGCGCCGCCGACTCCTTCATGCTGCGTGACCGTGGTCCGCGCATTCATAGGATTCTCACGGAAGAGCTGGACCGGGATTTCCTGGAAGAGGATGCCACCAATGACGACTCCACCTCAGTAACACCACGCTATGAAGGTGAAATCTTCAGCCGCCTCGACATTTTTGAAAAAGACATGGGGCTGGTGGAGCGTGCCGCGGCACAAAGCGGCCTTGACTTGCCGCTGGCCAAGGCCGCCATGGCCCGGTACAAGGAGGGCGTTGAAGCCGGTCTTGGCGCCTACGATGATAGTGCGCTTGTGGAATTGCTGATGCCCACCTTGATTGCCCAGGAGCGTGCCCGCCAGGAGGAACAGGCCAAGGCTTGGAACTGGGGTAGTAGCACGGAGGAGTCCTCATGAGTGTGACCACATTGCTGATCATCGCCGCCCTTGCGGTGGCGGTGCTCCTCTTCCTAGTTATTCGGGTCAAACTATCCGCATTTGTGGCCCTGCTATTGGTATCCCTGGGCACCGCCCTTGCCACCGGCATTCCCATTGGGGACCTCATGCCGACCCTTACTGAGGGCATGGCCAAAACCCTTGGGTCCGTGGCCATTGTGGTTGGTCTTGGCGCCATGCTGGGCCGCCTCATTGAGGACGCCGGCGGTGCCACTAGCCTTGCCACCTACTTCACCGAAAAACTCGGGCGCAAAAGGATTATTGGCGCAGTCTCGGCTGCGGCCTTTGTCCTTGGTATCCCCGTCTTTTTCGACGTCGCCTATATTATCCTCGCCCCCATTGTCCTGGGCTTTGCCCGCGTGGCCAACATCAACCCCGTCAAACTCGGCCTCCCCGTGGCAGCCATGCTCATGACCACCCATGTGGCCCTCCCACCACACCCCGGCCCCGTCGCCGCCGCGGAAATTCTCGGCATCGACCCCGGCTTCCTCATCCTTGTGGGCACGCCCATTAGCATTATTACCGCGCTTATTGGCTACGCAATCTGCAAGAAAATGCCCGTGGACAAAGTCGAACTTGGCCCAACGCCTTTCGATGCACACAACAGCGAAGACACACAAACAGAAAAAGAAAAAGCCAAAAAGCCAATCCACCCCTTGGTTTTCCTCATCCTGGTGCTGCTGCCCATTGCCCAAATCATGGTCGGCACCGTGGGTATGATGAACCTGGGCAAGGAGCACCCGAACTACGGCATTTTCTCCTTCATCGGTTCCTCGGCCCTGGCACTGCTGGTTGCTGTGATGATTGCCTACCTGGTCCTTGGCTCCAAGGCCGGCTGGGACCTACAAAAGCGCGGGGCCATTATGGATAGTGCGCTTCCCACCGTGGCCGTGATTGTCTTCGTCACTGGCGCGGGCGGCGTCTTTGCCAATGTGTTGGTCAAATCCGGCATCGGCGTGGCCCTGGCTGATACGCTCGCCGCCACCAGCATTCCACTAATCCTCATGGCCTTCCTCATCGCCGTGGCACTTCGCGTCTCCCAAGGGTCGGCCACCGTGGCCATTCTTACCAGCGCCGGGCTCATGGCCGCGCCCCTTGCGGCCGCTGAGTACACCACTACCCAAATCGCGCTGGTCACCCTGGCTATTTGTTTCGGCTCTTTCACCTTTAGCCATATCAATGATTCAGGGTTCTGGATTGTCACCAAATATCTTGGCTTAAGCGTCAAAGATGGCCTGAAAACCTGGACCGTCTACTCCACCATTTTCGGTCTAATTGGCTTCCTGGCTAGCGCTGGTGCTTTTGCTATTCTCTCCTGAGGAATCTCCAAGCATCATAAAATCGGATTAGGCAGTGTGTTCTTGGCCGCCCCCTTAGCCGTCCTGGGCACACTGCCTGCTATTGCCGCACCCCTCGACCCCCTCGCCCAGGGCAGCAGCGAACTCCCGGCCCTCGTGGTCCCCACCACTCTCGCCCCGGCTGTACGCGCCCTGGACCTTGCCCGCTGCCCGGCCGGTAGCATCAACCACGTGGTCCGGCCGGGCGTTATCCGCAACGCCCCGGTCCGTGGGGATAGTCTTCTTGACACTTCCTTCTGCCTGATGAGCATCGCGGAAGCCCGCCAAGTGCTTTTCGACGCCGTCAATGAGTACCGCATCGCCCAAGGTATCGTCCCACTCATTCGCACGGAAGAAGCCGATGAACAATCGCAGGCCTGGGCCTCGTCCCGCAAAGTAATGGCTGGTGGAAGGGCGTTCAGCAGTTCCGCTTCTAACTCCTAACCGATCACGGAATTGATGTCAGAAACGTAGGATATAATCAACGTATTCTTCAAATCTGACGTGAATTCCGTGATTTTTTCAAGGAGTCAAAGTGTTCAAAAGAAAAACTGCGGCCATTTTAGGCGCCGCCACTCTTGCCTGCGCCGCCGCGACCAGTCCCGCCCATGCCGATGATGCCACCAATATCGGCCTTGGCCTTCTCGCCCTTGCCCTGAGTAGTTCCTCCAGCACCCCAAGCACGGGCGATAACAACACCACCACGACGACTACGGGCAACCAGGACTCTGGTAATAACCAGGGCACAACTAGTGATCCCTATGCGTATTTGAGTGCTGCTGATCGCGCCAAGTGCCCGCCGACCCCGTATTACTTCCAGAAAACTCCTGATGGTGACAAACTCACCGCTCCTGTTCGTGGCAAGGATGATAAGCATACTTCCCTTTGTCTCCTTAGCTCGGACCAAGCTCGTCAAGCAGTTTTCGATGCAGTCAATGACCTGCGCAAGGAAAAGAATGTTACACCACTGAAGCGCAGTGCTGAGGCTGATCAGAAATCGCAGTCCTGGGCTGAGCGTAAGGCACGCCTCAAGGACATTGTCCATTCCAAATTTGATGGCAAAGAAAATGCCACGAATGGTGGCGAAAATATTGTCGTGTGCCTGAGCTTCTTCACTCCGTATCAGTGCGTGCAGTGGTGGCGCCATTCCCCAGGCCACTATTCCAACCTGATGGATCCTAGTTTCGGCTCGGCCGGTATGGGCCTTGGCATTGACTACAGTGCCGATGTCCAAAAAGAACCAAATAAATATTATTTCGTGCAGCAGTTCCGCGTGAAGTAAGAATAGGGAGCAAAGACAATGCGAATTTTTAAGTCACTAACCTGCACAATCGCCGCTGCACTCACAATTGCGACGGCAATTCCTGCCCCTGCCCATGCTGATGAAGGCTCCAGCAGCCTGATGATGGAACTCCTCGCATACGGGTCGAGTGTCCAGCAGGCCTTCACAGCTGTGCCTGATCCAAATGCCGGCCATGTTTCTGAAGCCGACCTTGCTGTCTGCCCGCCAATCAGCGGCATTAATTTCCTCGTTCGTCCTGGTGTCAGCCGCAACGCCCCTGTTCGTGGCGCTAGTCTTCTTGATACCTCCATGTGTCTCATGAGCATCGATCAAGCCCGCCAGGCCCTTTTCGATGCTGTCAATGAGTTCCGCACGGAGCAGAACGTGACCCCTCTCTTGCGCATCTCTGAGGCTGATCAGAAGGCTCAGGCCTGGGCTGAAAAGCTCGCGCGGGAAAATGTGTTTTACCATGCTCCGGCCGATGGTGTTAATAACACGAGGAACAGCGGCGAAAATATCATCCAGTGCTTTATGTTTGCCACCCCACGCGACTGCGCCCTCGGCTGGAAGAATTCCCCTGGTCACTACGCAAATATCATGCGAACGGATTTTGACCGCTCCGGCATGGGTGTTGCCCGCGGCAGCGATGGCCACTTCAAGGCTGTCCAGCAGTTCCGCTTCAAAGGTCGCGATTAAATCCGGCTAAGGACGAGGAAAGGGAAGAGATAGTTGCGCAATCTTAAAAGTCTGATTCTCATTGCCACCGCCACCCTCAGCATTGGCACCGCCGCCCCGGCAGTCGTCCATGCCGATGCTGCTGCCGATGCAACCAACCTGGCTAATGCACTACAGTGGGCCAACTTCTTTAGTAGTGTCGGCACGACCCTCAGTGCTGCTGGCGGCAGCAGCGGTAGTTCCGCTGGTAGCTCCGGCCTGTCGGGTAAGGACACTGGTAAGTGCCCAACTCAGCAAGGGATGAATTATTTGGCTGTCGATGGAGTCTATCGCAGCGAACCGGTGCGTGGTGATAGTCCGTTGGATACATCCATTTGCCTTCTTTCTAGTGATCAACGCCGCCAGGCATTGTTCGATGCCGTCAACGAATACCGTATCGAGAAGGGGGTTACTCCTCTCGTTCGTACCGAGGAAGCCGACCTCAAGTCGCAGGCCTGGGCTGAGAAGATTGCAAAGGAAGACCGCCTCTACCATTCACAGTTCGACGGTATTCACAATGCCAAGGTCGGTGGCGAAAATGCAAAAACCTGTTTCCAAATTTCGACCCCACGTGAATGCGCGGTTGGTTGGAAGAACTCCCCCGGGCACTATGCCAATCTGATGAATCCGGATAATGACCGCTCTGGTATTGGTTTGGCTGCTACTGCCGATGGCATCAAATATTATGCTGTGCAGCAGTTCCGCCCGAAGGGCTGGAAAGAATCAGACGGTTAGTAAAATGTGATTCCAAGCGACCCATAACCAAAACTCCTAGATTTGGCGCTCTGCGGTAGCTTGTGGATTTAAAAGAATCTGGCCCCTGCCATTTATGCGTAACAGCGAGGCATTTTGCCTCGCCGCCATAGGCGCGGCAGGGGCACTGTTGTCAACAAATCTAGCAGGTTTTTCCCAATGGCTCAAGAGTGGTGGCTGTAAAATCAAGATATGAGTGAACAAAACAACAAGAAAGCCCTGCGCCGTACCGTTGCCCTGCTGTCTGGCGTGGGCATTTTGCATTTTCTTCCAAAAAGCGCGCCTCAATTTGATGAATTAATCCCGAAGGCTCTGCCGGGTAAGCCCCGTACCTGGGTTTATGGTTCTGGCGTTGCGGAACTTCTCACCGCGCTATTCCTAGCCATCCCGAAGACTCGCAAGAAAGCTGCCTATGCTGCTGCAGCTCTTTTCGTGGCCGTCTTCCCTGGCAATATCACCATGGCTTACCGCTGGCGCCACAAGTCCTGGTGGGAGCAGGCTATTGCGTACGGTCGTCTGCCACTGCAGATTCCGATGATTACCCGCGCACTCAAAATTGCCAAAGCAGCAAAGTAAGGCGAATTACAAAAACTAGATATCTAGTTGGCGGATTTCCTGTCGCACATGGTCCAGGAGATCCGCATGCCTGCGGCGGTTGGCGAGACGAAGGCGCCGCTTCAGTTCTGTTTTCTGCTCCTCGCGGGCAACCTTCATTTCAAGTTTCGCGAGCTTAGCCCGAGACTTCTTGAAGCGCTTCCTGTCTTTGCGCAGGTCATTGGCTTCAGAAAAGAATTTGACAGCGCCGATTTGGAAACCAACGGCAGCATCGCCAATGGCTGCCAGTGTGTCGTGCGTGCGTGAGCGATCAGGACGGTTGCTTTTCATAGCTCCCGATCTTACGCCTGCTTGGGCGGTGCAGGGGCAGTGGCAAACTCGACGGCCTTGGAATGCAAGTGGATGAGAACTGCTGCAAGGCCCTGGGCATAGTCAATTGCCTCATCGAATTTGGATTCCGAATCCGGAAGCAGGGCAGTGGTAGCCTCCTCAAGTCCAAGAGGTGTGCCTTCTTCGGACTGAAGCACCCTTTCACTGAACTCAGTAAACGAGCGAACCTGATCCTCAAAGAGTGCCTCAAGCAATGTGGCGGTTTTTTCATCCGCAGCCCAAACTGCTTCATCGCCGACAAAGGCGCGAATCAACGGTACAATTTGTGGCCACTCAGGAATGATGTTGGGTACTGTGTCCGCGACCGACCTGAAAAGACTATCAAAGCGACTCAGGACCTCGCCTTGTGCGACTTTCAACAGAGCAATCTGGTTTGCTGTTTTCCCGGAGTCAGCAGCATTTTTCACGGAGGCGACAAGAAATACACCCCGCTGGAATTCTGTGAGTGATGGCACAGTGCTCGGCGCTGCGAATTGCTTGGCGGCCAGCACTTTTCGCCATTCTTCACGACCATTGGTGATCCAGGTGCCACCGCCTTCCCGCTTCAGTTTTGCCTCTTCGCGGTTGAATTCGCTCCACAGTGCCTGTGCCAGTTCTACCGCGTGGTCATCGCCTGCTCTCTTAGCGACAGCTTCCTGGGCGCGGGCCAGCCTCTTATCCAGGCTCACCTCAATAAGTGGGTTAGTGTTTGGCAAGCTCAGACGACGCCAGCGCTCAATCAGCTCAATTTCATCCTCGAAGCGTGAAAAGCGTGACAGCAAGACCGCCACCTGCGCGACGTAGTGAGGCATCGCGCACGCCGGATTCTTGCTGGCTGCCTCCTTCATCGCATCGGCTGCTTGAATCGCCAGCGCCAGAGCATCCGCAAATTTCCTTGCCCGCTTGAGACGGTTGACCTTGCTGTCGAGTTCGCAGATCGGAAGACCATTGACCATCGGCATTTCCCAACTTTCAGGCACACCTTCGACCTGGTCTGGCTGTGGTGGCGCCACAAGCCCGTTGAAGTCGACAGTGACCTTGACCTTCGGCGGTGGCGGTGGGGCAACACTCTCAGTGGTTTCCGCCATCGGCGGTGCAGGACGCACGGGATTATAGTCGCGGAGAGCCCTGGCGACGGCCGCGAAGTCATTATTGCGCTCAGTACGCGGTTTCGTCGGCTGCGAACCTGAATATTTGGGCCACTGCATGTTACGGTATGGATTCTGCGGATCAGCCATGGGCAGGCTCCAAGCTCTAAAAGAACGGACTTCTACCTAGTGTATCGGAGCTGCTTGAGCTTATGCAAGCCATTGAAGGTCGTTGGGGGCGTGGGATCGCTACGAGGTATTCGCCTGGGTAAAAATAAAAAAAACCCGGGCCGTAGCCCGGGGGAGCGTTCAGCACAGCTAACGAGGCTGTCCTTACTGAGTTTTGGTAGTCACTAGGCTAATACAGTTTAGAATTTTTAGCAAATTGCCTGGAGGAACGAAAAGAATTTGATGTTCTGGGCGAGGTTCAAAATTGTTGTCACAACCCCTGGGTAAACTTGTAGGCAATAGCAGTTGTTCGCTCTATTATCCAGCTAAGGATGGTTTCTATGAATATGCTTTATCGTATCGGTATCGACGTTGGTATTTCTGGTGTGGGCATGGCTGCCATTGAGGTCGATGAATCAGGTAAGCCACTAAAGATTCTTTCGGCAGTTACGCATCTCCACGACAGTGGCGTTGATCCTGATAATAACAAATCTGCGAAGACCCGACTAGCCGTTTCTGGTGTTGCGCGACGTACTCGACGACTGTATGCGCAGCGCAAGAAGCGTCTCGAGAAGTTGGACAGGTTCATCACTGAGCAAGGGTGGCCAATCATCGACCTCCAGAAGGAGTCTGATCCCTATTTGCCGTGGAAGATTCGAGCGGAACTTGCGACTGTCAAAATTGAAGACGATGCGGTTCGTAATGCCAAGCTGTCCATCGCCCTTCGCCATATAGCTCGGCATCGCGGTTGGCGCAATCCGTATCAAAAAGCTAGCTCACTGGTAGTAAAGCAAGCTCCAAGTGATGCCTTCGAAAAGTTCCGCGCTGAAGTCTCAGAAAAGCTCGGTGTCGAGGTGTCTCCTGATACTACAGTTCCCCAGCTTCTGAGTAATTTTGAACTGCAAGGGGAGAAGTTGCGTGGCGACGGCGGCTTATTCGCCGATGGCTTCCGTCAGTCTGATTTTGCTCGAGAGATTCAGATGATCGGTGAAGTACAGCAACTCGATCGCAGCCTTATCAAGGATATTATTCTCGTAGTATTTGCTGCGAAATCTCCTAAGGGATCTGCGGCCTCACTTGCAGGCAAAGACCCGCTTCGGCCGGAGCTCAATCTTGCCCGTGCCCTTAAGGCATCTGATGCCTTCCAGCGCTATCGCATAGTCTCGCTTTTGGCCAATCTCCGAATTGTTGAGGACGGCGGTCAGCGTCCCCTGACTGTTGAAGAGCGCCACAAGGTCGTGAACTTCATTTTGGGTTACCCTCCCCAGAAGAATCCGACGTGGACTGAGATTGCTGACCAGCTTGGCATTGACTTGGGGCTACTACGCGGTCGCACATCGACAACTGATGACGGTGAGCGCTCGGGTAGTCGACCTCCACTCCATGACACGAATCGGGCAGTCCTTGGATTTACCAAAGTCAAGCAGCTTCAGATTTGGTGGCAAGACGCTGATGACCAGGCTCGTGCGGCGCTGATTAATGCGCTCTCAAATTCGGGCGTTGATGATTTTGAGAGTGAAGGTGGTAAGAAGGCTTGGGACTTTATGAGCTCTCTGTCGGATGCTGAGCAGGAAGCTTTGGAAGGACTCCGACTTCCAGTCGGCCGTGCCGCCTATTCCGAGGATACGCTAGTTAAATTGACTGATGCCATGCTGAATAAGGGGCTCGATCTGCATCAGGCGCGTATTGAGTGCTTCGATGCTCCTGCGGACTGGACGCCACCAGCAGCACCGATCACTGAACGGACTGGTAATCCGTCAGTCGACCGTGTTTTGAAGATTGTGAACCGCTGGCTTCTTGCTGCACAGCGTGAATTTGGCACCCCGGCCTCGATTAATATTGAGCACGTTCGAGCTGGCTTTCAGTCAAAGAAGAAGGCGAATGACTACACTGAACTTATCAAGGATAGAAATCGGGCTAATGACAAAACCCGTGAAGAGATGAAGAATGAACTGGGCCTATCACATGAGGAGCAAGTTCGTTCTTCTGAGATCCGTCGATGGCTTGCGATTCAGCGTCAAAATGGCCAATGTGCATACTGTGGTGGTCCGGTAACTTTCAAAAATTCTGAAATGGATCATATTGTGCCACGGGCTGGAGCAGGTTCTACCAATACCCGCGATAATCTTGTTGCCGTATGTGGTCGCTGTAACCGTGAAAAGGGTAAAATTCCGTTCGCGGTTTGGGCTGCAAATACCAGCATTAAGGGTGTTAGCGTACAGGAAGCAGTGGATCGCATTAAGTCGTGGAACCGTGATCCACAACTAACGGCTGCCGAGTTTGGCCAGCTGAAACGAGCTGTTGAAGCAAGGATGAAACGTAAGACGATCGACGAAGAAATTGATGCTCGCTCACTTGAGTCGGTCGCATGGATGGCCAACGAATTGCGTGCACGAATCTACGGTTGGGTCAAGGAACAGGAACCAAGTCCAACCGGTAGCACCAAGGTCCGGGCTTTCCGTGGTTCTATCACCAGCAGCGCTCGTCGTGCGGCGAAGTTTAACGCAATTAAGATGATTGGCGGCACGGGCAAGACTCGTCTCGATCGCCGTCATCATGCTGTGGATGCATGCGTCATCGCGCTGGTGACTGCAATTCCAGCGCAGGTGCTTGCTGAGCGTGATTCTCTTCGTGAGGAAGCATATAACCGCCGAAATAATGATCGCTCATGGGAAGAATGGACTGGCGGGCCGCAGAATTCTCATGTTTTCAAGACATGGCTGAAAAACATGGATGACCTCCGTCTCCTGGTTCAGCAAGCACTTGATAATGATGAAATTGCCTTGACTAAGAATCTCCGTCTCCGTCTTGGAAATGGTGCGGCGCATGATGCGACTGTGCGTCCGCTTGTGAAGGCGCCCCTCTCGGCTGCATTCTCTAGAGATGATATACATAAGGCTTCGAATGGTGCGCTTTTTACTGCACTCACGCATCTCGAAGACTTTGATCCAAAAAAGGGATTGCCGGAGAACCCGAATCGAGAGATAGTAGTAAACGGCACGCATTACAAGGGCGATGACGAGATCACATTTTCACCTCTTAAAAGTAAAAATCCAAAGCGTGATGAAAATGGCCGTATTCCTCTATCCAACTGTACGCCTAACCCTATCACTGAGGTTCGTGGCGGTGCGGCTGCCGTAACCCGTTGGCATCACCTACGCATTTACAAAATTGGCAATTCGTTCGGAATGGTGCGAGTTTACGTACAGGATTTGGTAAAGCAAAAGGGTGATGTGTTCAGTGTTGAGTTGCCGGCCCACTCGATGTCTATTCGCTATGCTTTGCCATCTACTCGAACCGCAATTCTGAATGGCAAGGCTGAATATCTCGGATGGCTTGTACAAGGTGATGAGGTAGTTTTGAAGCCTGAATTCGTAGCTGAGCGGGTCTCTTTCCTTGAAGAATTGGCGCCGGGAACTGTCCGCTGGCAGCTGACAGGTGCAGACCGAAATAGGTTGATGACGCTGAAACCACTCATGCTTGCGAAAGAAGGTCTAAAAAGCGGTGCGTCTGAAGAGTTGACGAAGTTGCTTGGTGATGACGGTTTGGACCTGGCGCCGAGTACCTTGTTTGGAAAAGCATTTGTTGCCTGTATCAGGCGCAACGCACTGGGACAAGAGCGCTGGCACTCGAATGCTCATTTGCCGGTGAGCTGGAAGGTCTAAAATGAGCAACAGCTGGCGGGTACTCGATTTTTCGAACTTTGATGGTGTAATCCGCTATCAAAGGGGTGCTCTGCTGGTTGATAGACGAAATGACGAACAGCCACCTCTGAGGGTTCCACTCGCAGAGGTGGCTGTTGTGCTACTCGGAATTCGTTCCTTAGTCTCAGGTGCGGTCCTTGCCAAGCTTGCCGAATATGACATTGCTGTAATGACTGTGGATTGGCGAGGACTGCCGACGAGTGCGCATGTCCCATGGCGAGAACATAGCCGGATTGCTGCCCGCCAGCGGGCCCAGGCTAGTCTAAAGCTTCCTCGACAAAAACGTGCATGGCAAGAACTTATCATTGCCAAAATAAAAGGGCAGTCGCATACTTTGAAGGTTCTAGATGTGAGTGGCCATGAGGAACTCTACGAAATTGCTAGATCTGTTAAATCAGGGGATTCGACAAACTGTGAAGCCATCGCTGCACGAAGATATTGGCATGCTTTAGGAATCAGAAGAGATTATCCTAGCGATGAAAATACTTTACCGATAAATGCAAAATTGAATTATGCATATGTCGTGCTCAGAGGCTATGGCATCCGTGCTGTGGCAGCTGCCGGTTTGGCGCCTGCGCTAGGCATTTTCCATCGTCAGCGCGATAATCAGTTTGCTCTCGTCGACGATCTTATCGAGCCATTTCGTCCGGCAGTCGATACACATGTTTTCCGATTTTTACCCCTTGACGATGACTTGGATGCTGATCAAAAGAAGAAAATTGTGGGAATTTTCGATACTCCATTTGATAAAAGTGGCGCGACCATCCCGAATTTACTAGTGGACTTAGCTCAAGCCTATGGCATCTTCGCGGAGGGTGGCGACCCCAACTTATTTGTTCCACCAGTCTGGAGGCTGTGATATGAAAGATAAGGATGCGAACGTGTGGCTCTTAACATTATTTGATTTGCCTGTTGGTACGCTGCCTGAGCGGCGCGCAGCAACAAAATTCCGTCAGCACTTGCTTGATATTGGGTTTTCAATGCTGCAGTTCAGTTGCTATATTGTGTATGTGCCAAAACGGCACAGAGTGCCGGCAATTATCCGTGAGGTTAAAGAGGCTTTACCAGGTGGCGGTGATGTACGGATTGTTGTTTTCACTGATCACCAATGGCAGACTTCATTCTGGCACCACAACAGCACAACTAAACAAGTTCCTGCTCCGCCAGACCAGCTAACAATTTTTTAAGTAGTCCACATGGTGCTTTCTATTTAGCCGGAATCGACTCGAGATTTAGTCCGAAACTAATTAGCCGCCGGGTCGGGTACGCATTGGATGTCAGTCTTGCGCTTTGGTTTCCGGTCATCTTGTTGGGTTCACTAGGAAGGTAAGCCTAATATTGGATCGCTTGTTATCTCGATGAGGATGCCGCTCAAATGGCTGTTTGAGCAGTGGATATTTCACAGTGGGGCGATGCTTCTTATCATTCCGAACACTGGCTAGGGGCGACTATGGTTGGGTAATTTTTTTGTGGTATACTTTCGACCTGCCTCAGTGAATGTCCAGCAGAGTTGAGTTTTGGTTATATTTCCTCGTGATGTTCTTCCCAGCATTGCGAGCCTTGCACTAGAGCAGCTGAGTTTTGGACGCATTTCCTCGTGATATACTCCC
>JAUMUD010000063.1 GCA_030530875.1 Corynebacterium sp.
GCCGGGCTCGCAGGATACTGGTGCTGAGCAGCCGGGTTCACAGGATACTGATGCTGAGCAGCCTGGCACCAAGGAGAGCACGGGGCCTAAGGAACCAGAATCTCTAAGTGACGGTGAAGAAAGCACGGGGCAGAAGCCTTCGCAACCAGAACCACCTCAGCCTCAGCCTGAGCCAGAACCATCTCAGCCTGAGCCGGAGCCGACGAAGCCAGAGACTCCTGAGGTCGTGCCACCAGCCAGCACTACAACCGGTGCTGCACCAACCACGAGCACTACACCTGTGTCTGAGCCAACCGACACGATTGCTACTACCGCAGGTGACTCCAGCAGCAAGGCTGTGAGCTTTGATAATACGAGTAGTGTCGAGTTCTATGGAACCCGCGGCAAACTCGCGGCAGCTGCAGCAGGAAGCGTCGCAAAGCTGACTGCGAGCGATGGGGCAGTGCGCTATGTTGAGGTTGCGGGAGTGTCCACGGCTGCTAATGGCAATACCTTGGTGACTCTCAAGCAGGCCGATGGTGGCAATTATGCGGATAATGCCACTACGGTTGAGCCCGGCGCGGTTCTTGAGCTTGATAAGAACGGTGGGGTAGTTGATAATTTGGCACGCCATGCTGATTATGATGCGGATTTGGCGAGTGTCTATAAGAACCTGCGTGCGATTGGTCCGTGGGTGGATACTGCGCGCATTGTGGCCAATGCCAAGGAGCTTTCTTCCTCGAAGCTTGCAACTAAGGAAATTACGGCGCTGCTGCCTGTGACGACCGGTGGGGCTAAGCGTCCTCGTGTATTGATGATGGATGCTGCGGGCGCTGCCTCAGTTGATGGCCTCAAGGTTGTTTATGCGGATGGCAGCAATGAGATTTATTCTGCACATTTTGCCGGTGCTTCGGATGAGATCGCGAATTTTGATGTCACCATTGATGGAACGACGGTGCGCTATCAGTATTCCGGTGTTTATCTGCAGAATGGTCTTTCGGCCTATGCCAGTGTGATTTCGCGTGCGAAGAATCTGGATGCCAGCCAATTGATTGCTGATTGGGATTTGGCTCCGGATAGGGCTCTGCTCCGTGAGAACTACAACGGCCTAAATGGTAATGATGGATTCAAGGCTAAGCGCTTGGAACGCATGCTGAGCACTATGATTGCCTCGCAGCCACAGTGCGTGGCTCTCGATGGTGTGGCTGCTATGGGTACTTTGCGTGACTGCAGCTTCCTTTATAGCAAGCTCAATGACACAATCCGGCATTTGAACTGGCTTGACCGTGCCTTTGACTTTGATATGGGTGGTACACGCCTGGCTGATTGGCTGGCTGCCAGCCCTAATGCTGACATGCTTGGGGCTGCGCCAAGTGCTGATTATGTGATTGATCGCTCCACGCATTATCAGGTTAAAAATAAAAACGCCACGGGCAAGATGTCTTATCGCTTGGGTTCCCTGCAATATGCGGGTTACCGCCTTCGCTATATCTATGACGATATTGTCAAGGGTGGTAGTGGCCGTACCATCTTGGAGTACCTCATTAGTCATTACACCGATGAGGGTACTGATTATGATGCTTGGTTGAAGAATAATTTTGATGGGCTCATTATTCAGCCGCAGGTGGGTAAGCAGGTATCACCTTGGGAGCAGCTATCTCGATTCGCTTTTGACATGCGTGATAGGCGTTACGAGAAAGGCATGAGTATTCCTGCCTTTATGTCTACTCATGCGCCACAGATGTATATGGCGGTGTTGCCGGGTTATATCATTTTTGGTAATGGTCAAGCTTATGCATCACCAGCCAACCAAGATCAGCGCAAGATTACGTGGGAGGAGCTGCCGGGTGAGCTGCAGCCTTTCATTAACAAGTTGGCTGGCTGGTTAGAGAATGTAAATGGTGTGATTCCTGGTTTTATTGACCGACTAGACAAGGAACTCTATCGCGTATGGGATGCTCCATATAAGGGTGCTCAATCTAACTACACCGATACTGATGATCCGATGCTGCACCGATTTGGCTGGATTT
Source organism: Corynebacterium sp. (assembly GCA_030530875.1). Lineage (GTDB taxonomy): Bacteria > Actinomycetota > Actinomycetes > Mycobacteriales > Mycobacteriaceae > Corynebacterium. The sequence goes on from JAUMUD010000063.1 coordinate 2,010, forward strand.
ATAATGGGCGAATCAATGAGGTTGCATTCACAGACGATCACGCGGCTCACCGCGCAGATGACTATGTATTTTTCGGTCGGTCTGCATTCCTGTATAACTATGCGACCGTGACCCATGAGTTCACTCATGCTATGGATGGTGGCCCAATGTTTAATTACAGGGGACGCCGTACTGATGGCGGTAATACTGAGATTGGTGCTGAGAGTTTTGCTGCTGGTATGTTTGAGCAGTCCTTCGGCATGGGCAATATGGCGCCGAACTGGAGCGGTGACGGATTTGGTGACTGGACCTCTATCTCGAACTATTCGGCCTCTAGAATCAACACCCCTGAGGGTTTCCAGTCCTATTATGCTGGCCTCTTTGATGTGCTCTACACTCTGGAATATGCCATGGGCCAGGCTTTTTTGACGTTGGATACCAATACTCAGAAGCAGCTTGCACTGACTACTGAACCTATTGGTGGTGGCGGTGGTGCTGCTGGTCGTGTCACCGGCTATTACGGTTATGATGGCAAGGCTGATCTCAAGACCATGGAGGACCTCTGGGATAAACACGTAGTCATTCGTCCAGCAATTCCTCGGAATGATTATATTCGCTGGAATGACTATGCTGCTGTGGGCTCCATTGACACCATGTGGTACGTGCCAAATAATGACCTTGGCTTCTCCGATAGCCAGTCCTTCAAGCTCCAAGCCTTTATGATGGCTGCTGCTAATGGTTGGGATGGCATGAGTGCCGTTATTTCTGGCCGCAAGACCGATGCGCAGGCTATCAGGGAAGCAACCAATGGCCAGTACACTTCCTGGAAGCAGTTCAAGCTGGCGCAGTGGGATCGCGTGGCCCGTGAGGTGCCACAGGATCAGATGAATGCGTTGATTGCTGCTTGTGAGAAGGCTCTCAAGAACTCGCCTCCGGGTAATGAAAAGTACGCCGCGCAAAATACGCTGCGCAATAAGATTATCCTTGGTGCGAAGACCCAAACCAATGACTTCCTCACCTCATATACCACAGTTGATTACAAAGGGTTACTAGAGTAACTGGTGTAACTTGGGTATAATCTTTGGAAGTATGCGTGATGCGGTATTGTGCCCGCATCATTTGGAGGAGAAGTAAAGGCGGTGGAGAAGCGTGCGGAAAATGCGGAGAGGCTTCGCTCGCGCACTTGCAGTTTGGATTAGTGCCGCAATAATTAGTGTCGGTTCCTGTGCTGCCATCGCCTATGAGCGTGTATATCACCCTGTTGACTACCACGGTAGTGGCAATGGGGTAGAGCAACTTGTGGAAATCAAGTCTGGCGATACACTCTCCTCCCTTGGTCCTGAGCTGGTCTCTCGTGGCATTGTGGCCACCGTCAAGTCTTTTAATACCGCTGCTGCCAATGACATCAATGCGGACAGCATTACCCCTGGTGTGTATAAACTCCAAGGTCATATGAGTGCTGCGGCTGCCGTGAGCGCACTGACTGATATTAATAACCGCGTGGATCAGCTGATTGTCACTGGTGGTCAAACCATGGAAGATATTCATGTGGTTGGTGGCCAGGTACGCCAGGGCATTTTCAGTGCAATTGCGAGCGTGACTAATAATCAGCTCACTGTGGAGGATCTGCGCAACGCTGCTGCTAATACTCCAATGGAAGAACTTGGTGTGCCGGAATGGGCCCAGGTTGCTGTGGGGGGTCGCGGTGCTGATCCACGCCGCATTGAAGGCCTCATTATTCCAGGCTCCTATATCATTCACCCAGAGCGTGGGGCAGTACAGACCCTGCATGATTTGATTCAGGAATCCATGAGTCAGCTCAGCGAGGATGAAGAGCGCTATGCCACCCTGGTTGAGGCCTCCCTGGTTGAACATGAGTCCCTACCAGCGGACTTCCCGAAGGTTGCCCGCGTGATTCTCAACCGCCTGGCGATCAATATGCGCCTGCAGCTTGATTCCACCGTCAACTATGACCTTCCTGAACAGGAAGTGGCCACCACCGATGAGGACCGTGCACGAGTAACAGCATGGAATACCTATGCTATGGATGGCCTCCCAGCAACCCCAATTGGCGCACCATCCCTGGATGCCATTGCTGCCGTGGCTCACCCAGCCGATGGTCCATGGCTCTACTTTGCCACCGTGGATAGTAATGGCACGACCGTATTCTCTACCACCTGGGAAGAGCACCAGGCTGCGGTCGCCCAGGCACAGGCCAATGGTGTTCTTGACTCTTCTCGTTAAAGGAGCATAAGTGACTAATTTTGCCGCCGTTCTTGGTTCCCCTATTGCCCACTCGCTTTCCCCGGTACTCCATAACGCCGGCTATAAAGCCCTGGGTTTGGATTGGGAATATACCCGCTTTGAATGCGTGGCAGAAGAGCTTCCTGAACTCATTGCCTCTCATCCAGAATTTTCTGGCTTTTCGGTCACCATGCCATGTAAATTCGAAGCCCTCAATTTTGCTGAGGTCGTGAGTGAGCGTGCGAGGGCCATTGGTTCGGCTAACACGCTGTATTTGCGCGATGGTATCTGGCATGCGGAAAATACCGATGTGGATGGCC
>JAUMUD010000064.1 GCA_030530875.1 Corynebacterium sp.
ACTCAACCCTAGTACCGGACATGGGAAGTAGGAAACTCCTTAGTTAATGAATGTGGCTACTGAATGTAGCTACCGAATTTAGCTATTGCCCTGGGCGCGGACCTGATCCTCGAGGCGGGCGAGGATGGACTGCAGGTCAGAGGCAGAGCGGTGAACTGGAACAGAGGTGCCCTTAGAATCCTCAGCTACGGCGGCCTCGACCTCAGGGGACTGCCAGAGCTCCACGAGCTTAGCCAGGTTGGCGTCATCCTTCTTGGCCTGGGTGGTCACGAAGGCATTGATATATGGCTCGGCCTGGGTGGAGTTTGGATCATCCTGGAAGACGGAGGTCTTTGGATCAATACCGGCGCGGTCGAGGAAGCTGTTGTTGATGATGGCTGGGGTGCCATTGCCGTAGGCGGCTGGGGTCTGGGCGGCATCCACTGGGGTGACGGAGACGCGGGAAGCGGACTCGTCGATATCGGCTGGGCTTGGGGTCAGGAGGTTATCTTCCTTGAGCTTGACCAGGCCGGCCTGGACCAGGACGTTAATGGCGCGACCCTGGTTGGAGGCATCGGATGGGATGGCGACTGCTTGGCCGTCAATGCCGTCGAGGGAGCTGTGGCCCTTCCAGAAGAGTGCCAGCGGGACGATCTCGGTGGAGCCGATTGGGGTCAGGGTGTCGTTGGAAGCGACATTGTACTGGGCGAGGAACTTGAGGTGCTGGAAGAGGTTGACGTCAATCTGGCCCTCGGAGAGAGCCTTATTTGGGGTGGTGTAGTCAGAGAAGTCGACGACCTCGAGCTTGATGCCGGCATCCTTGGCCTTATCTTCGAAGACCTCCCATGCGTGCTTGGAGGAGTCGGTGGTGCCGATACGGATGGTGGTGCCGTCAGCGCTATCGCTGCTCTTGTTTGAACAAGCAGAGAGGGTGGTGGCTGCGCCGAGGGCGGCGATGCCGAGGACGACGGAAGCGGTGAACTTGGAACCGCGGTTGAGATTGAACATTTGCTTCTCCTTAGTTTGGACTGATTAATAAGAATAACAAGTCTGCACATTTATGTACAGCTTGGTCTATGAAAAGTGGATAATTTTACCTCGACCACCCTGCGACCAGGGGATTTCTGAGGTGGGGTGGTGTTTAATTATTGGTGCCTTCGGTGCGGATCTGGTCCTCAAGGCGGTTAAGGATGCCCTCAAGATCAGATTCGGAGCGCTCAATTGCTACCGAGGTTCCTTGGGAATCCTCGGCCACGGCGGCCAGAACCTCAGGGGAATGCCAGATATCCACGAGCTTGTGCAGGGTTGGATCATCCTTCTTTGCCTGGGTGGTTACAAAGGCATTGATATATGGCTCAGCTGCGGTGGAGTTCGGGTCATCGGCGTAGACTGCGCTCTTTGGGTCGATGCCTGCACGGTTGAGGAAGGTGTTATTGATGATGGCGGGGCGGCCTTCATTCCATGCGGTGGAGGTTTGGACGCCTTCAACCGGGGTGACGGTGACACGGGACTTGGAGGCGTCGATGTCGGCCGGGGTTGGGGTGAGCAAGTTTGGATTTGTCAAGGTCACAAGGCCTGCCTGTGCCAAAACATTAAGGGCGCGACCCTGGTTGGTGGAGTCCGATGGAATGGCGACTGCCTGTCCGTCGATGCCGTCGAGGCTGCTGTGGTCCTTCCAGTAGAGGGCCAATGGGACGACCTCGGTGGAGCCGATTGGCACGAGATTGTCATTGGAGGCGACATTATATTGTGCGAGGAACTTGAGGTGCTGGAAGAGGTTCACGTCAATCTGTCCCTCGGAGACGGCCGCATTTGGGGAGGCGTAGGCGGAGAAGTCCGTGGTCTCGAGCTTGATGCCTTCATCGGCGGCTTTCTTCTCGAAGGCCTCCCAGGTTTTGCTGGTGGCGTCAATGGTGCCGATCTTTACCGTGGTCTGCGTGCTCGCCGCATCATCCGACTTGTTTGAACAAGCCGTGAGTGCAGTGGCGCCAAGGACCGCTGCGAGGCCAAGGGCCGTAACCTTACTAAGTTTCTTCAATTTCTATTTCCTAAACTTTAATTTTCCGTATTGGCAGAACATAGCCTAGCCCTCAATTCCATTCTTGTACAGCTTAGTCTATGAAACCATAGACCGCTTGGTATGGAACGCGGATTATTTCCCAGCTTGTCGACGATCTCATATGCGCTTGTGATCTTACTCACAGGGTTTGGGTGTGGAAAATTTCGAACTAGAATTCTATTATGTTGGTATGAATTTTAATGGTGGATATAAACCCTGGGGTAAGGGACCGCTGAGCTGGCATGAGCTAAACCAGATTCTTAGCGGCACGGTCCACCAATTCCCCATTCCCGAAGAAGTCGAGGAACCCCAAGAGCCCACGACTTTGCAGGGCAATGGGGCTGAGCTGCACATACGCTCAAGCTTCAGCTTCCTTATTGGGGCCTCTGACCCTGAGGATTTTGTTGAGGCGGCCGGTGCTATTGGCCTTGATTATATCGGCATTTGTGAGCGCGATGGCCTCTATTCGGCCGTGGTCTATTCGCAGGCTGCCAAGGCTGCTGGTATGTCCACCTGCTTTGGGGCTGAACTGACAATGGATGAAGAATGTTCGATAAATATTCTCACAGTGCTTGTCAAGGATCCTGAGGGCTATCGCCTGCTCAGCAGGCTTATTGCTGATGCTGCCATGAGTGCTGGCGAAAAAGGCAAGCGCGACTATCCAGACCTTAAAACCATGGCTGCGCACGCCGATGGGCACTGGTATGTGCTTTCTGATAATCCCGAGGACCTACCGCTGCTAACCCACGCCTTCGGTGTGGAGAATGTCATTGCCGAGCTAATTTTGCAGTATCTCCCCGATGAGCAGGAGAAACACTTAGCCACCCTTCGCGTGGCCGACTCCTTGGGGCTGCGCGTTATCACCTCCACCAAGGCTATCGCCGCCACCCCAGAGGAGCTCGATAAGGGCCTCCTTAAGGCCGCCCTCTATGAGAACTCAACCATGAGCGAGGTTGATCAAACAACTCATCCGATGGGTGGTGGATGGTTGCAGGGACGTGAGGATATTCTCTACCACTATCCCGAATACGCTGGTCAGTACGCAGAGGGTGAAAAATTAGCAGCCGAATGCGCCTTCGATCTTGAACTCATTAGGCCGGGACTCCCCATCATTGCAGAGCCTGCGACCTTGGATAAGATCGTCGCAAAGCGCCAAGCAACCCGGTACCGTGGCAGGCCCAAGGAGATTTTGAAAAAAGCAGCTAGGCAGCTTCGCCATGAGCTGGAAGTGATTCATGCCCTGGGATTTCCTGGCTATTTTTTGATTGTGGCCGATATTGTGGATTTTTGCCACCGCTCCAATATTTATTGTCAGGGGCGCGGGTCGGCGGCCAATAGTGCCGTGTGCTTTGCGCTGGGAATTACAAATGTTGAGCCGATTTCCAATGGGCTGCTCTTTGAGCGCTTTCTTTCCGCCGAGCGCGATGATTATCCGGATATTGATATTGATATTGAGTCCGGCCGTCGCCCCGAGGTGATTAACTATGTCTACGAAACCTATGGGCGAGACCGCGCTGCGCAGGTAGCCAATCTCATTACCTATCGCAGGCGCGGTTCCTTGCGTGATGCCTCCCGTGCCCTGGGTCTTGGTGAGCCACCGCAGAATCCCGAAACTAACCCACGCCTTATGCATGCGCAGGAAATTTTGCGCGGACAGCCCCGTCACCTGGGCATTCACTCGGCCGGTATGGTTATTGCTGATAGGCCGATTGCTGATATTGTGCCCACCGAATGGGCCCGTATGGAGGGCCGCAGTGTGGTCCAATGGGATAAGGAAAGTTGTGCGGAGGCGGGCCTGGTGAAATTCGACCTCCTTGGCCTTGGCATGCTTGAGGCCCTGCACTATATGGTCGATTTGGTTAAAGAGACCCGTGGCGAAACTGTGCGCATGTGGGAGTTGACCTGTGATGATCCAGCCGTCTACGAGATGATTTCTCGGGGCGATGCCGTGGGTCTTTTCCAGATTGAGTCCCGCGCGCAGATGTCCATGCTGCCGCGCCTTAAGCCCGCCTGTTTCTTTGACTTAGTGGTTGAGGTGGCCATTATTCGTCCCGGCCCCATTCAGGGCGGTTCCGTGCACCCCTATATTCGTAGGCGCGATGGGCTAGAGGAGGTCACCTATGATCACCCCTGCTTGGAGCCGGTTTTGGAAAAAACTTTGGGCATTC
>JAUMUD010000065.1 GCA_030530875.1 Corynebacterium sp.
CCCCTGCACCAGCACCGGCACCGGCCCCAGTTGAGACTCCAGCTCCAGTGGAGGCCCCAGCCCCTGCTCCTGCACCAGAACCAAGCCCACGCCCACAGGCAACCCTTGCTGTAACCGGTTCTGATGAGCAAGGCCTGCTGATTGCCGCCCTGCTGCTCATGGTCCTCGGCGGTACCGCCTTCTACATTGGCCGCCACCGTCGTTGGAACTAAGCCTTCCTGCTAGTTCTGACACTCCAAGCAAAGCCCTCAGTTCAATAGAACTGGGGGCTTCCTTCATCTTTGTGTTCCTTTTTAGGGAAGGAACGCAAGGACCTCGGCAGGCTTAGGGATGAAGTTTCGTCGAAACGCAATCTCCATCGCCGCACGTGCCCACGCGCTCAACCCCGATGCAGTCCCACCCATCCCAGAGCCAAAGCTTGAGCGCGCATGAAAAAGCCCCGCTATGAAGCGGGGCAGGGGAGGGGCTAGTTGTTGACTTGGCCGCTTGGCCCGTTGGCCGCTTGGCCTGTTGGCCAAGCTCTTTGGTTAGGGCTTAGTCCTCCAGCGAACGGCTGAGGTCGGCATCTTCTGGCTTGATGCCAGGCTGGCGGGTCACCAGCTTGTGGATAAGCCAGAGCAAGAGGAAGAGCGGGAGGCCGATATAGGCAGAGAGCAGGGAGGTGAAATTACCATTGCCCACGAGAGCCTCATAGTTCTGGCCGATAATGACGATGAGGCACATTACCAGGGCCAGAATTGGGCCGAATGGGTACCAGGAGGCCTTGAAAGGGAGTTGCGACAGGTCATGGCCCTGGGCGATAAAGGCCTTGCGGAAGCGGTAGTGACACCAGGCGATGCCAGCCCAGGTAATGAAACCGGCGAGACCGGAGGCATTGACAAGCCAGGTGTAGGCGGCGCCGTCGCCGATGAGGGAAGAGATAAAGGCAAGGGCGCCCACAGCACTGGTGACCAGCAGGGCGTTGAGTGGGACGCCTCGTGGGGTCACATAGGTGAGGAACTTTGGTGCCTGGTGGCTGCGGGCAAGGGCATAGAGCATGCGGGTGGAGGCGTAGAGGCCGGAGTTACCCGCGGAGAGGATGGAGGTCAGGATGACGGCATTCATAATGGCCGCAGCGGCAAGAATACCGGCGTTATTAAAGACCAGGGTGAATGGCGCAATAGCAATATTGGATTCGGAAGAATCCAATAGGCGGGAGTCAGTGAATGGGATGAGGAAGCCGATAATTGCAATGGCGCCGATATAGAAAAGAAGGATGCGGAAGAAGACCGTACGAATGGCCTTAGGGATGGTGCGGTCAGGGTCCTCAGCCTCACCGGCGGCAACGGCGACAAGCTCGGTGCCCTGGAAGGAGAAGCCGGCAATCATGAAGATGGAGAGCAGACCAAGCCAGCCGTGGACGAATGGGGCCTTTTCGCCATCAGGGCCAGCAAGGGTCCAGTTGCTAAAGCCAGGGGAGTGGCCACCAAGAATGCCGAAGATCATGAGGATGCCAAGGACCAGGAAGAAGATCACAACGACCACCTTGATCATGGCAAACCAGAATTCGCCCTCGCCATAGGCACGGGCGGAGAGGGCATTGAGGCCAAAGAGGAGTATGAGGAAGATAATGGACCAAATCCAACCAGGGGTATTCGGGAACCAATACTTCATCACTAGGGCAGCGGCCGCAAGTTCAGCGGCGACCGTAATGGCCCAGTTAAACCAGTAATTCCAACCAATGGCAAAGCCGAAGGATGGAGAGACGAAACGGCGGCCGTATTCGCCGAAGGAACCAGCCAGTGGAAGATAGGTGGCCATTTCGCCGAGGGACTGCATGAGCAGGAAGACCATGCAGCCAATGAGGAGATAAGCAAGAAGCGCGCCACCAGGGCCAGCGCCAGCGACAGTTGCACCGGAGGCCACGAAGAGGCCGGTACCAATGGAACCGCCGATGGCGATCATATACATATGGCGCTCTTTGAGGGAGCGCTTGAGATGTCGTTCAGACCCTTCATTAGAATTCATAAAGCCCCTTAAGTCTTTCTTAATCTGTTAACGGGCTTATATTACTAGGTGGGGGAGCATTTGCCAATATGTGGCACATGTGGTTAAATAGTTGAGTTGCCTAAAGTAGGTCGGTCGAGCGCGCTTTCCGAGCGCTCCCGAAACCGCCCGTGAGCTTTGCTCTCGGAACCTTGAGGCGCAATGTAGTAATCAGACCGCGCGTGTCAGGACGGAAATCTGCCACGCATCAAAATCCAGGTCAAAGGAGACCCATTGTGATTCAGCAGGAATCGCGTCTGAGGGTTGCCGATAACACCGGTGCACGTGAAATTCTGTGCATCCGCGTGCTCGGTGGCTCCACTCGACGTTTCGCTGGTATTGGCGATGTTATTGTCGCTACCGTCAAGGACGCCACCCCAGGTGGCAGCGTGAAGGCTGGCGAGGTCGTTAAGGCCGTCGTCGTCCGCGCCAAGAAGGAGACCCGTCGTCCAGATGGTTCTTATATCAAGTTCGATGAGAACGCAGCTGTGATCATCAAGAACGACAACGAGCCAAAGGGCACCCGTATCTTCGGCCCTGTTGCTCGTGAGCTCCGCGATAAGAAGTTCATGAAGATCGTATCCCTGGCTCCGGAGGTAATCTAATTATGAAGATCCATAAGGGCGATACTGTTCTCGTCATTTCCGGCCCAGACAAGGGTGCTAAGGGCAAGGTTATCCAGGCTTTCCCAAAGACCAACAAGGTTTTGGTTGAAGGCGTTAACCGCATCAAGAAGCACGTCGCTAACTCCGCTCCAGAGCGTGGCGCTGAGTCCGGCGGCATTGTTACCCAGGAAGCCCCGATCCACGTGTCTAACGTCATGGTTCTCGACTCTGACGGCAACCCAACCCGCGTTGGTTACCGTACCGATGAGAATGGCAAGCGCGTGCGCATCTCCCGCCGTAACGGGAAGGATATCTAATCATGAGCGAAAATTATACCCCTCGCCTTAAGGCTCGTTACCGCACAGAAATCCGCGAGAAGCTGAACTCTGAGTTCAACTACGACAATGTCATGCAGATTCCTGGCGTTGTCAAGGTTGTTGTGAACATGGGTGTCGGCGACGCTGCTCGCGACTCCAAGCTCATCAACGGCGCTCTCGAGGACCTGACCCTCATCACCGGTCAGAAGCCAGAACTTCGTCGCGCAAAGAAGTCCATCGCTAACTTCAAGCTCCGTGAAGGCATGCCAATCGGTGCTCGCGTTACCCTCCGTGGTGACCGTATGTGGGAATTCCTCGACCGTCTTCTGACCGTTGCTCTCCCACGTATTCGTGACTTCCGCGGTCTCTCTGACCAGCAGTTCGATGGCCACGGTAACTACACCTTCGGCCTCAACGAGCAGACCATGTTCTACGAAATTGACGTGGACAAGGTTGACCGTCAGCGTGGTATGGACATCACCGTTGTTACCACCGCTACCAACGACGAAGAGGGTCGTACCCTCCTCCGTGAGCTCGGCTTCCCATTCAAGAAGTAATAGAGCATCACTCAAAGCGTCTCCCACTGGGAGGCGCTTTTTTTATGCTTCGACTCCCTGCTCTCAGTTCGACTATTCCGGCACATCCTTAAAATATGCACTCGTGCATAGATGCCTTAAAAGTCTTAAGCCTAAGCACCCTGGCTATTCCCTCGGGAAATAGACAGGAAGGGTGCTTTTATATTTTGCGCACCAAAATGTGAAGTAGATCTTCTCGGAGTGGAAACATGATACAAGTCTCAGTGCAGGGCGTATGTCTCTGTAGGTGTTGTGGTGCTTGGCCAAAATAGTGAACATGTTGTCTTAAAGAGCTTAAACTTTTTCAATATACATTATTTACAGGGGCTATCTGTTTGCACGG
>JAUMUD010000012.1 GCA_030530875.1 Corynebacterium sp.
TTGTGGGCGAAGGGGGACTTGAACCCCCACGTCCCGAAGGACACTGGCACCTGAAGCCAGCGCGTCTGCCATTCCGCCACTCGCCCGAGTGGATGACGTCCGTGAACGTGCTTGACTATCATATATCACGCATTCCGAAAATAACAAATCGGCAGCATGCACGGGGTGAATACCCACTTTTTAGGCAATGGGAATTATACTAGGGGGATATGTTGTGGAAAGAAGGTGAGAAGTTCCAATGTCCCTAGGAGATTCCTTTATGGGAAAGATGGCGAAACTCGACAGTTCCCTGCAGAGGGGCTTGGATAATGGCTTCGCCTTCGTCTTCGGTGGCCGTGTTGTGCCCGCCGAGCTTGAAGAGATGCTCAAGCAGGAAGCCGCAGATCACTGCGTGCGCACCTACGAGGGCACCATTGAGGCACCTCATCTTTTCCGCATCGAGCTGAGCCCTAAAGACTTCAGGAACCTCAGCCAGAACCCGGCCCTGCCGCAGAACCTTGCTGACCTCATGACGCGCTATATCCGCAATAAAGGGTGGACTGTTAGCAGTGCCGTGATTGTTCAGCTGGAGCTCGACGGTGGCCTCCGCACGGGCCAACTCAAGCCCCATACCAGCCTTGAATCAAACCCACTCGACCAATCCGGCTTCTTTCCAGCCGATGCCGTTAATATGCCTGTCCCCACCCCCGAGGAACAACCACAGGATCTAACGGAGAACACACAGGAACCCGAGGTAGAGATGAATATTCCGCAGTCCAACAGCCACGCAGCAACGGAGTTTATTGCGGCCCAGCCAAAGGCCCCACACGGTGGGCTGACCAATACGCACGGCCCAACCATCACCCTACTGCTGCAGGACGGCTCCAGCCGAACCTACCTCGTCCAGCAAGGCCGTAACCTCATCGGTCGCGGCAATGACGTGGATTTCCGCCTCCCAGACACCGGTGTCTCCCGCCACCACCTCGAAATCAACTGGGACGGCCGGGACGCGGTTCTCACTGACCTCAACTCCACCAACGGAACCCTGGTCAATGACATGCCCGTGGAAAACTGGCTCCTAGCTGATGGTGATGTAATTACCATCGGACATTCATATATTGAAGTTAGAATTACTGGAAAATAAGCCGAGGGATACTGCATGAGCGACGCGCTACTACTCACTTTCCGCATTGGACTGCTCGTCCTGCTGTGGATTTTTATTCTGTTGTCCCTGAATATTCTCCGCCGCGATAATAACAAGGTTGCGGGAGTAACTCGTCGCGGTGGCAAACGCCGCGCTCACGGCAAGCAGGATAAGAACACCACCATCCTGCAAATCATGGATGGCCCAATGATGGGTTCCTCCATGGACATCAGCGCCCTGGAAGAGGTCACCATTGGCCGCAGTCCAGATTGCACCTTCATTGTGCGCGATGATTATGCATCCTCACGCCACGCCCGCCTCTTTAAGCGCGGCAATGACTGGTTCGTCGAAGATCTCGAGAGCCGCAATGGCACCTATGTTGGTGATTATCGCATCGACCAGCCAGAACGCGTAGGCACAGGCACAGATATTAAAATTGGCAGCACGACCCTGCGCCTGAACCCATAATTTAAGGTTTCACCATGCTTAATTTTGATTTTGCAACAGCATCCGACAGAGGCCTCGTTCGCAAGAATAACGAGGATTCTGCCTACGCCGGCCCGCATCTCCTTGCGCTTGCCGACGGCATGGGCGGGCACGCCGCCGGTGAGGTTGCCTCGCAGCTGATGATCAATAGCATTAAGCAGCTCGACGGCGGTGTGGAAACCCTCCAAAGCTTCGGCGCGGATTCCGTCCTTGGCCTTATGGCCGAGGTTGCCGCCCAGGCCAATAAGGCCATTGCTGATGGCGTGCGCGAAAATCCGGACACCGACGGCATGGGCACCACCCTTACTACCCTGCTGCTTCACTCCACCGACCAGGGCACGGAACTCGGCATGTGCCATGTGGGTGACAGCCGCGCCTACCGCGTACGCGAAGGCAAGCTTGAGCAGATCACTGTGGACGACACCTTCGTCCAGTCCCTGGTCAATGAGGGCAAGCTGGATCCTTCGGAGGTCTCCACGCACCCTCAGCGCTCCCTGATTTTGAAGGCCTATACTGGCCGCCCAGTGGAGCCAACCCTGCGCATGGTCGACGTGCGCCCAGGCGACCGCTTCCTGCTCTGCTCCGATGGTCTGAGCGACCCAGTGAGCTTCGAGACCATCCAGGAAACCCTACCAAAGGGCACCCCTGCCGATGCCGCCCGCCAGCTCATTAGCCTCGCCCTTCGTGGCGGTGGCCCTGATAATGTGACCGTGGTTGTGGCCGATGTGAAGGAAGGCGTTGTAGAAAAGCCATCGCAGCTCGCTGGCGCGATCAATGGCGATCAGCCTGAGGATCCTCGCCCGGATACTGCTGCTGGCCGCGCTGCCATGGTGCAGGTGCGCAACTCGGTGGCTGCCCGCTCCCCGCAGGCAGTCGGCGCCCCTGTGGAGCCTATCGACGAAAAAAAGTCCAAGCGTGGACTCATTATTTCTCTGTGCATTCTTGCCATTTTGGTGATTATTATCGGTGGCGCCTACCCAGCTACCAACGCCTATGCCAAAAATAAGTACTATCTGAGCACCGATTCTGGCCAGATTGTGATTATGAACGGCCTGAACCACAAGCTTGGTTCTTGGTCCTTTACCCACCTGTATCAGAAGGCCTGCCTGAATGCTTCGGGCGATATCAAGGTCATTGATGCTGATAGTGAGAACACTTCTGCCGGTTGTTCCCCATTTTCCTATTCGGATCTGAATGCTGAGGGCAGGAAGAATTTTGATTCCTCCGGCAGCTATACCTATGACGGGGTTGTGGAAAAGCTTCGAGAGCTTGGCGCCCAGACCCTGCCAATCTGTGTGGTTCGTCAGTCCACCAATGCCCTTGATGGACATGAGACCACCCAGGGCACAAGCCCCGAGGATCTCATGACCCCAGGTGTGTCCTGCCGCATTGATCTGACCGAACCATCCGCAACCCCAAGCCCTGAGACGTCCGCTCCTGAGACCTCGACCGCTGCGGTGAGCACGGAGGTGAAGGCATGAGCGTAATGGAGCGCTTGAAAGCGCGTCGGCGTGAAGCCATTCTCCTTCTCGTAGCTGCTATCTTCGTGGCCGTCACCCTGGTGAATTTGGAAATGTCCGCCAATACGGGCTTTGACCTTCACCTGGGCCAGGTCATGATTGGTTTTGTGGTGGTCTGCTTGATTGCCCACCTGGCTTTGTGCTGGTTGGTACCGCTGGCCGACCAGATTATCCTGCCAGTGGTGGCGGGCCTCAATGGTCTTGGCCTTATTATGATTTACCGCCTTGACCTGGACAATAACTCCAATATGGCCAGCCGTCAGGTCATGTGGTCCCTCATCGGTGTGGTGCTGATGATTCTTACCCTGGTGGTGATTAAGGACCACAGGAGCCTGAGTAAATACTCCTATATCCTTGGCCTTTTGGGTCTGATTCTTCTAGCCCTGCCAATGGTCTGGCCAATCAAGGTGGATGCCGATGCCAATATTTGGATTAGCATCGGTAGTTTTTCCATTCAGCCTTCGGAATTCTCCAAGATTCTGCTGCTGCTCTTCTTCGCGCAGCTCCTGGTGACCAAGCGCGCACTATTTACCGTGGCGGGTTATCGCTTCCTGGGCATGGAATTCCCACGACTTCGTGACCTTGGCCCAGTGCTGGCCGTCTGGTTTGTGGCCCTGGTGATTATGGCCGGTGAGAATGACTTCGGCCCAGCCCTGCTGCTTTTTGGCACGGTGCTTGGCATGATTTATCTTACGACGGGCCGTGCCTCCTGGCTGCTCATTGGCGTAGTTCTGGTAGCCATCGGTGGTACTGGTGTCTACCAGGTGTCCTCCAAGATCCAAGCCCGTGTGGAAAACTTCATCGACCCAATCTCCAATTACCACGGCTCCGGCTACCAGCTCTCCCAGGCCCTGTTCGGCATGAGCTGGGGTGGCATTACCGGCACTGGCCTTGGCCAGGGCTACCCATACACCGTGCCAGTTGCCCACTCGGACTTTATCCTGGCCGCCATTGGTGAGGAACTGGGCCTCATTGGTCTTTCCGGTGTGCTGATTCTCTTCGCTATCTTCATTCAGCGTGGTATGCGCACCGCCCTTATCACCAAGGACTCCTATGGCAAGCTGGTCGCCTCCGGGCTTTCGCTTACCATGGCAATCCAGATTTTCGTCGTGGTTGGTGGTATTTCAGCCCTCATGCCAATGTCGGGTCTGACTACCCCATTCATGTCCCAGGGTGGCTCCTCCTTGATGGCGAACTACATCTTGGTCGGTATTATTCTTCGAATTTCCAATACAGCACATAAGGAGATGGTGGCATAATGAATCGCTCTATTCGTTTCGCATCCATCTTTGCGCTCCTGCTGACCGTCATCCTCATTATCAACCTCACTGTGGTTATGGTCTTTAGCGAGGATAAGTACGCCAAGAATGCCTTGGACCGTCGCCAGTACTACAAGATGGCCTCCATCGCGCGTGGCTCCATTTTGGCTTCCGACGGCACCGTGCTCGCCCACTCCATTCAGGGCACCGATGGCTTCTATTCCCGCGAATATGTAGACACCCCAATCCAGTGGGGCCCAGTTGAGGGCTTTCTCTCCGATATTTATGGCGCTGCCGGTCTTGAGCAGGGCTATAATTCTGTCCTCGATGGTTCGGATGCTTCCCTCTTCAAGGAACACTGGATGGATACTCTGCTGGGTAAGGCCACTGCAGGCACGAACATCCAGCTGAGCCTCATTCCTTCTGTACAAAAGGTCGCCTATGAGGGCCTGGCCTCCAAGGGCTATGAGGGTGCCGTGGTGGCAATTCAGCCATCCACCGGCGCTATTCTTGCCATGGCCTCGACCCCATCCTATGACCCGGCTTTGATTTCGAATAATAATACGGCCGAGTCCACCTGGGCCCAGTACCTGGCTGATTCGGGCAGCCCGCTGCTCAACCACGCCACCCAGGATCCGCTCCCACCGGGATCCACCTTCAAGGTGATCACCACCGCAGCGGCCCTGGCTAATGGTGTCACCCCGGATACCACGGGTACGGCGGCAAGCCAGATTACCCTGCCGGATTCCACCACTACCCTGGAAAACTATGGTGGTGAGCACTGCGGTTCGGGTTCCACTGCGACCCTGACCACCGCCTTTGGCCTGTCCTGTAATACCTATTTCGCTGAGCTTGGTGCCAAGCTCGGTGCGGATGCCCTGAATAAGGCAGCCTCTGATTTTGGTATTTCGGATACCTATGATCTCGGAATTCCAATGACCGCGGGTACTGTGGGTAATCTTAGCGACGCCGCCGCCCGCGCCCAGTCCTCCATCGGCCAGCGCGATGTGACCATGTCGGTTTTGGAAAATGCCGTGGTGGCTGCAACTGTGGCCAATGGTGGCAAGCGCATGAAGCCATATATTGTGGCCAGTGTGCAGGGTGTAAAGACCACCAGCCCAACGGAGATTAACCAGGCCATTAGTCCAGAAAATGCGAAGACCTTGACCCAGCTCATGATTACCTCGGAGAGGTGGACCTCCGGCTATGCCGGCGCGGATATTGCCTCTAAGACGGGTACTGCTGAGCATGGTGAGGATAGTCGTAATTCCAATCCACACGCCTGGTATATTGCCTTCGGCCCAAGTTCCAATGCGGATGTGGCCGTGGCTGTGGTTGTGAAAAATGGTGGTAATCGTGGCCAGGCGGCAACCGGTGGTTCGGTGGCTGCCCCAATTGGTCGTGCTGTAATCGCTGCTGCTGAAGCGGCCCTGAAAAAGTAGGAGTTTGAATGAATCAGGAAGAACTTCAGGCTCTCATCGGGCCGGACTATAAGCTCCAATGGGTAATTGGCAATGGTGGCATGTCCACTGTGTGGCTTGCCGACGACCTTCGCTACAACCGCGCTGTGGCCATCAAGGTGCTGCGCCCAGAGTTTAGCGATAATCGCGAATTTCTGGACCGGTTCCGCAATGAGGCCAGTGCTGCCGAAACCATCCACTCCCCAAATGTGGTGGAGACCTATGACTACCAGGAGCTAGACTCCGGCACGGGTCATTTCTGCTTTATCGCCATGGAATATATTGAAGGCGAATCTTTGGCAGATTTGCTGGAGCGCAATGGCGCAGTGCCAGAAGAAATTGCCCTGGACTATTTGGAGCAGGCCGCTAATGGTCTGGCTGCTATTCATAATCGTGGTTTTGTGCACCGCGATATTAAGCCAGGCAATTTGATGGTGGCCAATAATGGCGTGGTCAAAATTACGGACTTTGGTATTGCCAAGGCTGCCGCTGCCGTGCCACTGACTCGCACCGGCATGGTGGTGGGTACCGCCCAATATGTTTCCCCTGAGCAGGCCCAGGGTTTGGAAGTCACATCTAGCTCGGACGTCTATTCCTTGGGTGTGGTGGGCTATGAGATGCTCACTGGGCATCGCCCATTTAGTGGGGATAGTTCGGTCTCGGTGGCTATTGCGCATATTAATGATGCCCCACCACCAATGGGCACCAATATCAGTGCCCAGGCTAGGGAACTGATTGGGATTATGCTTCGCAAGGATCCGGCTAGGCGCTATGCCACTGGCCAGGAACTTGCCCAGGCAATTTCGGCTGTACGTTTTGGTGGCCGCCCACCACAGCCAAGTAATGCTGCCCCGGTGACGGAATATATTGAACCCGCCACGCGAATCGTGCCTCCAATGAATTCCGCGTTACCGCAGAATTCATTGCCGAATGAAGCGGAAGAAGCTACAAAATCAAACCGCAATAAGATCCTGGGATGGGTAATTGTGGTTCTGGTCGTTCTGGTGGCCGTGATCTTTGCCCTGATTAGGCTCAGCTCCGGCAAGGAAAGTAGTACCGAGAATCAGCAGATTACTGTGGTCTCCGAGACCAGCTACAGTGCCCCAAGCCAGACCACGGAGCAGCGTTTCACCAGGCCAACAGAGCCAACCCGCAGCATTGAGCGCCCACAGCGCCCAGATGATTCGGATAGGCCAAGCTCAAGCCCGGCAAGTAGCACTGCCCAAACAAGCAGCGAGATTGCCACGGTGACTGTTACAGTAGAACCAACTACTAGCGCTTCGCTACCAACCAGGGCCGAAAGTACGACCAGCGCTGCACAACGAAGCACGGTGGCGTCGACAAGCAAGGAAAGTAGTGTGGCTAGTGCCCCAACCACTCAAGCTCATCAAACCACGGAGGGATCCAATCAATGATGCTCGCAGATCGCTTTGAATTAGGCGAAATTATTGGGCGTGGCGGTATGGCCGATGTCTATGCCGGCACGGATACCCTCATTGGGCGTGAGGTTGCGATTAAGATTATGCGTCCGGAATTGGCCCGTGACCATAATTTTTATGAGCGCTTCCGTAAGGAGGGGCAGAATGCCGGTAAGCTGAATCATCCTGCCATTGTGCAGATTTATGATACTGGCGATACCGAGATGAATGGCATTAAGGTGCCATATATTGTCATGGAGCGTGTCCATGGCAGGACTTTGCGTGAGATTATTCGTGAAGATGGGGTGATGACCCCGCAGAATGCTGCGCGAATTCTGATGCCAGTGTGCGATGCGCTGCAGGCTAGCCATGATGCGGGCATTATTCACCGCGATATTAAGCCGGCCAATATTATGATCACCAACACTGGTGATGTGAAGGTGATGGACTTTGGTATTGCCCGTGCGTTGAGTGATACGACTAGCGCGATGACGCAGACTGCGGCGGTGATTGGCACTGCACAGTATCTTTCCCCGGAGCAGGCGCGTGGTAAGAAGGCCGCCCCAAGTTCCGATGTATATGCCCTGGGCTGTGTTTTCTATGAGATGATTACGGCCAAGGCGCCATTCCAGGGTGAGACGCCTTTTGAGGTTGCCTACCAGCATGTGCATGAGGATCCGATTCGTCCTTCCGAATATATTGGTGGTTTGACCCCAACCAGTGCGACCAATGTGGACGCGGTGGTATTGACGGCTTTGGCTAAAAACCCTGAGGATCGGTATCATTCGGCCGCGGAATTTGCGGCGGACTTGGATCGTCTGAGCCGCAATGCTGTTACTGAGGCTGCGCGTATGCATCTCACCGATGCGCCGGCGGGTGCCCATGGGGCGCCTGGGGCCGATGCCTCCGCCACCGAGGTGACCACGCATTTGGAGCCGGTGCCGGCAACGGAGGTTATTAACGCAGCACCGCGTTCGGGTCGCTATTCGACTGCTACTAACGCGGCTGCGGCTGCAGGCGCGGCGAACGCGGGCGCGGTTCCTGCTGGTGGGTACAACCGCCATAATGAGCCGGTAAATTATGAGGAGCATCGTCGTTGGCCGACCTGGCTGGGCGTGCTTGTGGGTCTCGTGATTGTCGTGGTTATTGGCGTTTTTGCCTATACGCGCTTTACGGGCAGCCCGATTGTGAGCACAAATAGGACCGCTTCGAATGTGACCATCCCAACGGTGGCAAATCTTACCGAGCAGGATGCGACGAATACTCTTCAGACCCTTGGTTTGAAGGTCAATGTCACCCAGCAGTCCAGTGCCACTGTGGCCAAGGGCAATGTCATTAGTGTCAGCCCGGATACGGGATCATCCGTGCCGGCAAATAGCACCGTGACCTTGACTGTGTCCACGGGCCGTGAGGTTACTGAGGTTCCTGACTTGAGCGGCAAGACCACCGCCGAAGCCCAGCAGATTTTGTCGGATGCGGGGTTGAGCTTGGATACGTCGGTACGCCAAGATAGCTCGGACACCGTGGAAGCTGGAAAGATTATGGAGCAGAGCCCAACCAGTGGCTCGCAGGTATCCAAGGGCAGCAAGGTGACTGTGACGGTGTCCACGGGTGTGAGCACCGTGCGTGTGCCGGTGATTAGTGGTCTGCAGTGGAGTCAGGCGCAGGGTAATCTGACCAGCCTGGGTATTAATCCGACTGTTCAGTATGTGGATAATACTGCAGCCTCGGGCACGGTGATTAGCGTGACCGGTGAAGGTACTACGGTGCCAAAGGACGCCCAGATTGTGGTTCAGGTTTCGCGCGGAAATATGATTTCCATGCCGAATATCACTGGTATGACCACAACCCAGGCGCTTTCGGTTCTGCGCAGTGCCGGCTGGCAGGGCACAGAGTCGAACCTGGTAGTCACTCAGGTCACCACCCCAAGTCTGCTGGACCAAGGTCATATTCAGGGCCAAAGCCCAGCACAGGGCGAGAATATTCTCGTCAATGGGTCGGTGAATGTAAATGTCTACACCTTCGGGTTCTAGATGAGTTGGAGGATTCCTTCGGGGGTCCTCCTTTTTTATGCGGCAAGGTGCTCAAAGCCGGCGGCCTTGAGAATGGTGCCAAGCCAACCGCGGCGGGGGTTATCTGCAAGCACGCGGGGGTTATCCGTGACCACAAGGCAGTTTTCCACCTCACGCTTCTCCAGCAAAGTGGAGAGCTCGGAGCTGCTGAGGCTTAGCTGCGCATTGGTCTGTGCTTCGGTGAGATTATCCTCGCTCATGCTGATGACCAGCATGGTGGCTGCGGATTCGGTCCAGTGGCTAAGCAGCTGGGCAAAGGCGCGGCCGAGCAGTTGGCGGTCGGTCTCCTTGGGCTTACGCACCAGACTTTCGTGAATATTGCGCAGGGCCGCAATAAAAGGCACGGCGCTTGGTTTATCCACGCGGGCATTGATGCGCACCATTGGGGATCCGGGGCGGGTGACCACCATCGCCTCGGGTTGCGGCGGGTTGAAAACCTGCGGGGGCGAAATCGGGTTTTGCACATAGGCGGCAAAATCGGTGATCCCGAGTTTCTTCATGCGGCGCAGCATGGTCGCAATCTCATCAATGGATAGGTCCTGGGCGCTGCGGATGGCTGCTTCGGTTTCGGGATCTTGGAGGGCCTTACCGACGCATAAATACGAAGAGATTCTCTTTTTGCCCAGCGGGGTTGCCTCCCGAAGGCGACGGGTGGGGGTTTGTCTCGATGGATTTTCCTGGAGTACTCGCCAGAATTCCTTGGCCCCATCGAGTTCGGCCTCGTGAATTCTTCGGGCGATTCGTGTTAGTGTCATGGCTTCAGCTTAGGGAGGAAAATTGGGCCTTCGATGAGTATCTTTGGCCAGCCTGTGGAATCCACAGTTTGATAGAGTGAATGTTATCTAAGGGCACTTTTCTGTGGTATGGGGCCGGGTTCTAATGGTAAATTCGCTCGAAATTTGAGATAATGGGGAGAAAACATACTCGAGGAAAGTTAGGTGGAATTAGATGCCGAAGTCAAAGGTGACGAAGAGCGCCACCCCGGCTCCTTCCGCAGCTTCCACAAGCCGCATTCCGGTGAAGATTAACTCCACCGGTACCCCAATGTGGTACAAGATCATTATGTTTGGCCTTATGGTCCTCGGTCTTCTGTGGTTGGTTGTGAACTACTTGGCTGGTCCGCAGATTCCATTCATGCGTGAATTGAATCAGTGGAACTACGCCATTGGTTTTGGTCTATTCATCCTTGGTTTGGTGATGACCACCGGCTGGCGCTAAAGCCTGCAGGTTAGCCCGCTCCGAAAGGAGCGGGCATTTTTTTATCCACAGTTTCCACAGGTTTATCCACAGGCTAGAAATTTTTGTAATTACAAAAATTTTTCCGGGCTTCGATCGAGTTTATCCACAGGCCCCTGTGGATACTGTGGATAGAGCCATTGTTGCAGGTTATTGGGGGTAAATTTCCCGGAGTGCGGTTTTAGGGTGCAAACACAAGTTAATTACAAGAATTTTTGGGGCTCTGATCTGCGATTTTTTGTAATTATGGCGATGAACTGGACTTTTTTAATAATATGCGGGGCCGGGGACTCGTCGGATTTTCCGACAAGATCACAAATTTCACTAATTCACATCCACCCTGTGAATTGCTGTGGATAAAGTGTAATTACAAAGCTCAGCGCGGGTGAATCCGAGTTTTCACAGCTGTTAATTTTGCAAATCTGTGCGGTTTTTGGCCACCCCCGATCCCAAAATTGTAATTACAAAAATGATTCAATCCTCGCAGGTCGTCATTTTTGGCATTTTTGATTCACAGTATCCACAGGTGCCTGTGGATAGAAGGTCCATGAAAGGGCCAAAATCACCAGCATAAACAGTTTTATCCACAGGGAGAAATGTACGTTTACCTGCGATAATGTCGTTTCTCCACAGATCAATTCACAATTCTGTGATCAATGAGGTTTGCGCTTCACACCCAAAGTTAATTACATCTTTGTAATTAAGCCCGGGTTTTCCACATTCTGTGATCAATTTTATCCACAGTCTGTGGATAACCCTGTGGATAATGACAAGAATCGGTCTGTGATCAGAGGCTGTGGAAGAAAATTGAAGAGCAGCGAAAGGCGGATTGAACTTTGGGTTTGAGCGAATTTTTGTGATTTATCCACAGCCTGTGGAAAAAACTGTGGATAAAGTGAATGACAAAAAATTATCCCCAGGCCCGGTGGATAAATCCATGAGCCTGGGGTCTAATAATTTTTGAGGTGATCCTAAATTTAGAGGAAACTGTGGATAAGACCGGGTTGTGAATAGACCAACCACAGCATCACAATAATTAAGGCAATCAGCATAAAATACAGAACGCGTTTGAGGAAGCGAAGGGAGCGTCGAATAGCTAGGAGTAGGACCACGCCGATGCCGAAGCCGCCCATGTGCCCAGCCCAGGAAACACCGGGGCTAATGAAGGAAAAGGCCACGTTAATGAGCACATAAATAATAGGCGCGCGAAGATCCATGCGCTTGAGGGCCGCAACACCAATTAGCAGGACCATGAGGCTAAAGATAGCGCCCGAGGCACCCACAGTGGGCACATAGGGCTGTAGATAAGAAACCAGCGCGGAGGAACCAAGGCCGCCGGTAAAGAAAGTCCCCGTAAAAATAGCGTGGCCGAGGCTGCGCTCAATCTCACGGCCAATGAGAAAGAGCATGACCGTATTCACAATGAGATGATCCGCGCCCTGATGGAGGAAGAGAGTGCCGATGGAGCGCAGCGGACCCAGCGGCGAACTTTCCATTGCCGGCATGGAGAGGACCATATGCTCGGCGAGGCTGGAATTTTGGAGATTATCCACAAAACTATGGGATTGGAGGGCAGTAATTAAATAAGTGACAATAATCAGCAGGCAGATGATGGTGGTTGCGGGTGCCTGGCGGTAAAGAATTTTCAAAGTTTTAGTCATGATAGAAAAAACCCGCACCATTAAGGCGCGGGTGTGGGTGAAGGAGGCCTTAAGCCTCTTTGATCTCGATGGACTCAATAACTACTGGGTCAACCGGACGGTCGAAGCGATCCGTTGGGGTGGCGGCAATAGCATCCACAACCTTCTGGGACTCAGGGTCCGTAACCTCACCGAAGATGGTGTGGTGATTGTTGAGGTGTGGGGTTGGGGCCACAGTAATGAAGAACTGGGAGCCGTTGGTATTTGGGCCCGCATTGGCCATGGCCAGCAGATATGGGGTGCCGAAGTTGAGCTCTGGGTGAAACTCATCCTCGAAGGAGTAACCTGGGCCGCCACGGCCGGTACCGGTTGGGTCACCGCCCTGAATCATAAAGCCATCAATGACGCGGTGGAAAATAGCACCGTCATAGAATGGGCCCTCGGCGGTCTCCTTGGCATTCTGGGTGAAGTAGTCCTTCGTGCCCTGGGCAAGACCAATGAAATTAGCCACGGTCACTGGTGCATGGTTACCAAAGAGGTCGATGGAAATATCACCTCGGTTGGTATGCATGATCGCAGTAGCAGTCTTTTTCGTCATGACGACTATCATAGTCTACATAAGGGTATTTATGCACCCGAAGAAATGTGAATCAAGGAGGATTGTCCCTGATGGTAGTAAAAACTGCTCTGCGTATTGTGCCTGCTTCTTTCCGCCTGGGCCGTTCGGTCCTGCGAATGCGCAAGGATCATCATTTGAAAAAGCTGGCAAAGGGTCTCGATCCTGAGTTCAAGGCGGTAGAATCTAATATTGGTGACCTTACTAGTCGTGCGCTCAAGAAGCTCAATGCTTCAACGGAAAAATCAACCGCTCTGGTAGCCGCGCTACCAGCAGCTATCTCTAAGGAGGAAACCGTGGCTAAGAAATCTCGTTGCCACTCCAAGTGCAACCACAAGGCATGCAAGCTCGTGAAGCGTCTTGTGTTCTTCGGTGCCCTTGCCGCTGGCGCCTACTATGTCTCCCAGAAGCTTTTTGGCAAGCCAACCCAGTTCCCACCAGCCAATGACAACCAGGTCACTGGTGAGGACAATCCTGGTGGCGGCAACTACGTCTTCAACACCAGCACCCAGCCTGAGTAATTTTCCAGGCACTGCTCGCCGGCCTTCCGCAACACGCGGGGTCGGCTTTTTTCATACGTGGAATATTTCTCCCACTACTTGTTGCACACACTCTTGCATGTTTCGACGCCCCCGCAAGAAAAGGAACTGGTTCACACAGTACAGGGTTGAAGCAGATCGGATCACCCCGAAAATAGGTTATGCATAATCTACAGAAAGATGGAATAAACGCAGGGATTTGGCTGTTGTATGTTTTAAGGAATACTAGTACGTAAGATATAATGAGGGTGAATTGCAGAAGCTCTGGACCGCAGAAACAAAAGGAGGCACGTATTAAAACTCTAATGCGTTGCACTGCCATGCTTTCTGCGACTGTTTTGGCAGCTGCTTCTATTCTCAGCCCACTGGAAATTTCCACAGCAGCAGAAAACCCGGATTTCAGGGTTAATAATGCTGATGAATTTGATTCGGCGCAGCCCTCGGGTGCTGTTCCAACCTGGTATGCGCAGTTTTTTGGTGGCTCCGCGGCCTTCTGTACCGGCTCCCTAATTGCAGAGAGTTGGGTGCTCACAGCTAAGCACTGTGAGGGCAATGTGACTAAGTCCATCAACTATAACTTTGCATCTATCAAGTTCGGTCCGGATCTTTCTGTTTCCCGTACCCCTGATGCCATGGTGGAGATCGACGGTGCCGATATTATGCTCGTGCACCTGAGTTCCCCAGTCACGGGTATGGGCATTGCCAATTTTGCCAATTGGGATGACTATACGGATGCCACGAAGACTCACTACGGTGTGGAAAAACTGAAACTTCCAACTAAATATATGACCACCTATTCCTTCGGTGCGGGTGGTTATGCCAATACCAAGGCGATCAATAAGGTTTTTGGTCAGCCAGTTGAACGCAGCAGTGATAAATGGACGGTGAAGTTCTCCTTCGCCTCCAACGATGGTAAGACCAATGTCTATACGGGCTTCCAGGTCAAATCGGTTGATAGTAATACCTATAAGGCCGGTGACTCCGGTGGTCCTACCATTGATGCGGCTGGCACCATTATGGGCATTATGGCCGGCGGTGGTGGCAAGGACTCCTCGGATAAAGCTACCATCTCCATTATTCAGACGGACCAGTACAATGCCATCCAGGACGTGCTCAGCGGTAAGACGGCCTATACGGTACTGACCACGGCCGCAGCTGCGAATAATACTGCGGATCCAAACCAGGTCGTTCCACCGCCAAGGAGCGGTAGTTCCCTCTTCGGTTAAGCCTCACACCCCAGAGATTCTCTGGGGTGTATTTCTTTGGCCTGAGTTTGTGCGGACATAGCAAAAAAGCTCCTCCGGCCTAAACCGAAGGAGCTTATCTGTGGAGCATAGGAGAATCGAACTCCTGACCCTCTGCTTGCAAAGCAGATGCTCTACCAACTGAGCTAATGCCCCGTGCAACGAGATTTAACTTTACTCTCTTTCGAGAATTTTGTCAAATCCGTGGGCCTAGCAAGACTCGAACTTGCGACCTCTTCATTATCAGTGAAGCGCTCTAACCACCTGAGCTATAGGCCCTTTGGACAAGCAATTACATTACAGGACTTCCAGAAAATCACCAAATCCGCAGGTTAATGCCAGTGCGCGGCAAGCATGGTTAAGGGCTCATAGTTGTCACACCGGGCTAAAAAAATTCCTCCTGTGGTCTTTACCACGGGAGGAAAATTTTTCTAGTTGCGGTGTTCTTCGAGGACGACAACCACGCCGCCGAAGATACTCACCAGAGAGTTATAGATGAGCGCCACTAGAGGGCTAAGAATAATCACGCAGAGGGCGAGCAGAAGCCCCAGACCACCGGCCACACTGATGACAGTGCCGTAGCCGATGACGGCGTCGCCACCGACCGAACCAATGAGGCTATTAATCTTATCCCAGATGCCCACAGCCGACATGGCAAAGTAGAGCAGGGTTACGCAGAGAATCCACGCAGCCAGGCCCACAATGGACAAAGTCAGCGCCACACGGAAAACCGAGCCAGGGGCGATATGGCGGACAACAACGCGGGAACGCAGTGCCATTAGGCCTCACCATCCTCATTCAGAAGATTAGGCTCCTGGTCCTCCTGTGGACCGGCAGCGGCACCAGCGGCCTCTTCCTCGCCCTCATTTTCCACATTGCGGTCAATGGCGAGCAAATCAACACCATCTTCAAGGTTCACGAGACGGACACCCATGGTCTGGCGGGAGGAAGGACGGATCTGGTTGACCTCAGTACGGATCACACCGCCAGCAGAGGTGATGGCGAAGATCTCATCATCATCGTCGATAGGAATAGCGGAGATGAGCTTGCCGCGCTTCGGGTTGTACTTGAAGGTGACCACACCAAGACCGCCACGGCCCTGGGTTGGGTACTCCTCCATGGCAGTGCGCTTACCGTAACCACCGGAAGTAGCAACAAGCAGATAGTCGCCATCGCGCACCACGCACATAGTAAGCAGTGCATCATCGCCCCTAAAGCGCATGCCCTTCACGCCGGCAGTGGCACGACCCATTGGGCGCAGGCTTTCATCATCAGCCTTGAAGCGGATGGACTGGCCTTCCTCAGAGACGAGCAGCAGCTCATCCTCAGCATGGCAGAGCGCCGCACCAATCAAGGAATCGCCCTCATTGAGGTTAATGGCGATAAGACCACCGGAACGGGCGGAATTATAGTCGGCCAGGCGGCTCTTCTTCACGCGACCAAACTTGGTGGCCAGAACCAGATATTCCTCATCCTCATAGGTCTGGATCTGAATAATGGAGGCAATCTGCTCACCTGGCTGGAATTCGAGCAGGTTAGCCACGTGCTGGCCACGGGCGGTACGGCTTGCCTCCGGAAGCTCATAGGCCTTGAGGCGATAAACGCGACCGAAGTTAGTGAAGAAGAGAATCCAGTCGTGAGTGGAGCAGACGAAGAAGTGACGAACCACGTCGTCCTGCTTGAGCTCGGCACCGCGAACACCCTTACCGCCACGCTTCTGGTTGCGGTAGAGGTCGACCTTGGTGCGCTTGGCATAGCCAGTGGAAGTAATGGTGACCACGACATTTTCGCGGGCGATGAGGTCCTCTTCGGTCACATCGCCGGAGGCAGCCACAATCTGGGTGCGGCGGTCATCGCCATACTTCTCCACAATCTCAGCAAGCTCATCGTGAACAATCTGACGCTGGCGCTCTGGGCGGGCCAGGATGTCCTTCAGATCGGCAATGAGTTCTTCAATCTCAGCCAATTCATCAATAATCTTCTGGCGCTCGAGGGCGGCCAGACGACGCAGCTGCATGGCGAGAATGGCATCGGCTTGGACTTCGTCGACGTCGAGAAGCTCCATGAGGCCAGTGCGAGCCTCATCGACCGTTGGGGAGCGGCGGATGAGTGCGATGACCTCGTCGAGCATATCCAGGGCCTTGACCAAACCGCGCAGGATATGGGCGCGCTTCTCGGCCTCGTCGAGGCGGAACTGGGTGCGGCGCACGATGACGTCAATCTGGTGATCGACATAGTGGCTAATCATCTGGTCGAGGCGCAGGGTGCGTGGCACGCCGTCGACAATGGCCAGCATATTGACACCGAAATTGGTCTGGAGCTGGGAGTGCTTGTAGAGATTATTGAGCACAACGCGCGGCACAGCATCGCGCTTGAGGGTCACGACAATGCGCATGCCGACGCGGTCGGAGGACTCATCCTCAATCTTGGAAATGCCACTGAGCTTGCCATCGCGGACCTGCTCGGCGATATTGGAAATGAGATTATCAGGGTTGACCTGGTAAGGAAGCTCGGTGATCACGATGATCTGGCGGCCGTTTTCTTCCTCGATGCTGGTCACACCGCGCATGCGGACAGAACCGCGGCCGGTGGAATAGGCGTCCTTGATGCCCTGGTCGCCAACAATGAGGCCGGCAGTTGGGAAATCTGGACCCTTGACATAGTTCATGCAGGCCTCAAGGGCCTCAGCCTCGGTGGCCTGTGGGTGCTCGAGCATCCAGTAGATGGCCTCGGCGAGTTCGCACAGGTTATGTGGCGGAATATTGGTGGCCATACCCACAGCGATACCGCCGGAGCCATTCATCAGAAGATTAGGCACGCGGGATGGCAGGATGGTTGGTTCCTGGGTCTTACCATCATAGTTTGGCTGGAAATCCACGGTATTTTCGCGAATATCGCGCACCATTTCCATGGCCAGTGGGGTCAGGCGGCACTCGGTATAACGCATAGCAGCCGGGCCGTCATTACCGCGGGAACCGAAGTTACCCTGGCCATCGACCATTGGGTAGCGCATGGACCATGGCTGGGCCATACGAACCAGGGTGTCATAGATGGCGCTGTCGCCGTGTGGGTGGAAGTGACCCATGGTATCGGCCACTGGGCGGGCGGACTTAACATAGCCGCGCTCCGGACGGTAGCCGGAGTTGAACATTGCGTAGAGGATGCGGCGGTGCACTGGCTTGAGGCCATCGCGGACCTCTGGCAGGGCACGGCCGACAATCACGGACATGGCGTAGTCGATATAGCTCGACTGCATCTCCTCATTAATATCAATAGGAGTTACGCGGTCAAAGAGGGTGTCACCACCATTATTCTCGCTCACAAAAAGCCTTTCTTATGGGCTACAAATACCCAACCATTTTACCAGGAAAAACGCGCCTGCGCGCCTGTGAGGGCCGAATTGACGCCCCAAAGTTTGACTTTGATACCATAGTGATACCAAAGAGGAGGAGTATAAATGGCTATGACTTTGCGCCTGAGTGCGGCAGAGGACCAAATTTTGAATTTTTTGGCTGAAAGCCAAGGAGTGAGCAAGCAGCAGGCGGTGATTAACGCCATTGTTGAGGCCGCCACCAAGCGCAGCCATGACGCCACCATTGTTGAGGCTGCCCGGCAATTGCTGCCGGAGTTTGCTGCGATGGAAAAGCGCGTGCAGCGGGGATTCTGATGAATCCGGAGGCTCTGCTGCGCATTGCGGATGAATTCTGCACGGTTCGGCGTACACATATTCAGTCCTTCCCCGCCCTGGTGGCTCTCTCCTCACTTTTTGGCGCTTCCATCTCCGGCGTCCCTCTCTATCGCAATGACCAGGAGCGCGCAGTGACTATCAAAAATGCCACGACTAAACTCGCCCCACTGGCTGGGCACAATACTGATTTTGGGGAGTTCTTGGCCGAACTCTCGCGGCGGCTGGACTAGAGCCATACCGCATAAAGCCAAAAAACTGCGCCCACTCCTGGGCTTTTAGATAAAAACTCGAAATTTCACCCAAAAGCCCAGGAGCGGACTCGAAAACTTTGGGAGCACCAAAGCGATGAACCGGTGCTGTAGTGAGCGGATTCCTGCTGTCATAGCTATGAGCCTGATATCGCCACTTAGAGAAAGCTGTAGGAAACACCCCTAACTGAAACCTCGTCGAGCTTTCCCTGAGCGCTAACTGTGAGCGGCGAAGTGGTTAACTTTCTGGTGGGACTACCCCTCATTCGCCATACCTTCGGCCAAGCGAAAAATTGAAAATTTCCCCTCTTTCGCCTGGTCGGGATCCAAAATTTTTCTCTTTTCAATCAAGACTCACAGGAACCATTCAGAAACGAGAGGTAGCAAAAGTCCGAACAGGACAAGCACAAGGCGGTAGTGCATTTACCCACCCTACCCATGCGAAATGTGCTTTTAAAACAACAAATGAAAATTCTTGGAATTTCCTTAAATTTATCGAAATTAGCTGTGGATATATACGTTTTAAACTTAAATCTTCGCTCTACCAGTAGTTTCTTTTGTTGCCTTGTCAACAATCTGACCCGAGTGTAATGTTTTATCCATCAGTTCCGATATAAACCGCTTTTACCCGAAAGGACTTACCCACTATGATTAAGACTCGTTTTTCTAAGATTGCTCTTTCCGGCGCTCTCGCTTTCGCTGCCCTGGGCGGTGTAAGTGTTGCGGCTCATGCAGATGAGGTCGCTGCAGTTTCCGTTAACCCAGTGGATGCTGCTCGTGCTCAGGCCGTTAACACCATCGATGATCTTGACGACCTCCCAGGCTATAAGACCACCGACTATATCAAGCAGGTCAATGAAGCCACCACCGTGGAGAAGATTAACGCCATTGTCTACGATGCAAGTGCTACCAATGACCGTATCGCTCTGAACTATAACTCTGACGGCACCCCAAATATCTAAGTCCTACCAATAGCCCCCTTTCTTCATCCATACCTTTCAGCTTAAAACCGAATTTTTGACAGTTCTTTCTTCCCCAAAAGAACTCCCAACCGCGTTACAGCTTTCCCTGGATTCATGATAAATTCGTGAGTAATCCGGGGTTGATTGCTATCTGGACTCCCATAAAGAGCCTTTTTCCCAGAAAAAATACGCCTTCATTCAAAAGAAAGCCAAAGGCTTGATGTTGTTTTGAATTTCGTCGAGACGCTTCTTTGTTGGCAGGATTTTTTAAAAGTAGAATTTTCGCTTTTTCTCTATTTTTCCTGGTGTCCTACTAATTTTTCAGTGTTTTCTTTTCGATCTGCTTCCGGGATCACTACTCCCCCTCATCTTTATATTCACAGGCTGGGATTCTGCCCTTAGTTTTTAGAATTTTTTAAGCCCGTATTTCCGCAGGTTATGGGCCTAGTTGAGCACACAAGCACAAATCCCTGAAGGGTCTCTGAACGCGCTTTTCTCACAGGATCCGCCTTCCTTTCATGCTCTGGCCTGTAGTTTTGTTGCTTTTACCAGCACGTATCACATTGGATTTCCCTGTGACTGCTACCCCGTTTTTACTTCTCATTTGCCCTGGTCATAGCATGATTCTCGTCAACAGACGGAAAACAGAAAGGATTTGAAGATGCGTATCGTACGTACTTCCACCAAGCTTGCTCTCTCCGGTGTAGCTGCTGCTGCACTGCTCTCCACCTCTATGGTTGCTGCACATGCGGAAACCGCAAGCACCACCACTGATACCGCAACCACCAGCACCACTACCCAGAATGTTCCTCAGGGTGCACCTCAGGGCGCTCCACAGGGTCAGGGTCAGCAGGCTCAGCGTGGTCAGCGTGGTGGCCAGGCTCCTCAGGGCCAGGCTCCAAAGGGCGACCAGTCCACCTCTGAGTCCACCTCCGAGACCACTTCTGATGAGGGTGCTCCGCAGGCACCTCAGGGGCAGCAGGGCCAGGGCAACTTCGGTCCACAGGGTCAGAACGGCCAGCAGCCGGGCCAGCCAGGTCAGGCACCTCAGGGTCAGCAGAGCGAGGGTCTCGAGGGTGTCTCCGCTGACACCGCTCTGAGCGTCATCGCTGCACTGCTCAAGAAGCTCTTCAGCTTCGACTTCCTGAGCGCCATCTTCAGCACACTGCAGGGCTAATTCTTCCACCTCTACGAGGGGTCAACTATCATTCGCGCGGAGGCCGGCAAGAGTCATTCTCTTGCCGGTTTTTTCGATCCTTTCCTTGGGTTTTAGATAAAAACTCGAAATTTCACTCAAAAGCCCAGGAACGAAGGCAATATTTTTACCTTGAGTAGCCCCTCCACTCTGCCAAATTTTTAGAGCGCCGAAATACGCGCTACTAGCAGCAACGCCTAAACAAGACGCACACCAAATCCGAGTTTTTGAGGTGGATCCTGGGCTTTTAGGTAAAAAGACGAAAAAATGCCCCGCGCCTTGTGGCAGCGGGGCTTGGTTGCTTTTTGCGTTGCTTAGACGTCGAGGAAGCGGACGTCCTTGGCATTGCGGGTGATGAAAGAGCGGCGGGCCACGACATCATCGCCCATAAGGATGGAGAAGATCTCATCGGCGGCCTGAGCGTCCTCAAGGTTCACACGGCGCAGGATGCGGATGCTTGGGTCCATGGTGGTTTCCCAGAGCTCCTTTGGATTCATCTCACCGAGACCCTTGTAGCGCTGGATACCATCGTCCTTGTTGATCTTGCGGCCAGCATTGAGGCCTTCCTCAAGGAGCTTATCGCGCTCATCATCGGAATAAGCGAAGCCAGGCTCACCCTTAGCCCACTTGAGCTTGTACAGCGGTGGCTGAGCAAGATAAACGTGGCCCTGTTCAATAAGCTGTGGCATGAAGCGGAAGAGCAGGGTCAGCAGCAGGGTCGCAATATGCTGACCGTCGACGTCAGCATCGGCCATGAGCACAATCTTGTGGTAGCGGAGCTTGTTGATATCAAACTCGTCATGGATACCAGTACCAAGAGCAGTGATAATGGCCTGAACCTCATTATTCTTCAGGACCTTATCCAGGCGGGCCTTTTCCACGTTCAAGATCTTACCGCGCAGCGGCAGAATGGCCTGGTACATGGAATCGCGGCCGGACTTTGCGGAACCACCAGCGGAGTCACCCTCCACGATGTAGATTTCGGACTTCACTGGGTCCTTGGAACGGCAGTCGGCGAGCTTACCAGGCAGGCCACCAATATCCGTGGCGGACTTACGGCGGACCAGGTCACGGGCCTTTCGGGCAGCCTGACGGGCATGCGCGGAGGAAATAGCCTTGTTGACAATGGTCTTTGCCTCAGCAGGGTTGGCATCGAACCAGTCAGAGAGATTCTCATTGAGAGCCTTCTGCACGAAGGAACGCACATCGGTATTGCCGAGCTTAGTCTTGGTCTGGCCCTCGAACTGTGGGTCGGAGACGCGGACAGAAATCACGGCGGCGAGACCTTCACGGCAGTCGTCGCCAGACAAATTGGAGTCCTTGTCCTTGAGCAGCTTGTGCTCACGGGCATAGCGGTTCATAAGACCAGTCAGTGCCGCACGGAAGCCCTCTTCGTGGGTACCGCCCTCAATGGTGTTGATGGTATTGGCGAAGGTGTGAACACTCTGGCTATAGCCGCTGTTCCACTGCATAGCAATCTCAACCTCATTGGTTTCGCCCTTGGCGTCGAAAGCAATGATAGTTGGGTGGATGGACTGCTTGGACTTATTAATGCTCTTCACATAGTCCTTGAGGCCATCAGGATAGTGGTAGACCTTGCGCTTGACCTTTGGGGCCTTCTCAGCGGAGTGCTCGGTCTCATCGACAGAAGCGATGGCGGCATCCTCGCCGGCCTCGGCCAGTTCATCGAGCTCAACTTCTTCCTCGCTGGCACGAAGGTCGGTCAGGGTAATGGTCAGGCCCTTATTCAAGAAGGCCATTTCCTGCAGGCGGCGAGCAATGGTGTCGAACTTATAGGTCGTGGTCTCGAAAATCTCTGGGTCAGCCCAGAAGCGCACGGTGGTACCAGTGCCCTTGGCAGGATCGCCCTTGACCAGTGGCTCAGGCACCGCATTATCGAAGTTCTGAATCCAGTGGAAGCCATCGCGCTTAATATCAGCCTCCACACGGGTAGACAGGGCGTTAACCACGGAGATACCCACACCGTGCAGACCACCGGAGACCGCATAGGACTCGGAGTCGAACTTACCGCCGGCGTGCAGCTGGGTCATAACGACCTGCACAGTTGGGGCACCCGATGGGTGCATTTCCACTGGGATACCACGGCCGTTATCCACGACCTCAATACCACCATCAGCAAGAATGGTCACATCAACCTGGGTTGCGTAACCGGCCATGGCCTCATCGACTGAGTTATCCACAACCTCCCAGACCATATGGTGGAGGCCACGTTCGCCGGTGGAACCAATGTACATACCGGGGCGCTTGCGTACGGCTTCAAGACCCTCAAGGATAGTAATCGATGAGGCGTCATACGCATGTTCTTGTCCAGTCACGTTGATGTAACTCTCCGTTTCCGAAATTAAAGACTATAATCTCTTCAATCTTACACGGTTTTGGTGCTCTTTTGTGTTTTCACCACGTATCGCGCGGGCCACGCCCCGGAATGCGCCGTGGC
Organism: Corynebacterium sp.; assembly: GCA_030530875.1. GTDB lineage: Bacteria > Actinomycetota > Actinomycetes > Mycobacteriales > Mycobacteriaceae > Corynebacterium. The sequence goes on from JAUMUD010000012.1 coordinate 23,165, forward strand.
CCGGAATGCCAGCCAGGCGCCTTGGGGCCAGTGATGTGGAGGCTCGCAACAATATCGGGTCCAACCACGGAGGCAATTTTTTGCAAAATGCTGCGTTGATTGGTGCGAAGCGTAGTCGCCCAGGCAGTAGTATCGCAGGTGATATAGAGGGTTTTTTCCTTATAGGCCTCGACGGTGGTGTGCTGAGCCACGGCCGGCCCCACCAACTCCGCCCATTGGCTAATAATGGTGGCGGCGGAAAGCTCGGTGCGCCAGCCACGGGTGCGGATTTCCTTCTTTAGGACATCACCAAGACTGGAGGGAAGAAAATCCACGCGGCGGCGTGCACGACCATCAAGCCCGGTGGACCTGGTGGGGATGTTATAGCGCTTTTTTTGAGTAAGTTCCTGGGCTTTTGAGGAAAATTCTGAATTTTCGGCCTCGCGCTCGAGTTCCTTATCGACAGCCGCATCGGGATCCAGACCCCGCCCACGCCGGCGTCGCTCAGTGCCCTTGGGTAGCTTCGACCCGTGCTTTTTGGCATAGCGGGCGGCACTGGAGCGCATGCCAAACCAGGCGGCATCCACCGCATCCTCATAGGGCTCAAATTCAGGATCACTCATTGCTCTGCTCCGAATCGAGCAGCGAGACGCGGGCATGCTCATCGCCCTCAGGATCAGGGATGGCGCGCACATGGTGGATGGTGGCCTGGTTCAAAAACTCCTCTGGCAGGTCCTCATTCACGGCCGCGGTGATGAGCACTTGCTCGGCAGTGGCGATGATTGTGGTGAGGGCTTGTCGACGCTTCGCATCCAGTTCCGCAAAAACATCATCAAGGATAAGGATGGGATCTGTGCCATCTTCACGCAATAAATAGAAAGTGGCGATTTTTAGTGCCAGGGCAAAGGACCAGGTTTCGCCATGGGAGGCAAAGCCCTTGGCAGGCTGGGATCCGAGGATGAGTTCGAGGTCATCACGGTGGGGACCAATGAGGCTTTGACCACGGTCGACCTCCTTTTGGCGGTTTTCTTTTAGGGCCTCGAGAAGGAGGGATTCGATGGAGCGGAGGTACTCATTATCCAGATCCTCGCTATAGGGAATTTCCACGGTTGGGCGGTATTCCACTGTGGCCGGGCGTGATTCAGGGGCAAGCTCGCGGTAGGCCTGGGAGATGAAGGGGGCGAGTTCGTGGGTGAGGTGGCGTCGAAAAGCCATAAGGATGGCGCCAGTATGGGCCAGTTGGGCATCCCAAATATCCAGAGTATCCAGGGCTACGCGTGCTTTGAGCACGGCATTTCGCTGGCGGATGATTTTTTCATACTCGGCCTTGATGGCCAGAAACTGGGGCCTGCGGTAGGCGATAATCTCGTCGAGGTAGCGGCGGCGCTGGGCGGGCTCGCCCCGAACCAGGGCGAGATCCTCGGGAGCAAAAAGCACGGTTTTGACTATTCCTAGCAGCTCGCGGGGAGTTTTGCAGCGGGCGCGATTAATCTGCGCCTGGTTGGCTTTGCCCTGGTTAATGAGCAGATGAGTGGTGAGTTCTCGTTGATTATTTACCGCATGGGTGCTGATTTTGGCAGCAGTCTTGCCCTCACGAATAAGAGGCGCGTCTGTGGACACACGGTGGGAGGAGAGGGTGGCGGTATAGCAAATGGCCTCGACAATATTGGTTTTGCCCTGGCCATTGGAGCCAATAAAGGCGGTCACGCCCTGGCCCATCTCCACATGTAGAGAAGGCCAGGAGCGAAAATCCACCAAATCAACGGAAGAAAGATACATGCGTCTAGCTGGTGAGACGGACTGGCATCAGAAGGTAGATGAAGTCCGAATCGAAGTGGTCAAAATTGCCATCGGCATCAGGGCTTGGCAGATCCTGGTCGCCTGGGATCATGACTGCTGGGCGGGTGGACTCGGTAAAGCCGAGGATGACGGAGTCGGAGTCCATGGTGGAGAGACCATCCTTGAAGTAGACCGAGTTGAAGGCGGTCTTGATTGGGAGGCCTTCGAGCTGAGCATCGATAGTTTCCACGGAGCTACCGGCTTCATGGGAATCAGTGGAGAGGCTCAGCACCCCATTTTCGCAGTCAAAGCGGACTGCACCATTGCGGCCACCGACCAAGGAGACGCGTCGAATAGCTGCCTGGAGCTGGCTGATGGTGAGGCGAACCACGGTGGTGTAGGTCGGTGGGAGCAGGCTCTCGGTCTTAGGGAAATTGGTGTCGAGCATCTTGGTGGTGGAGCGGCGGTTATTGGCCTGCACACCAAAGAGGCCAGCCTTGTCGATTTCCCCATTAGAACCAGCGCAGAGGGTGATTTCGGCATCGAGGCCGGAGTCCACAATGCGGGTAAATTCTTGGAGCTTTGCTGCAGGAATGAGCAAATTTCCTTCAATTTCAGGATTCTTTGGGTTCCACTCGAGCTTGCGCACTGCGAGGCGGAAGCGGTCGGTGGCAGCCAGCGTAATCTCCTTGCCCTTGATGGTCATATTCACACCGGTGAGCATTGGGAGGTTATCATCGCGGGTTGCTGCTGGGGCGACCTGGCCCACGGAGTCCACGAAGGTGGAGGCATTGATGGTGCCGATGACCTCTGGGAAATCAGGCAGTGCTGGGTAGTCATCCACGGACAGTGTTGGGAGCTCGAATCGGGAATTGAGCGATTCGACGACCACAGTGGAGTCGGTGGCCTTGAAGCTAATCTCATCACCTGGGAGGTTGGCGCAGATTTCAGCCATGAGCTTACCGGCAATGGCCACGGTGCCCTCGGCAGTCACATTGGCATTGACAGTGACGTGGGTAAAGACCTCGAAGTCATAGCCGCAGATGCTGAGCTGCCCACCCGAGGCTTCGATAACCATTCCGCGCAGAACAGGCAGTGAAGGCTTATTAGGCAGGCTTCGCGCCACCCAGCTAACTGCGCTGGTCAGTTCATCTTTTGCCACCTCGAAGGCAACTTCTGATGCCATGAAGACAGTCCTTTCCCATAGGTCGATTTATGTAATTTCAAAAGTACAAGGTTTATGGGAATTTTTCCATATGGGCAGATTTTTGTAATTTCGGGTGCCCTATTTCTACTTTAGATCTCTTGGTAAATTACCTTAGTAGTAGGAGTAACCGCTGTGGAAACTGTGGATAAACATGTATTTTCGCAGCAAAATCGGGGTTTCGGGGCTGTGAATAGATCTGTGGATGGAGTGTTAAGAAAACTTGTAATTTGTGGATGAATTTTGCGCAGTCTTAATTACACACATGTGATTCACAGATCCTGGGGCCTCTATGAACAAAAATTGGGCCTTTGATCACAGATCCACTAACAAGCTGAGCTGCGAAATTACAAAAATTGGCTTTTTTGTGAAGTCCGTTACATGCAAAAAAGCCCGCGCTATGCGCGGGCCGTCGATAAGCAAAAATTTAGAAGCGTGGCTCGGAGGAGGGGTCCTCATCGATCTGTGGGGGCTTCTGCGGGGCCGGATTGACCACCTCACTTGGGGGCGGCGGGCTCGGCTCCTCCGTGTCCTCCAGATAGGGATCCGGCGTGTACTGCTCACGGTAGAACTCAGCCGGGGCCGGGGAGGATGGGCGATTCTTGCGCTTGATTGGCAGCGCATCGGCATCCGGAGGGGGCATTTTATCACTGCGAATGAGATCCGTGATCGCATCCACCTCGCTCTTGAGCAGCGGATCATTCTTAATCGCCGTGCGGATCTTGCGATCAGCGTAGAGGACCGTGGAATGATCCTTGCCGCCGAAGGAATCACCAATATGCGGCAGGGAAAGATCGGTGAGCTCACGGGCCAAATGCATGGCAATCTGGCGCGCGTGGGTGACCTTGCGGGTCTTATCCTTGGAGAGCAAGGACGCTGTCTCGATGCCAAAATACCTGGCAGTGAGGTTGACAATCATCTCAAGGGTGACTGGCTTCTCTCCGCTTTCTGGGATGATGCGGGCCAGGGCCTTTTGGACAAAATCCACCTCAAGGCGTGGAATATTCTCAATGGAGGCCGTCATCACAATGGACTTTGCGCCACCAAGAAGCTCGCGCACGGAACTGGAATAGTGCTGCGCAATAAGTTCAAGGGCGGCGGAATCCACGTCCATGCCATCAATTTGCTGGAATTCGGCGCGCAAAACCGCGATTCGGGTTTCCAAATCTGGCACTGCGACATCCAGCGTGAGGCCCGCCTTGAAGCGGGTGATGAGGCGATTATTGAGTGTGGCAAGCCTATCAGGATGACGATCGGAGGTCATCACAATCTGCTTACCTGCAATAATCAGGGAATTGATGGTGTGGAAGAACTCTTCCTGCGTGGAGATTTTATTCTCCAGGAACTGCACATCATCAATGAGCAGCAGGTCCAAATTGCGATAGCGGTTCTTAAATCGCGGATCACCAATGGCATTAATGAAGTCATTGGTGAACTCCTCCATGGTGATGTAGAGGATATTCGCCGATGGGCGCAGGAAGCGGTAGTAATTGCCAATGGCGTGCAAAAGGTGCGTTTTGCCAAGGCCTGAATTACCCCAAATGAAGACTGGCTGGTATTCACCAGGATGATCTACGACCTGGATACAAGAAGCCCAGACGAGCTTATTATCGCGGCCGTGGATGAAGTTATTGAAGGTATAGCGCGAATTCAGGCGGCTCTTTGGATCTACTTCCGGTTCCCGGTTGGTACTGGCTGGGCCGGAATTGACAAGCACGGAGCCATTGCCATCACGGCTGACCTTCTGTGGCGCCGGATTCGTCTTTGGCGTACGACCAGGCAGAATGAAGGTATCATCGCCATCCTGTGGCATCGGCACCGGCGAGTTATAGTCCATCTGCTGTGGGGCTTCCGGTTCGGAAGTAGGCTGCCCAGTAGGCAGTTCAGCGGAATTTTCCTGCGTTGGGGCAGGGTAATTCGGCGAACTTGGATTCGCCTCAGGGGTAAACGCAGCCTGTGGGTTTGGTGTAGTGGCCTGTGAAAGCTCGGAAGCAAATTTCTCAGGTGGCATTACTTCTGGGGCTGGCTGGTTTGGATCTAGCTGTTGCTCACGTCGAATCTGCTCACGCAGAATGCGCTCCTTGAGCTCCTGGCCGGAGCGGATCTTTGGATCCTCGCTGTAATGAGCGGGCTGCTCATATGGGGCTGGGGAGTAATTCTGCTCAGGCTGAGGCTGTGGTTGCGGATCCGGCACAGCTGGGTGCTGTGGTTCTGGCTTCTGGGTATTTGCGCTGGCGTGTACCGAGTGGCTCCCATCAGGGGAAATAATATAGAGGGTCACACCAGGACCAAAGAAGGCTGCTGAAGCGGTAGCTAGCAGCTCGAGATAATTGGTGGAAAGGAGTCCGTAGACCGCGTCCGTTGCGCAGGTCAAACGAAGATCCGATTCACCGAAAATCTCAAGGGTGCCCAGTGATAGGAAGGCACGATCGGAAGGGTTAATAGCCGGAAAATTATTATTCGGATCAGCCCCAATCTGGGCGGCAACCGAAATAATCTCACGCCAGAGATGTCCCATGGTTTCGGCATCGGCGGGCACGTATAACCTCCCAATAAAACGTCAAAAGATCAGTAGGGACTGATAGCAACAACTATCTACTATAGTTCACCGCCGGCATGCCCAATACGAACATGGCCGTATAACAGATCTGGCGGATGGTGAAAACAGTGATAATGAATCTAGTCGCTGTATTACTTAATATTCAAACCCACGTACATTCGGATATAGCCCAGGAGAGAATTTTTACCCCCATTTTTAGTATCTTCAAGCCCCGAAAAATTCAGTGTCACGTGACAAAACACTTTTCAAGAGTGCTGGTGAGCAAAATAATGAAAAAATTACAGCTTTGTAATTACAATCTTGTAATTAATCCTGTGTGGGGGTAAGGGAGTTTATCGAAACAAGCAATCGGACTGAGCCAAATTTCTTAGACGAATGTCTACGATTTTTGTTTGGCCTGCAATTTTCTGAGCGTGTCGATTTGAGATCTGGGCCTCTTTCCCGTAATCTAGTTGAGTCTACGCATACACAGGAGTCGAGTATCTTCTGATACGGCGACTTTTTAGGGTGTATGCACTGCGTTGGCCTCTCCTGGCCGCTATCTCGGGTTAGCCGATTTTTATCGCACCAGCATGCTGGTGGGGTGATTTTTTGCGCCTTGGATCGGGAGGAAGTTTTGCCCTCGCATTTGTACATCGTCAATAAGGCGTGGCTCTCAACCCTCTGAGACCCGCCACTATCTGAAAGTAGGAGTGTTCTACCGTGGCAAAGGGTAAGCGGACGTTCCAGCCGAACAACCGTCGTCGCGCACGCGTTCACGGCTTCCGTGCTCGCATGCGTACCCGTGCAGGTCGCGCTATCGTGTCTGCACGTCGTCGTAAGGGCCGTGCTTCTCTGACCGCTTAATTGCGGTTGGAGCCACCAGCTAGGAGTGCGTAATGCTTCCGCGACAGCATAAGCTCAGCGGCACTGAGGCTTTTACCTCGACTACCCGTAACGGGAAGAAAGCGCGTACTTCCAGCATGCTGGTGAGTGCCTATATTCCTAAAGCCGAAGCGTCGATCGTCACTTGGGGCGGTCCACGCTTCGGCTTTGTTATATCAAAAAAGGTGGGCAATTCCGTGGTTCGCCATGGTCTGGCCCGCAAGTTTCGGCATATTTGTCGTAAACACGTGGACATTCTCCCCAAAGAATGTTCAGTGGTAATCCGTGCATTACCACGGGCAGCGGAGGCCAGCTCCCAGGATCTGGAAGCTGACTTCCTTCAGGCTTTAAATAAACTAGGGTTCGCACATGATTAAGAAGGCAGCGATAGGCCTGATTCGGCTATATCAGGTTTATATTTCGCCACTTAAGATGGGCGGATCATGTAGATTTGAACCTACATGCAGTAATTATGCTCTGCAGGCTATCTCTGAGCGGGGTGTGCTTGTGGGCATAGTTCTCAGTTTGGTCCGAATAGCGAAATGTGGGCCGTGGCATCCGGGCGGATTTGATCCTGTTCCACACGGTACGCACTAATTGAGGAGTAACTACCACTGTGCTTAACTTTATTTATTGGCCAATCTCGGCCGTGCTGTGGTTTTGGCATAAAGTCTTCGGCACCGTGTTTGGTTCAGGTTCCGGCCTTTCGTGGATTCTTGCGATTGTGTTCCTGACCTTCACTGTGAAGGCCATCATGCTCAAACCGACGGTCTCCCAGATGCGCTCCATGCGCAAGATGCGCGATATGCAGCCGCGCATGCAGGAGATCCGCGATAAGTATAAGAACGACCAGATGAAGCAGACCGAGGAAATGCGTAAGCTTCAGAGGGAAATGGGTGTGAATCCACTCGCTGGCTGCTTGCCAGTTATGATTCAGGCCCCAGTCTTCATTGGTCTGTTCCACGTGCTGCGTTCCTTCAACCGTACCGGTAGTGGCCATGGCGCCCTGGGCATGAGCGTTGAGCAGAACCGTGAGACTGCGAACTATATCTTCAATGCTGCTGATGTTCAGTCCTTCCTGGATGCTCATATCTTCGGTGTTCCAATTTCGGCATATATCTCCATGCCGCAGGATATGTACAAGGCATTCGGTGATACGGACCTCACGAAGGCAAAGATTGCCGTTGTGGCCATTCCGCTGATTATCATCATCGCTGTGGCGACGCACTTCAACGCTAGGTTCTCCCTGAACCGCCAGAAGGACCGTCAGGATAGTGGTAAGGATAAGGCACCTGATGCAGGTACCATGGCCGGCCAGATGCAGTCCATGAATAAGCTGATGCTCTGGGTCTTCCCAGCCACCATCTTTATCACAGGTATGCTGTGGCACATCGGTCTTCTCTTCTACATGTTCTCCAATAACCTCTGGACCTTCTTCCAGCAGCGTTGGCTCTTCCGCAAGATGGATGCCGAGGAGGAGGCTGAACTGCAGGCCAAGCGCGATGCTAAGCGCGCTACCGCTCCAAAGCCAGGCCAGAAGCCAATCCGCAATAAGAAGGGTCAGGCTCAGCAGGCACCGGCTCAGCAGACTGAGGAACCAAAGGAAGAGGCCACCAATTCTGAGGCTTCCACTGAGAGTTCTAAGTCAAGTAAGCAAAATAAGAAAAAGAAGAAGAAATAGCTTCTTTGGAACCCGCCGATTATATCGGTGGGTTTTTTCTTTGCCTCATTCCGGTGGTGTCCCAATCCTCGGGTACAATGTTTCACGTGAAACCATCCAATATCCCCACTCCACCGCCCGAGGTTGCCGCTGTTTTTGGTGACCGTTCCGAACTCGCTATTGCCTATTGTGAATCCCTGGCCACTGATGGTCATATTCGTGGCTTTATGGGCCCTAGGGAGATCCCTCGTCTGTGGGAGAGGCATATCCTAAACTGCGCGGTTCTCGGCCGTGCTTTTGATGAAGGAATTCGCGTGGCGGATGTTGGTAGCGGTGCCGGCCTTCCTGGCATCCCCCTTGCTATTGCACGCCCGGATCTGGAATTTATCCTCATTGAGCCATTGCTCAAGCGCTCCACTTATCTCCAGGAAGTCAAGGAGCTTCTGAAGCTTGATAATGTGACTGTGATCCGTGGCCGCGCTGAGGAAAAGCCAGTGCGTCAGGCCATTGGCAAGGGCGTTGATATTGTAACCAGTCGTGCCGTTGCGCCACTGGGGAAGCTCGCTGGTTGGTCTCTGCCATTGGTCCGAAAGGGTGGCGCCATGATGGCCATGAAAGGTAGCAGCGCGCAGGAAGAAATTGACCGCGATAAAGACCAGATTCGCGCAGCTGGTGGCGGTAAAGCAGAGATCTTCACAGTGGGTGATGATGTGCTTGAAATTCCTACTACCGTAGTGAAAATTCCTCGGGTGAAATAGCGCTCTAAAGAAGATAGAATAGGAAGAACGAAACGAGAACCAGGGGGATGAATGTCCGAAACTAATTGGGAAGATACCCCAATCGCTGCTGCGGCGCGTCGTGCTGCCCAGCTCCAGACCCCTAATGCATTGAGCCTTCCTCATCCGGAGAAGCCTCGCTGCATTACTGTGGCTAATCAAAAGGGCGGCGTGGGTAAGACCACCACTGCCGTCAATATGGCTGCCGCACTCTCTCTGTGTGGCCTCAAGGTCTTGGTTGTGGATCTGGATCCACAGGGTAATGCCTCTACTGCCCTGGGGGCTGAACACCGCGTGGGTACCCTCTCTAGCTATGAGGTGCTCCTGGGTGAGGCTACCCCTGAGGAGGCCGTGCAGGCTTCCTTCAATGAGAATCTCTTCTGTATTCCTGCCACCATCGACTTGGCCGGTGCAGAAATTGAATTGGTCAATATGGTGCGCCGTGAGTACCGTCTCCACGATGCCCTTACTAGCTTCATTGAGGACAATAACTTCGACTATGTCTTCATTGACTGCCCACCATCCCTGGGCCTGCTCACCATTAATGCAATGACTGCTGTGAGTGAGATCCTCATTCCAATTCAGTGCGAATACTACGCCCTGGAGGGTGTGGGCCAGCTGCTCAATAACATCAAGATGATCCATGAGCACCTGAACTCTGAGCTTCATATCTCTGGCATTCTGCTCACCATGTATGACGGCCGCACTAAGCTCGCCGAGCAGGTGACTGAGGAGGTCCGCCACCATTTTGGTGCTGTGGTACTTAACAATGTGATCCCACGCTCCGTTAAGGTCTCTGAGGCTCCTGGCTATGGCCAGTCCGTGCTTCAGTATGATCCGGGTTCCCGTGGTGCCCTTGCCTATTTGGATGCCACCGTGGAATTCAATAATCGTGGTGACTACCCTGCTGATGGTTCCATGGACGTGATTGGCGTTCCACCACAGCAGGCAAATGCTCAGAGCAATACGGAGGTAACTGATGGCGAATAAGAAGAAGACTCGTTCCGGCGGCCTCGGGCGTGGCCTGGAGTCCCTCATTAATGGTTCCGGCGGTGGTCCTGCTGCCCGCAACCTTCCTCCGCATAACCGTCCTCCACGTAGCCTTGAAGAGGCCAGCGCCCGTGAGATCGCCGATATCAAGGCTGAGGCCGAACTCACCCGCGAGCAAAATAAGCGTCTTGATGATGCAATGAACGCTCGCTTCGTTGAGCCAACTCGTGCTGCCCTGAACCGTAAGGCTGGTTCGGTTAGCCGCTCGAGCCTCGGTGAGCGTGCCGCTGATATCATGTTTGGCTCCGGCCCAATCCCTGATGCGGATAAGAAGGCCATCGAGACCTATGGTGCCACCTATCGTGAACTCGACGTGGACACCATCATGCCGAACCACCGTCAGCCGCGTATGGAATTTGATGAGCGCGCCATGGAAGAGCTCGAGACCTCCATCAAGCTCTTTGGCGTGATGCAGCCTATCGTGGTCCGCCCAGTCAAGGACGGGGAGAAGCCATTCGAGCTCATTATGGGTGAGCGCCGTCTGCGTGCTTCCAAGGCTGTGGGCCTCAAGGAGATCCCAGCCATTATCCGTGTGGTGGATGATGCCGATATGCTCCGCGATGCTCTGCTGGAGAATATCCACCGTGAGGATCTCAATGCCATTGAAGAGGCCTTCGCCTATCAGCAGCTGCTGGAGGAGTTCGGCGTCTCCCAGGCTGAGCTCGCTGAGCGCATTGGTCGTGGCCGCTCCACCATCACCAACTGTCTCCGCTTGCTGGATCTCCCCGCTGTGGTTCAGAACAAGCTCGCCGCCAATGTCATTAGCTCTGGTCATGCCCGCTCCATTCTGAGCATCAAGGTTCCGGATAATGAGGATCTCACCAATGAACTTCGCGTGAAGTTCGCCGACAAGATCGTCAATGAGGATCTGAGTGTGCGTGATGCCGAGCGCGCCGCTGCGAGCTTCGCCGCTGAGCAGCGTCCTGCTCGTCCAAAGAAACAGCCCACTCCCCTGCCTGAGTTTTATGCCACCCCGGCCGAAACTCTGTCGGACCGTCTGGATACCAAGGTCTCGGTCACGGTCAATAAGAAGAACCGCGGCAAGATTGTGGTTGAATTCGGTTCGCAGGATGACTTCGAGCGAATCATCAAATTGCTTAAGTAGGTTTCACGTGAAACATGCCCCATGGCTTCAAGCCGTGGGGCCTCTTTTTTGACTTCATAGGAAGAAGATCTGCTCGCGAAGGATCGACCGATTAATGCCTTCTACGAGCCAATATGCAATTCGATTCTTTGCGTGCAACATCGTGATTAGGTTTTCTATGCAACCGTAAATTAGAATAAGGGTAACACATGACTTAGACCTTCATTTGGTAACTACGACCCTCGGATGGGAGCCACCATGTCTAAGAAAATATGCGCTATTCTTGGCGCTTCTGCCTTTCTAAGTTCAGGGCTTATTGCACTGGGTGCCGCGCCTGCGCACGCCGTGCAAATCAGCTATGACGGCTATCACTGTGTGATGACCGATCAATTTAAGCTGCCTGATGTCCTCCAATCGGAATATGACGCAGTAGCTAAGGCTCAGGAGCAGTTCATCCAGAATCTCGTGGATAAGGGCTACACCATCATGAATGCGGATGGCACAGTCTATCGCGGTGATGCACAAGCTCCGGATGTAAAGAAGTTCCATTTCCCTGAGCCAAGTTCTCGTTCCTACCCGCTTAAATCTTTCTACTCCTTCGAGGGAACACCGGAAGAGTACAAGATTAGGTATCAGCCTTATCTTGATATGGGTACTGATATTTCAGCGAGGGAACAGTTGGAAAAGGAGTTCTTCGATTCCGCTGGTTATATCCCGAATGTGGATGCTGACTATATTGCTTTTGCCAAGAAGTTTGGGCTCTCCCCTGGTGAGTTCGACTTTGCGGTGAAGACTGCAGGATTCCGTTTCCCTGGTCAACCTTCCAAGTGGGAACAGCGAAATACTGATCTTGCAGAATCCTTTACCGAGGATCTTCTCAAGGCGAATCTTGCTTATGGCAAGGCCTATAGCGAAATTCAGACCGACTATGAGGCTCAGTGTGCACTAGCCGCCGGTGTGGATCTGCAGGCTGTGGAGAATCTCTATACCCTGCGCAAGGTGAATCCACTGGTGAGTGCCACGGCTTCACTTCCTGGTCGGCCGATTGGAACGTGGTGGACTTTCCTGAAGTCTATCCTGATGATCCCGGTTATACCGTTCATCTATTTTTGGAATGTCCTAAAGGACATGTACCAACCACTAAGCAGCTAACCGCTGCTGTGTAAGAAAAGAGTTAACAATTATGGTGAAAATGCGAAAGACCGCTGTGATGTTGAGCGCTATCGCGTTGTGCGCTTCTGGTCTTGTAACTCTCGCTAGCCCAGCCCGTGCTGACTTATCCGCTTCCAACGCTGAATGGTCCGGCAATACATGTACGACAAGTGATCTCAATCAGGAGCTCACTGCCCTGCAGCCACTCTTCGAAAAGGTAACGGAGGCTCGTACGGCCTTTGAGCAGAATGCTGTGGATAAGGGCTACGCCATTGTCGATAAAGACCGGAAATTGGTGAAGGGTTCTGCTGATGTCTCTGCGGATAAGCAGATCTATGAGCCAGTCTTCGTGAGCAAGGAATATCCGCTCAGCGAGGATATGAAGCGCGAAACCATCGACAAGGACTTCCTCAAGGAAAGCATCCAAAAGTACGGCAATATCCAAGATATTGACGCTAGGGCTAAGGAAACTCAGGCGAATTATGACGACTTGAGTTACATAACTGGCATTGTCAGTGATGACTACAAGGCCAAGGCAAAGGAGCTCGGCGTATCCGTTGGTGCCCTGTATAACGTGCTGCAGGACTATAACAACTACTACGTTGATCCTCATGCACAGAACCGTGAGGCAAGCCAGAATTCCCTTCTGGACGCACTCACTCCGGATCTCATTCAAAGCAGTCTTACCTACATCAAGAAGGTAGACGAGATTCGTGCCAATTTGATTGGCAGCTGTGCTCTTGCGATTGGTGCGGACTCTAAGGCCGTTGACAACTATGTGCGCCTTCAGAAGATTCAATGGGCGGACTTCATCTTCAATGGACCAATTATTGAGAAAACTCCGCTGTGGCGACTGGTCATTGGCGTGCCATATATGATCATCTCTACACTGCTCTTCTTCCTCACTTACCCATTCACGTACGTGGGAAGCAAGCTCAGTAGCTAGCACAAAGGCCACTATCCGACTCAGGATAGTGGCCTTCTTTTATGCTTAGGGTTTTAAAGAAGCTCTTCGCGGAGCAACTCGGAGAAGGTGAAGGTACCCGTCTGGCGGTCATCATTATCCAGCAGATAGAGACGCTTCACGGCGACCACAATGGCCTCAGCGATGGTGGCACGCTTGGTTGGATCCGTGAGTGTTTCGACATCATGAGGATTGGTCAGATAGCCAAGCACGACCTCCACAGTAGGCATGGTGGTCAGACGTAGCAGGTCCCAGGTGCGGGCATGGTTGCCGCAGTTGAGCATATCGGTGCGGGCAGCAATCTCACGCTGAATATAGCCAGAGAGCATCTCACCGGTAAGACTGGAGCTACCAAACTCGGAACCGAAGTAGAAGCTGGCGACACCATTGGCCTTGTCATTGCGGTAATGATCGGCCTGTAGGGAAATCATCAGGTCTGCACCAAAGGCATTGGCGATCTCCGCGCGCTCCTGATAGGAAGGGTTACCCATGCGTGGGCGGGAGATGATGGTCTCCATTCCGGCAGCCACCATGGAGCCCTCAATACGAGTAGCGAGATCCCAGAGGATCTCCTCTTCGGTGATGGAACCAAATGGGCCAGCCACAGTCATACCCTGGTTCTTACCGCCGAGGGCAGGGTCAATGACCACACGCTTACCAGCCAGACGAGGACCAGCAAGGCGCACCTGCTCACGCTCACGGATAGCCAAGGTCGAACCACCGGTAATACGGCGACCAAGATAGCTAAGGGAACGCAGAGTATTTGGACCACAGATGCCATCCACATTGAGGCCCATATTCATCTGATAGGTGCGAAGGGCCTCGGCAGTATCTGGACCAAAGTGGCCATCAATGCGGTTGGAGTAGAAACCGAGCTCATGGAGCTGGTCTTGGAGCTGAACTACGTCATCGCCAGTCAGTACATTGCCTGGTTGGTAGCTCAAAACACGTGCACCGAGGATATAAGAAGCCTCACGGAGTACACGTAGGGTGGGTTCGGTAATGACGCCATCGGGAAGAACACCGCGGGACTGCTGGAAAGCCTGCAGGGCTTGGGCCAGTTCCTCATCAAAGTAGGTGTCTTCCGGAGAGTAGGCATCGCCCACTCCCCTGCCATTATTAAGAAAGCCCAGTTTGGTCAGGGTTTGGCGCACTTCCGCGATACGCGGGCTACGATCCCCGACACTTAAAACTTCGGCCACTAGCTACCTCTTGAACCTCTCGTGAAGTTAAATCGACTAAAGTACTAGTCTACCAGCGAAACACCACAAAAATATGGCGCATCACCGAAAATTAGGTATGAAAATTAGGTATATTGCTGAAGTTTTTCAACAAGAGCGACCTTTGGCAGGCCACCAACCACAGAATCTACTTCCTTGCCGCCGTTGAAAATCTTCAGGGTTGGGATGGACTGGATACCGAACATGGCAGCAAGGCCACGCTCCTCATCCACATTGACCTTGTAGATAGCGGCCTTGTCACCCATGGTCTCAGCAACCTCATCAATGATTGGGGCGATCTTGCGGCATGGACCGCACCACTCAGCCCAAAAATCAATGAGGACTGGCTTATCAGAATCAATAACCAGATTGCGGAACTGAGCCTGGGTCAATGGCTGTGCATTACTCATTGGGGTTTCCTTTCGCTTTTCTTTCGACTTAGGCCTGTTCGGCCAGGTAGTGCTCGGCATCAATAGCAGCGGATGCACCAGAGGCAGCTGCCGTAATAGCCTGCTGGTAAATTGGGTCAGCCAAGTCACCACAGGCAAAGACACCAGGAACATTGGTATTGGTACGAGGAGAACTGGTCACAATGAAGCCACCCTCATCCAAGAAGACCTGATCCTTGACCAACTCGGAACGAGGGTCAAGACCAATGGCCACGAACATTGCAGTCACATCAAGGGTGCTCTTCTCGCCGCTGACAGTATCGGTCAGCTCAAGGCCGGTCACCTTATCCTCGCCAAGAACATGGCTCACAACCTTGTTGGTGAGGAAGCGGATCTTCTCATTGGACTTGGCGCGGTCGAGCATAATGCGGGATGCGCGGAAGCCTTCACGGCGGTGAATGATGGTCACAGACTTTGCGAACTTGGTCAGGAAGATAGCTTCCTCCATGGCGGAGTCACCGCCACCAACTACAGCAATGTCGTGGTCCTTAAAGAAGAAACCATCACAGGTGGCGCAGGCGGAAACGCCACGGCCGAGCAGTTCCTGCTCACCAGGGGCACCAATATAACGAGGTGCTGCACCCATGGCAAGAATGACTGCCTTGGCGTGGTATTCCTGATCCTCAGCCCAGACCTTCTTGATATCACCCTCGAGGTCAATCTTCTCAACCAACTCAGGGCGTAGATCTGCACCGAAGCGCTCAGCCTGAGCACGCATATCCTCCATCAAGTCTGGGCCCATGATGCCCTCCTTGAAACCTGGATAATTCTCGACCTCGGTCGTGGTCATCAGCGAGCCACCATATTCGATACCCTCGAAAACCAGTGGCTTCAACTCTGCGCGAGCAGCATAAATAGCTGCGGTATAACCAGCTGGGCCTGAGCCGACAATAATCAGGTCATGAATTTCGGACATGTTTCTCCTCACATAGGCTTCTGTTCGTCAAAGTTCAACGCCCAAGGACGACGAACAATTCCCTCTCATTCTACCGAGATTCGTGAAAGTCCTAGCTGTGGATCGGTGAACTCATCTGCATATGAGGCCGTTCGTTGAGGCGCGAGCTTCCTCCTTCCAACTGGGTGTCCATAATGGAGAAACTCGAAAAGATATTTCTTGCCTTGGACATAGTGAGTCTTTGATTGTTTGGCCACCATGGGAAGCCCGCGCTGTTCTACTTCCCCACGCTCGGCTAGACGGGCGGAGGTCCTAAAATCAGCGGGCACGCGCAGCATGAGGATCTCGAGATATTCCGAGTCGGCCTCAATATGCAAG
The DNA here is from genome assembly GCA_030530875.1 of Corynebacterium sp. GTDB lineage: Bacteria > Actinomycetota > Actinomycetes > Mycobacteriales > Mycobacteriaceae > Corynebacterium. Next base: position 39,179 of record JAUMUD010000012.1, read on the forward strand.
ATGGTTGCGCAGTCATGACTCGTCGGTTCTAGGCCGCCCTCTTCTTGCCCAAAGAGGAAGAGGAGGCACTTCTGCAGGGTTAAAGCAATATCCACTGCTTTGTGTTTGCCGCAGCTATAGATCCATGTAGCCAAGGAGGATTCCTGACGGAAGTCCGCCAGGGTGATCCACACACGCAAATAGACTTCCTGCGCCACATCATCTTGCTCATACTCATTGAGGTCATAGCTGCGACTGACTTTGAAGAGAATGCCAGAAAATCGGGCATGAATCTCTTCAAAGGCAGTAGCATCGCCATGTCGATGGCGCTCAATGAGCTCGGCTTCACTCAGCATGGCAGCGGGGATGGTTTCTTTGCGTTCCACGGCACGGTCTTGGCGTTCCTGGTATCGACCACGAGCCGGTCGGTCCATACCCTCATGGGTTCCCTGGATACGTGCCGGGGAAAGCTTGAAGGCTGCATCAGCAGAAGGAGCCGCCGGCTCATGCCTGGGTAAGAGCGGGACTCGTCCTCCACTTGTCTGCGAACCAAGATCCTGGGGACCACGTCGACGGCGTTGCTGTTGCGGAATCCACGCGGTGGGATTCTGCTCTTTCTGATGGTGGGTTGTTGGAAACATCGTAATGCTCCGGGGGTACTACGCGAACAAATAACTCTGCCCGTGGCCTGCACGGGTGCACTCAGTGTCTACAAAAGGTGATTGTGACAGGAGTGAATTGGGCTAAAAGCCCAGGAAAGCTCAGAGCTTGGTTATGCGGTGAAATTTGACGGCTGGGCATATGCCCAGGTTGATATAGGTGGCGAACTTGCGCACTGAGGTTAATTACAAGAATGTGATTACAAAAAAGTTCCTCCCCTGCAGTGCGGGGAGGAACTAGGAAATTATTTTTCTCGCCTAGCGGGCTGGTGTCTCAGTGACTACCGGAGCCGGCGGGAGATTGGTATCGGCTGTAGGGTTCACATCCGTGCCATTTGGATTATTAACATCATTGGCCCCTGGTGGGAAACCAGGAAAAGCTGGTTCCGTTGGGCGCGTGGTTGGGTTATCCGTAATGGCTGGAATGACATTGGACTGAACCGGTGCATTGCGGCGATGCTGACCCAAACCACCAACAATGGTAAGGGCGGCAATGGCGGCAATAATCACGGCAACCACGGAGGCAATAGCAATCAGAACCTTCATCTGACTGGAATAGCCACGGCCACCGAAACCACCACTGGTACCCGGCACCACTGGGGTTGGCTGAGCTTCCTCATCAATGGCAAGCTGTTCACCCTCACTACCCGTAGCGGCCAGACGATGAGCCAAATCCTGGGCACTAATGGCATGTGGATCCTCAAGGCAGAGATTCTCCAAGGACTCAACCTTATGAGGGCTGGTACCAAGCAGAGTCTTGAGCGCTTGGAGGCAGACCTCAATATCGCGCTCATAACTAGCACCAGGAAGCACAGCTGGGAAGGCCAGCACGGCATTACCGTTGGTATCAATACGGATCTGGGAAATATCCGCCATACCCAAAGGCACACGGGCAGACTCCGCAGTAGCAGCGGCAGCAGCCAGAGAGGCCACAGCCAGCGCGGCCGATTGAGGTTCCGCAGCGGGGACGTCGCTAAGCGCCACACCAGGAACCCAGTCGGCGACAATCAAGCAGCCAGCGCGGTAAGTGGAAAGGCGCATGTTCGGCGCGAGGCCCTTGATGCCGGCCGTCGAGAGGCCAGCAATGCGGCGACTGCGACGGGCAACCTCAGAGGCGATGCCAGCAGCTGTTGCGGGAGCGACTGGATTCTCGCGAGTGCCCTCGGTGTCCACGAAGGTCAGTGCCACTTCCCTGCCGGTGGACTGTTCAATGGCCTGCCAGAAAGTAGCGCCAGGGATGGAGCCGTGGTTCTTGAGCAGACGGAAGGAGCCATTGGCAATTGGCGCACCAGGAACCAGGCGCGGTGGGCGCACCATACCAGCAGACATTGGAGGCAGTGGCAAAACCGTAATGGCCTCCTCGCTGATCTGCAGATGCATGGAGACCTCGGTTGGGGTGCTGACAGGGGTCGGAGCTTCGGTCTTGATGAACTTGCGCAGACCCGGAATGCGATTACCCACAGCGCTAAGGCTACGGAGCTCCTCAAGCTTGGAGCGGGAGAGCACAAGACCAGTAACAATCAGGAAGACTACACCATCGACTGCCACGCGGAAGATAAAGACCACCGAACCAAGAATGTGCAGCTCTGGGCGCATAATCACATGCGCAAGGGCCATATCCACGTAGTAGGCGACAAATGCACCAACAACGGAAGCGCCCACAGTCCAGGCGGTAGTGTGCAGAATGCTCGGGGCCTGAAGCTTGCCCAGCTTGCGGCGAAGAAGCAGCGCACCAATGCAAGCACCAGCCACAAAACCAAAACCATTAGCGGTACCAAGCAGCACCACCACATCACGCGGGGAGGCAGCAATGCGGGTGGCCAGGAAGCTAAGAATCACCTTGGTTGTGGTGATACCAGCGATGATGAAGGTTGGGGTCCAGGCCTCCTCGCGAGCGTAGAACACGCGCAGGTGCAGAAGCACCAAAGCATAAGGGATGAGCGTGAAGGCGGAGAAGCTCAGAGTCGTGCCGAGCAGATCGGCGGACTGGCGGTCGAAGGCACCATAGGCGAAGAGTGCATTGGCGATCTCCACACCGAAGACGGTCATGAAGATAATGATCGGAATGAGCGCCAAGAAGGTGATCTTGGTTGCCATGGTCAGATCATTAACCACGCCCTTGTGGTCGCCATTGGCGGCCGCGCGGGATAGACGAGGCATGAGAGCCGTGAGCAGCGTGACGCCAATAATGCCATAAGGCACCTGGAGGAAGAGCCAGGCCTGCTGATAGATCATTGGGGCAGTTGGGTCGCTGCTCGATGCAATACGAGTGGTCAAAATATAGCCCGCCTGGGAGATGCCCACATAGATCACAATGGCGATGGCCATTCCGGTGAACTGCTTGAGGCGTGCATCAATACCCCATAGTGGGCGCAGATCAATATTCTGCTTCTTGAGGTATGGAAGCATAATGAGGGCCTGGACAACCACACCAAGGGTGGTACCAAGACCAAGCAAAAGCACATGTGGATCCAGCAGGCTGACCTGCTCATCCGGGTGGAAACCACCAGGTAGGAGCCAATATATGCCCAGTACCGCAATAACCACTATGTTATTGAGCACCGGGGCCCAGGCACCTGGTTTGAACACACCCTTGGTATTGAGAATCGCCATAAAGAGGGCGAAAACACCATAGAAAAGAATCTGCGGGAGCAAGAAGTAGGCGAATGCCGTGGATTGTGAAATATTGACCTTGCCCTCAGCGCCCAGCGAGAGTCTTGTGAGGAATGGTGCTGCCGCCACAGCAATAATGGTGACGAACAGAAGGAGGCTCACGGAAAGTGTCAACAGTCGGCGGATAAAGGCGGCACCCCTATCGGGGTCCTCCTTCTCCGCGCGGACCAGAACTGGCACCACCAAAGAGGTGAGCACCGCACCGAGCACAATTTCCGTAATGAGATTCGGCAAAGTATTGGCCGTATTAAAGGCCGAGCCGACTGCCGGTCCAAGGGAGGAACCGATCATCACATTGCGGACAAAGCCGGTAATACGGCTGAGCATCGTGGCCACAGCCATGGAACCACCGGCGCGGACGACCGACTGTGCGGAATCCTCCTCCGGCTGCTCCTCCTTGACTGGGGCTGTAGGCTTCTTACCCAATGCGCTTTGGGCGGCCCTGGTGGCCTCCCTATTGGCTGAAGCCGCCTTACTCCTGAACGTCGTGGGTATCGGGGACGGTGGCGTGGGCGGGACGATTCGTCCGCGAAGGCCCTTGCCTTGGCCCTTTTCCTTATCCGTTTCTTGGGAATTCACAGATCAATTTATACCAGCTGTAACTGGCAGTGGGCACTATCCTCGCTGGATATTTAGCGATTATGGCGGCCACGGTTCCTGCGGCGACGCAGGATCAAACGACTAATAAAGACACCAATGAGCAAAACACTCACACCGAGTGCGGCCGACCATTTGGTGAAACCGGAGCGGGTTTGGACAGCAATATCCACCGAACTAGAAATCTGCGAACCGTCCTCGGTAGCAAGCCAGACACGAAGATTGGTCAGATTCTCATCGGAGGCAATATTGGCCGTCATGGAAATGGTGATGGAACCACGGGCCGGGATACGGGTATTGCTTGGCACATCCAAGGTATCCCCATCCGGGGCCGAATAGCCCAGTGTCGCATTCAGTGGCAGTGGTAGGCCATTGCGCGCCACAATCAGCAGTGGCGAATTCGGCGAAGTGCGGGTATATACATTGCCTGGTGGCAAGAGAGTGATAGCACTGCGGAGGTTGCGGAGCATATCGCGGTTACCATTCAGAATGGTGTCCGCCTCAAAGGTGGCGGCAAGATAGGTGCCCATGGAACGGCGCTGCACACCAGTTAGGGATCGCAGCAGATCTTCCATCAGTGGCTCCGTATAGCGGAAGCGCGTGAGTGCAATCTGTGGATCATTGGTGAGGATCCGTGTGAGGTCTTCGGTATAGTTCGCCTGCTGCTTGGCGCGCAGGGCCTCAGTATCCGTGATCTCGGCCGGGTCGGAATATTCCGTGCCGGTGGTCGATGGGCCCTCTGGTGGGGTGGCGTCCTGAATGATGGAAGTCAGGCTCACTGGGTAAGCCTGCTTGCTCTCCAGAAGATCCCCAACGGTATTGACGATTTGCTGGGAGCCCTCTGCCCCGTCCAAATAATGTGGCGGATTCACAATCACCGTATTGGTATTAAGACCTGTGAGGTAATTGGATACGGCAAGGCGCAAGGAGGCTGAGGCATCCTGGGCGCGGGCGGTGGCCGAATCAATGGCGTAATCGAAGCGGGCGTCTGGGTTACTATAGCCCGTGGTCTGTGGGTCGGTGCCCACAGTGGCCAAGGTGGCGGCAAGCGAACCCTGGAAGCTCACACCAACCACGGAGCCATTATAAAGACGGGAATAAATGCCCTTATTGACCTGACCCTGGATAGTATTATCCGCCACAAGTACACGCACTGGGTTCGCGGCCGATCCCGTGGAGGAGGTTTCCTCGGGCAGCTGCGAATCATTCAAGGCATCACCAGCGGTGCCATGATCTTGCTTACCTTGCCAGGAATTTTCCACCGCCTGTTCCACGGTGGTGTGATTATCCGCCAGGGTTAAAGCCGAGGCAGTCTTTTCGGTGACATAGCCGGATTCGGGCAGGACCACATTGCTCAGTGGGGTCACATTGAGAATCTGGGAAATAATCTCATTTCCGCGTGCGACTGCTTCACGCATCAGCCACTGATTGCCGGTGCGGTTCACTGCGGATAGCTCACTATCGGCCCATGGCAGGGCAACAACGCAGGTGCCCGGCTGGCTCACGATATGCTGAAGCTTCTGCATCCATTCGGATGCACTCTGCTGCCCCGTTCCCGGATCTAAGCTCTCCGTATCATTGTGTTTGGTCCAGGAATCACGAAGGCGCAATGGCTGGGATACAGGATTTGGGCGCTGATTGTCCACAAAGTAGCCACGGCTCATGCGTGACACAGTATTGAGCAAATCCGGATCAATGGCAATACAGGTTGCCTGGGATAAATTCGGATGGGCAGTCAGCGCCGAAGTATATTGGTCCAGCAGATTATAAAGGCGTCCACCATTGGCCAACTCATCGGCCAAAGTGTCCTTGGACAAAATCAGTGGCGCTTCACCCGGTGCCTCACCGGTCTCACCGGCAAGCACATTGGTCCGACCAGTTAGCGGCCAAATCAAAGTAATGGGCGCACCATTTGGCTGAGGCGAAGCAGGATTATTTTCCCCGGCCGGCGTTTCAGATTCAGTGGTGCTGGAAGACGTCGCACTGCTTGAAGACGGTGACGTCGAGGAAGCATTATTCGATTCGCCCGAAGAATCTGAATTAGCGGAAGCATCCGCTGCCGAAGGTGCCGTGGAATTCACGATGGGCAGCAGGAAGCGCTCACTATCCAGGGTCTGTGCACTGCCCGTGCCAATGGTGCCAGTGATGCTAACCATCACTGGGTACACTGCCGGGTCATTCATCCGCAGGGCCGGATCATTTGGATTGAAGGCCACGGATACTGTGGCATCCTGCGCCGGATCAATGGTGATATTGAGCGGGCGGTAATTAGTACCGTTCTGGAATTCTGTATCATCCATCGCCAGTGCCGTGCGGGCAAGGGCGGTCGTGCCCACTGGTTCCGCACGGAAAACACGGGCATTAAGATTCCGCACTGTGCTCGTGGATGAGTTATGGATCTTCACGGTGACCGTCACCGTATCGGTCGGGCTTGCCGTATTGCCATTACCCGCCGGCATGGAAATGGACGAAATGTCGATGGTCACGGGACCAGTGCCATCCGTCGGGCGGATATTAGGGTTCATCCAGGAGGAAGCCACCTCACTTGAGGTTGGGTCCTGCGGGGTTGGTACGGCATGGGCGACTGGTGGGCTCAGCAGAATAATGCTGCCCAACATACCTAGGCACGCGCGCGTAATATGACGCACATTGGAATTACGGCGCGCACTCATCGTGGGGTCACCCGCCCTGCGGCCTTTTCCTGGCGTGCGAACTGTGGCAGTTTTTCAAGGGCGGTGCGGGCAAGCTTACGCTCATCGGCATAGGCCAACTTTGAGGTCAGTTCTGTGACTGGGAACCACGCAACCTCAGTTACTTCTGGATCCTCATCATTGAAGACACCATCTTGGTAGCGCAGCAAATAGTGATAGACACTCTTGTGAATGCGCACCCCATCGGATACGAACCAATAATCAATGCTGCCAATGCGGGTAAAGACCGTACCATGAATGCCGGTCTCTTCCCAGACCTCACGCTCGGCGGTGCGGGCGTACTTCTCCCCTTGCTCCACGTGTCCCTTTGGCATGGACCACAAAAGACGACCGCGTCGATCCACACGACCAATCAGTGCCGCATAGATGCGATCAAGATCGACCTCGCCCTTGGCATTGACTGCTTCTGCCAAGCCGGAAATCACCATGCCGCCGGCACTGGTCTCATTGCTGACCGGCATGCGTGGCTGACGGCGCTTGGCCCCATTCTGTGGGCGGGCTTTATTATTGCGCTTCTGCCCCTGCGGATTGCGGCGGCGGTTACGGTTATTACTATTCCGATTATTGCCGCGCTTGGAATTGCGGTTGCCACCCTTGTTGCCAGATGCAGAATTATTTCCGGCATTGTTTCCCGCGTTAGTATTTGCCGGGTTCTTACTCTGTGCTGCTTTATTCTGCTGCCCCTGATTGCCTTGGGCATTCTTATTATTGTTGCGGTTGGAACGGTGGCGGTTACGGTTATTATTGCTGCCATTGCCGCTTGGGCGGTTCTGGTTTGACTGGCCCTGGGCACGGCGATGTGACCGCTGACGGTTACCATCGTGCGGTTGTTGCGTGCGGCGGGAATTCGCCTCAGATGAAGAGCTAGTCATAGTAGATACAGGTATCTATGGTACCGCATAGGTATAAGAAAATAGGCATAGTCTTAGGCCGGTGGCAATAGCCGTGATTAATGGCCTTATTGTCTATTGTTGTTAGCGGTGCATAAACGGTAGAATTGCCTAGATAAATAGATTAGAAGCAGTAATTAAGCCAAAAGCATAGCGAAGTAGTTAAGGATAAAAATTGGCAGTTGAAGTCGAGGATATGAAGGCCGCGATCGCGGAATATAATTCCACGCTTATTCCACTGGCGGAGGCCTTTAATGAATCGGGCCACTCCCTGTATCTTGTGGGTGGTTCGGTTCGTGATGCCCTGCTTGGTGTGCTCGGCCATGATCTTGACTTCTGCACTGATGCCCGCCCGGAGGTTATCTACGAGATTCTCGACAAGTGCTGCGAGACTGTATGGGATACCGGCATTCGGTTTGGCACTGTCTCTGCTTCCTTCAATGGCCAGATTATTGAGATCACCACTTTTCGTGCCGATGAATATGACGGTGAGACCCGCAAGCCGGTAGTCTCCTTCGGCGATAACTTGGATGGGGATCTGGTCCGCCGTGACTTCACCGTCAATGCCATGGCTCTTGAATTGCGCGCCGATGGCAACCACGAGTTCCACGATCCGCTCGCCGGTCTGGTCGCCATGGATGATGGTCAGTTGGATACGCCATGCGAGCCAGATATTTCCTTCCATGATGATCCGCTTCGTATTCTTCGCGCGGCTCGCTTTGTTGCCCAGTTGGACTTCCGTGTTTCCGATCGAGTCTTTGAAGCCATGACTTCTATGGCTGAGGAACTCAAGCGCATTAGCGCGGAGCGCGTCCGTCAGGAATTGGATAAGTTGATGCTCAGTCCTTATCCATGGAAGGGCATTGATCTTCTGTGTGCCACGGGAGTGGCCGATGTGATCTTCCCGGAGATTCCCGCTTTGAAGCTTGCGCCGGATGAGCACTTCCGCCACAAGGATGTGTACCAGCATTCCTTGAAGGTGCTTCAGCAGGCCATGGAACAGGAGCCCGCCGGTGAGCCGGATCTGGTTCTTCGTTGGGCTGCCCTACTCCACGACATTGGTAAGCCAAGCACCCGTGATGTTCGTGCGGATGGTGGCGTGACTTTCTATAATCACGCCGCTGTTGGCGCCAAGCTGGCCAAGAAGCGCATGCGTGCATTGACCTATTCCAATCAGATGATTAAGGATGTGGCCAATCTAATCTTCCTTCATATGCGCTTCTATGGTTACTCGGAAGGCGAGTGGACTGATTCTGCAGTGCGCCGTTATGTGGCTGATGCCGGTCCACAATTGGATCAGCTCAATAAGCTCACCCGCGCGGACTGCACCACCCGCAATCAGCGCAAGGCTAATCGCCTCCGCCGAGCCATGGATCAACTTGAGGAGCGCATTGTTGAGCTCAAGAAGCAGGAGGATTTGGCGAAGGTCCGCCCGGCCTTGGATGGTAATGCCATTATGGAAATTCTGAACCTGAAGCCGGGCCCAATGGTGGGCAAGGCATGGAATTACCTCAAGGACTTGCGTCTGGAATATGGTCCAATGGACCATGATGAATCCGTAGCCCGCCTGAAGGCCTGGGCCGCTGAGAATGGTATTGAAGCCTAGTGATGGTTTCACGTGAAACATTGAAAGAGAACTATGTATAGTGATCGTCTTTTTACTGGCATGGATCAGCGTGATGTTGAGCCCGGCGTACTACTTCTTAGTGCCCCGCTGCCCGAGGGTATGGAGGAGCGCGTCATTGGCGAATCCGGTGGCAAGACTTCAACCCTGCGCGCACCAATGATGGTGCTTCAGTATCAGCCACCTTTCTGCACCATGATCCGTCTGGATCAGCGCACTGATGAAGCAGCCATCACTCTGCTGCCAAAGTGGATGGAATTTATCTCCAAGCCTCAGGTGGTCTATCGCGGTGGTGAAGACTTCACCAATGGCGTCCGTATTGTTGGTGCCCTTCGTCCGGGTGCTCCTACCCCGGAGGGCTCTGTTCGTATTGGTGATCACTTTGTGGTCGTGGATACTAGCAAGGGGCCAAGCCAGGAACATATTGATGCCCTTGAGGGTGTGCGTGTTTTCCGTGGTGTGGTCACCATCTATACCAAGGACCTTGAGGAGCAAATTGCTAATGGCGAGTGGTATGTAACTACTCTTCTTAATTCCGATATCCTCGCTCCCGGCAGCGCCGATATTTGGGGTGATGCTATGCGCCGTCAAGACTTCCCACTGCCGCTCTTTGCTACCTATCCTAAAGACCTCAACGATGCCTGATCAGTCTAAGTCCTCTACTCAATCTGATTTCGGCTTTGTTGCCCGTGCTTGTGTGAGCCCCCTCGTGGGGCTCATCCCTTTGGGTCTGGCCTTCGGTCTTGTGGTTCATGCCGCCGGCTTTGGTTGGTGGTGGACCCCGGTCTTCTCCATTCTGGTTTATGCCGGATCCATGGAATACCTCACGGTCGGTTTTGTTAGCACCGGTGTGGGTCCAATCAGTGCCGCCCTTGCGGCCTTCGTGGTGAACTTCCGCCATATCTTCTATGGCCTCACTGCCCCACTGGAGCGCGTCTCCAATCCGGTTGCTCGTGCCTATGCGGTCTACTCTTTGACGGATGAGGCCTATGCCACTTACTCCGGTTCAGAGGCTAAGGACTCTTCGGCATGGACAGGTCGCCGTGTGCTTTTCCTCCACATTGCCCTTCAAGCCTCGTGGGTGATCCCCGGAATCATCGGCGCCCTCTTTGGTACTGCCCTCCCGGATTCCGTGCGCGGTATGGACTTTGCCCTAACTGCTCTCTTTGCCGTTCTTGGTTATGAGGCCTTCCGCTCCATTCCAAGTAATGCCGGCAAGGCGCTCGGTGCGGCGCTCATTTGTGGTGCCATTGGTTCTTTCTTTAGTTTGAACTTCATGTTGATTATCGCGCTCTGCCTTTACTTCATTCTCTTGGTTTTGGCATTCCGTCGAAGCCGCAATGTTTCACGTGAAACATTGGAGGAACCACGCAATGACTAATTACGGACTCCCCGAGGGTATTGGCCTTGGCTACTTCCTTGCGGTCCTCATTGCCATTGGTGTGGTGACTGTGCTTCTTCGTGCAGTGCCCTTTGTGGCGACGAGGCATATGAGGAATAACTTCTTTCTCCGGTTCCTTGGCATTTATATGCCAGTGGGCATTATGAGCATTTTGGTCATCTATACCCTGCTCTCCACGTACCGGAATCATGGTCACCTGCTGGCGCTCTATGGAGTGATTTCTTTGACGGTTACTTTGCTCCTCCAACACTGGCGGCGCAATTCGCTTCTCTCCATCTTCGGCGGGACCATCCTCTATATGATTCTCTGCTCTTTCTTCGCATAAAGAAATGCTCCAGTTCAATTTTGAACTGGAGCATTTTTCTTAATCTCGAAGCTCTGGAAAGAGCGCTTGGGCCTCAACCCAACTTGCTTCAAAGTCCTCTGGGCTAATCATCTCGGCCGTAATATCCGGGAACTGATCATAGAGATCCGGATGAGGAACCTGTGGCTGTGGTGGCAGGGAAAGCTCGGTGGAAGCACCTGGCTTCAAGCCACCCGAGATGCTGCTGCCATCGGCGAATTCAATGAAGCGGATAATCTCGCATGGATCTTCGCTGCCACCCAGTGGGCGAAGTTCAGCGAACTGAAGCATATTGATGCCTGCTTCAGGGATGACCATATTGAGACTAACGTACAGATTCTGATTCGTGTTCTGACTCATTAGCAATATTCTTTCGTGCATAGCGGACAGCAACCTGACTACACATAATCAACTGAGTGCTGTGGAAGAGCATCAGCGGGAGAATGAGCAGACCTAGGTTGGCGGAACCAAAGAGGACAATGGCCATTGGAAGACCGGAGGCCAAGGACTTCTTCGTACCGCAGAACTGGATGACAATCACGTCCTTGATTGGGAACTTCAGCTTAGCACCAACGAAGCGGGTTAGCCAGAGCATGAAGGCCACGAAGACGATGATGAAGATTAGCAGGGAGATAATCTGACTGACCTTCACGCTGGACCAAATGTGCTCATTACGTGCTTCAGAGAAAGCGGTATAGACCACAATTACGATGGTGCCGCGGTCGACTACCTTGGTAGCCTTTTTGGCAGCAAAGTTCTTAATCCATCGGTGCAGAATCTGACCCAGGATGAATGGGATCAGAAGCTGAACCACAATATCAATGAAGGTACTTGCATTCACTTCCATATGGCCGGTGGCACGAGTCATCAGTGCCGCAGCCAGAAGTGGAGTAATGAAGACGCCAAGAATATTTGAGGTTGTGGCACTCACAATGGCGGCCGGGACATTACCGCCGGCAATACCTGTGAGTGCAATAGAGGCCTGAACCGTCGACGGCACCAAAGTCAGGTAGAGAATGCCGGAGTAAATATCAGCGCCGAAGAGCCACTGCAGTGGGTGCAGGGCCAGACCAATAATCGGGAAAATAATGAAGGTGAAGCAGAGAATCAGAAGATTAAGCTTCCAGTTCTTCAGGCCTTCAAGGGTCTCATGGGTTTCAAGGCGGGCGCCATAAAAGAAGAAGAGAAGGGCGACCACAATTTTCACTGCCCAGTTGGCAATGGTGAGGCCTTGGCCATGAGCCGGGATTGCTGAGCCGATAATAGCGGCACAGACAATCATATAAATTAGGGGATCTAGTGGTAGACGTTTCACGTGAAACCAACCTAGGAGGAAGCGGTGAGGGTGGTGCCCTCATTGCTCAGGGTGGCGCCACTCAGTGGGTCACGGGCTGGACCAGAAACTACAGAACCATCAGAGATGTCGAAGATGGAATCATGCTTAGGGCAGATCACATGGCTGCCATCAACCTTATTGATCTTGGCACCCTGGTGGGGGCAGGTAGTGGAATAGGCCTTATAGGTGCCCTTTTCAGGCTGAGCAAAAATAAAATCGCCGACAATAATTGCGGATCCGACTGGCACATCGGAGGCATCTGTACTTGCAGACTTGCTGGAACCACCCGCAGAGCAGGCGGCCAACAAACCGGCAAAACTCGTTGCACTAGCAACCAAGAAGAGCCGGCGAGAACAAGTCTTTTCACTGAGATTTTTGATATCCATAGTATCCAATCGTACTTCAATCAACTAGAATTGGGGCATGAATGTTCAACTTTTGCAGCCAATTAAGATAAAAGAACTTGTGGTTCCTAACCGTATGTGGGTGCCACCAATGTGCCAGTATCAGGCCACCGATGGCTTGGCCAATGATTGGCATCTCATGCACTATGGTGCCTTGGCCGCTGGTGGCTTCGGCATGATCATCGTTGAGGCCACTGGCGTCCTACCCGAGGGTCGTATTACCGATCATTGCCTTGGCTTGTGGAATGATGAGCAGATTGCACCACTGCGCCGAATTGTAGATTTTGCCCATGCACAGGGTGCCCGCATCGCCATTCAGCTAGGTCACTCCGGCCGTAAGCATACTGGTTCCCATGAACCAGTGGCGCCCTCCCCTATCGCCTATCCTGATGATCATTATCGCGTCCCACGGGAGCTGAGCCTTGAGGAGATCAAGGCCATTCCACAGGCCTTTGCTGATGCAGCACGCCGTGCCATGGAGGCCGGTTTTGATACTGTGGAAATCCATGCGGCCCATGGTTATCTACTCTCCGAGTTCCTCTCCCCCGGCTGCAATGAGCGCACCGATGAGTATGGTGGTTCCTTGGAAAACCGTGCCCGCCTTCTCACTGAAGTAGTGGATGCTGTGCGCGCCGTTCTGCCAGATACCACTCCCCTACTGCTGCGCATTAACGGCAGTGACTGGGTGGAGAATGGCATTACTCCGGAAGAAGCCCGCACTGTGGTCGAAGGTCTCCCTGTGGACTTTGTGGATGTTACTTCCGGTGGCACCTACCCTGCTGTGATCCCTGTTGGTCGTGGCTACCAGATCCCATTTAGTGAAACTGTGCGTCAGGCCGGCCACCCGGTTGGCGGTGTGGGGCTGATTCAGGAAGCGGAATATGCCGAGTCCCTTCTTAGTTCGGATCGCGTGGATGTGGTCTTCATTGGTCGCGCCTCATTGCGGGATCCGCACTGGGCCAATAACGCACTTTTCGCCCTTGGTGTGCCCGCCAATGAACTTCCAGTGAGCCCAAGTTATGTTCGTGGCTATATTGAGAAGTTCTAAATTAATTCCGTACTTGTGACAAAAAAACCTCCAACCCAGAAGTTATCAGGGTTGGAGGTTATTTTTTTGAAATTTTACTTTGTTGCAGCCTTCATTGCTTCAACAAATTCACGAAGCTCAACAAGGAGGGCTTCCTTCTCGTCCACGCCCTTGTTGGCCTTGTCGTAGTGCTTCTCCACAATCTTGGTCACAGCCGAACCGGAGATGGCACCGGCGGCGCCGGCTGCAATGGCATCACGCACATGCTGTGGTTGGGAGATGCCGAAGCCGAGGAGCACTGGTGCCCCACCAAATTGCGTCACCTTAGCCACCACATCAGAGAGGCCATCAGTTTCCGAGGCACGGTCGGCGCCGGTCACACCAACGCGGGAAACCGCATAGATATAGCCGCGGGAATTAGCGGCCACACCCTCAAGGGTTTCAGCGGAGGCATGAGGTGGTGCAATGAAGATTGGGTCCACACCGGCAGCCACAGCAGCAGCAATAAATGGCTCACCCTCACGGACGGGAACATCCGGGATCAGCACAGAATCGGCCCCGGCAGCAGCCACATCGGCATAGAATTGCTCCAAGCCACGGGCAAAGGCCACATTGCCATAGATGAGCAGACCAATTGGCAGATCCGGGTGCTTAGCGCGAATATTCTTCACCACACCTAGGGCATCATCCACAGAAACATTGGCAGCAAGGGCGCGCAGGTGCGCTTCCTGAATGGTGAGGCCATCAGCCACAGGATCCGAGAATGGAACACCAAGTTCAAGGGCATCGGCGCCACCGGCAATGAGGGCTTCAATAATGTCCTCAGAGTCCTGAGGGTTAGGGTCACCGAGCATCACGAAGGGAACAAAAGCACCCTCATTATTGGCCTTCAGGCGGTCAAAAAGTGCAGGATAACGGCTCATTTTCTATCCCTTCTAGGAGTTCTTCTTATCGCGGTTGCTGCCGGTATATACCCAATCCGGGTGCTCTTCCAGGGTGCGGCGCACATGGTCAACGTCCTTATCGCCACGGCCGGAAAGGCTCACCACAATGGTGATTGGCTCAGTGGCACTTTCCGCACGCTTCAGGGCATAGGCCAGCGCATGGGAGGACTCGAGAGCAGGAATAATACCCTCATGGCGGGAGAGCATTTGGAAGGCACGTAGCGCCTCAGCATCGGTAATGCCCACATACTTGGCACGGCCAGACTTGTGCAGATAGGCATGCTGGGGGCCCACGCCAGGATAGTCCAGACCAGCGGAAATCGAATAAGATTCCTCAACCTGACCATCGGAGGTGCGCATGAGATACGAACGGGCACCGTGCAGGATACCCACCTTGCCCTCATGAATTGGGGCGCCATGCTTGCCGGAATCCAGGCCCTCACCAGCAGGTTCCACACCAACCAGCTCAACACTTGGTTCATCAATAAATTCAGCAAACATGCCGATAGCATTGGAGCCACCACCAACACAGGCTGTTACCACATCAGGCAACTTACCAGTGCGTTCCAGGATCTGCTTCTTCGCTTCCTGGGAAATCACACGGTGGAATTCACGCACAATAGTGGGGAATGGGTGTGGACCAGCAGCAGTACCCAGCAGATAGTGGGACTCATGGAAGGTCGCAGTCCAGTCACGCAGAGCCTCATTGACCGCATCCTTCAAAGTACCGGAACCGGCAGTCACGGAAACCACCTTGGCACCCATCAGTTCCATGCGGTAAACATTTGGCTGCTGGCGGCGCACGTCCTCAGCACCCATATAAATCACGCACTCAAGACCCAACAAAGCACAGGCCAAAGCGGTGGCAGTACCATGCTGACCGGCACCAGTTTCGGCAATAATGCGGGTCTTACCCATGCGCTTTGCCAATAGCGCCTGACCAATCACCTGATTAGTCTTATGCGCACCACCATGGACCAAATCCTCACGCTTCAAGAAAATTCGCGCAGGACCACTCAAAGGCAGATTCTGACACTCCGTCAATGGGGTTGGACGGCCCAAATAATCACGCAGATAACCAGCCAATTCCGCCTTGAATGATTCATCATTCATGGCCTCAACAAAGGCGGCCTCCAGTTGATCCAAAGCAGGAATCAGCAGCTCAGGCACATACTGGCCGCCGAATTCACCAAAATATGCTGGCAACAAAGTCTTTTTCGCCATAATCACTCACCTTTAAATATGAAAAGTACGAATTTTCTTAGAACATTCACGAAGCTTCACTGCATCCTTAATCCCAGGTGCCCGTTCCACACCTGAATTAAGGTCCACACCAGCCAGCTTTTGCTTAGCGACGACCCTCAAAGCGCCCTCAATATTTTCCTCATTGAGGCCACCCGCCAAAAGGGTACGGGATAGCTGCTCATCACTGAGGGGGAGCTTCTCAATAGTGCGCCAATCAAAGGCCTGGCCGCTACCGCCCTGCCCCTTATCCAGCACATATCGGTCAGCCTCCGGGATCGTGGCCGGTGGATTATCCGCATTAATTGCGAGCCAGAATTCTTTATCCTCTGGAATGGCTGGAGGTTCGTTCAGCTCAGCGTGGATCTGATAGGCCACAATGCGTGGATCCGCAGGGATATTTCTCATCGAATCCAGATTGCGAATAACAGCAACATACTTAAGACCAGGTTCCGCATCCATGATCTCCACGGCCTTGTCCTTGTCAATGAACCGTGGGCTGGCCTCTTCAAAAATCAATCCACCATAGGTAGCGCCTAGTGCGCGGGCAGCCTGGGCGGAAGTACCCTGCGTGAGGCCACAGACCTTGAGATCACCAAAGAGGAGCTTACGGCAGGCCTCATCCACATCAGGGCTGCCGGTGAGCTGCGATCCAACCAAGAAAGCATCAGAATGCGCAGCCAATTCCACCACAGTGCCATGATCACGAATACCGGATTCAGAAACCAGCAAAGCACCTTCCGGAAGCAGCTTCGCGAGCTTGGCAGAGCGGCTCAGATCAATAGTCAGGTCATGGAGGTTACGGTGATTAATACCGATGATCTTAGCACCAAGCTTTTCCGCGCGGGCCATTTCCTCCTCATCAATAACCTCAGTGAGAATATCGAGATTATAGGATTTGGCCAGTTCAGCGAGCTCAGTATATTCTTCATCGCTGAGCACGCTCAGCATAAGCAAAATGGCATCGGCCCCGTAGTGGCGGGCGGCACGCACCTGCACGGGGTCAATAATAAAGTCCTTGCA